>NZ_CDRVFO010000013.1:0-182167 GCF_977070485.1 Lelliottia jeotgali
AACAGTCAGAAGCCGGCTTTAGGTCCCACCCACCCCTTCGAGTCCTACCATACAAGCCGGCTTGCCGGCGATTGGGCTGCAAAGCAGCCCCCTGCAACCCCGCATAACCTCTCTTACATCCTGCAACGCTCTAGCTCACAGCCCACGCCAGATCCTCTGCCATACTCCGCCGTACACAGTTTGAAATAGTCCCCCGATTGAATCGGCGCGTCCGGCCCCTTATATACCCCGCATACGCAACACACTCATCCGTCAGGAGAACGTAACAACCATGATGCGCATTCTGTTGTTTGTAGCCACCAACCTTGCGGTGGTGCTGGTTGCAAGCATTACCCTGAGCCTGTTCGGCTTCAACGGGTTCATGGCCGCCAACGGGGTTGACCTCAACCTCAGCAGCCTGCTGGTCTTCTGCGCCGTGTTCGGCTTTGCCGGCTCCCTCGTTTCGCTGTTCATCTCCAAGTGGATGGCGAAAATGAGCACCGGCACCCAGATCATCTCCCAGCCGCGTACCCGCCACGAGCAATGGCTGCTGCAGACGGTCGAAGAGCTGTCGCGCGAAGCCGGTATCAAAATGCCCGAAGTGGGTATCTTCCCGGCCTACGAGGCTAACGCCTTCGCCACCGGCTGGAACCGCAACGACGCATTGGTAGCAGTATCCCAAGGCCTGCTGGAGCGCTTTTCGCCTGATGAGGTGCGCGCCGTGCTGGCCCACGAGATCGGCCATGTGGCCAACGGTGACATGGTCACCCTGGCGCTGGTGCAAGGCGTGGTGAACACCTTCGTGATGTTCTTCGCCCGCATCATCGGCAACTTCGTCGACAAGGTGATCTTCAAGAACGAAGAAGGCCAGGGCATTGCCTACTATGTGGCGACCATCGTCGCCGAGCTGGTCCTGGGCATCCTCGCCAGCATGATCGTGATGTGGTTCTCGCGCCGCCGCGAATACCGCGCCGACGAAGCCGGTGCTCAACTGGCCGGCACTGCCGCGATGATCGGCGCCCTGCAGCGCCTGCGCGTAGAGCAAGGCCTGCCGGTGCACATGCCCGACACCATGAAGGCCTTCGGCATTAACGGCGGCCTCAAGCATGGCCTGGCCGGCCTGCTGATGAGCCACCCGCCGCTGGAAGAACGCATCGAGGCGCTGCGCCGCCGCGGCTGATTCACCGCCAACAAGAAAGGGCGACTTCGGTCGCCCTTTTTTATGCAGCCGGCCCGCACATGTAAGCCACAAATCCTCAGAACTGCGGGTGTCTCTGTGGGAGCCGGCTTGCCGGCGATAGGGCCGGCACAGGCAAACCCACATCAGAACTGTACGCGATACACCCGCTCCACCAGGCGCTTGACCCCCGCCTGCAAGAACTTAGGGCTTTCCCCTATCACGTCTCGCGCCTCCACTTCCTCCACCTGCCAACCGGCAAACCCACGCCGCACTTCCTCGTCGGCGACCGAAAACGGCGGCCCCGCCAACAGTTTCTGCTCGTAGTCCAAAGTCACCAGAAGCCCACTGCCCACAGGCAGTATTTGCGAAAGCAAGCCCATGTATCGCTCACGCATTTGCGGCGGCAGGGCAATCAAGGCAGCCCGGTCATACAGCCCCACGCAATCGGCCACATCCTCGGCGCGCAAGGCGAAGAAATCGCCACACCACAGCTCCACCTCACCACTGCACCAGACCTCGAACGCACCCTGTTGCCAAACCTGCGCCTGCAGCCCCTGCTCTTGGAAGAAGTCCTCCACCGCCCGACGCGACAGCTCGATACCCCGCACGCGATAGCCCTGCCCCGCCAACCAGGCCATGTCCAGGCTCTTGCCGCACAACGGCACCAGCACCCGGCTACCGGCAACCAGACCGAGCCCCGGCCAGTAGCGTTGCAGGTAGGGGTTGGCCTGGGCCTGGTGAAAACCGATCTGGTTATCGGCCCACTTTTGGTGCCAGAACGCCGCCTCCATAGTTCCTCCTGGTTTTTAGATAAGTTGCGCAAAAATCTTATATTGGATATCGATCGGTGACTGATCGAAGATGACTGCATCTTACCCTTCAGGACCCTACCATGCTGCCCAGCCTGTTCATTTCCCACGGCTCCCCCATGCTCGCCCTGCAACCCGGCGCCAGCGGGCCGGCGCTGGCCCGGCTGGCCAATGCCCTGCCACGCCCGAAGGCGATAGTGGTGGTCTCAGCGCACTGGGAAAGCCAAGAGCTGCTGGTGACCGGCAACCCGCACCCCGAAACCTGGCATGACTTCTACGGCTTTCCTGCAGCGCTGTACGCCGTTCAGTACCCTGCGCCTGGCCATGCGCAACTGGCCGCGAACGTCAGCGAGCGGCTGAACGCCGCCGGCCTGCCAGCTCGCCTGGATGCCCAGCGGCCATTCGACCATGGGGCCTGGGTGCCGATGTCGTTGATGTATCCCGATGCAAGCATTGCGCTGATTCAGGTGTCGCTCCCTAGCCACATGGGGCCGGCGCTGCAAATCAAGGTCGGCCAGGCATTGGCCGGGCTGCGCAGCGAAGGGGTATTGCTGGTGGGGTCCGGGAGCATCACCCATAACCTGGGCGAACTGGACTGGCATGCCGGGCCGGACGTGATCGAGCCTTGGGCACTGGCGTTTCGTGACTGGGTGGTGGAGAAGCTGGGCGAGGACGACCAGGCCGCGCTGCTGGACTTCAAGCAACAAGCGCCGTTTGCGTTGCGTAACCACCCCAGTGATGAGCATTTCTTGCCGTTGTTCTTTGCCCTTGGGGCCGGGGGCAGATTTGGCATTGTGCACCAAGGCTTTACCCTGGGGGCGCTGGGTATGGACACCTATCGCTTCGACTGAAGAATCGCCCGTAGGAGCGGCATTGCGCCGCGAAAGGGCTGCATGGCAGCCCCAAAAAACTGCAGGCAAAAAAAATCCCCGACCTAAGCCGGGGATTTTTTCATTACGCCAGGATCAATCTTCGCGGTAGCGACGCAGCTTCAGCTGCTTGCCAGCCACGCGGGTGTCCTTGAGCTTGGTCAGCAGGCGCTCGAGGCCGTCTTCCGGCAGCTCGATCAGGCTGAAGCTGTCACGCACCTGGATGCGACCGATCGCATCACGGGCCAGGCCACCTTCGTTGAGGATCGCACCCAGCAGGTTCTTGGCGGCGATACCATCACGGGCACCCAGCGCGGTACGGCAACGCACGCGGCCTTCGGCCAGCGGCAGTGGCGCACGACGCTCGCGCTCACCACGGTCGCTACGCTCGGCACGGTCACCACGCTCCGGGCGCTCACCGCGCGGTGCGAAGCTTGGTACCAGCGGCTGCTCGCGCTCTACCGCTGCCAGGTCCAGCGCCTGGCCATTGGTGGCCTTGCGCAGCAGTGCTGCGGACAGGGCACGCGGGCTGCAACCCAGGGCTTCGGTCAGGCGGTCGAACAGTTCACCGTGAGTGGCTTCTGCTTCGGCTACCAGCGGCGCCAGGCTCGAGGTCAGCTTCTTGATACGCGCATCCAGCACGGCCTGAGCGTTCGGCAGGCGCGCTTCGGCAACCTTTTGCCCGGTAACGCGCTCGATGACCTGCAGCATGCGGCGCTCACGCGGGGTGACCAGCAGCAGTGCACGGCCTTCGCGACCGGCACGGCCGGTACGGCCGATACGGTGCACGTAGGACTCCGGGTCGTACGGCATGTCCACGTTGAACACGTGGGTGATGCGCGGTACGTCCAGACCACGGGCAGCGACGTCAGTGGCGACGACGATGTCCAGGCGGCCGTCCTTGAGCGAGTCGATGACGCGCTCACGCTGGTTCTGGGCGATGTCGCCGTTCAGCGCAGCAGCCTTGTAGCCTTTGGCTTCCAGGGCGGCGGCCAGGTCCAGGGTGGCTTGCTTGGTACGCACGAAGGCGATCAGCGCGTCGAACTCTTCCACTTCCAGCAAACGCAGAACAGCCGGGATCTTCTGGTCGGCGTGCACCATCAGGTGAGCCTGGTCGATCGCGGTTACGGTCTGGGTCTTGCTCTGGATCTTGACGTGCTTGGGCTCACGCAGGTGACGTTCGGCGATCGAGCGGATCGACGAAGGCAGGGTAGCGGAGAACAGTACAGTCTGACGGCTGGCCGGGATGGCATCGAAGATCACTTCGAGGTCATCCATGAAGCCCAGCTTGAGCATTTCGTCGGCTTCGTCCAGTACCAGGTACTGCACGGTGGACAGGACTTTTTCGTCGCGACGCAGGTGGTCGCACAGACGGCCAGGGGTGGCCACGACGATTTGCGCGCCGTTACGAATGGCACGCAGTTGTGGGCCCATCGGGGCACCACCGTATACAGCCACCACGTTAACGCCCGGCATCTGCTTGGCGTAGGTTTCGAAAGCGGTGGCTACTTGCAGCGCCAACTCACGGGTTGGCGCCAGGATCAGGGCTTGCGGTTCGCGCTTGCTCACGTCGATCTTGTTGAGGATCGGCAGGGCGAAGGCAGCGGTCTTGCCGGTGCCAGTCTGCGCCTGGCCGATCATGTCGTGACCGGCGAGGATGATCGGGATCGATTGATGCTGAATAGCCGAAGGCTCTTCGTAGCCGGTGGCCAGAACAGCTGCAACGATATTCGGATTGAGATCGAGAGCGGCGAATCCGCCGGTTTCCTGGGTCATGGGTCTGCCTCTATGTGCATCCGCAAAGACCCATGCTCCAAAGCTGCACATGCCTTGAAAGACCAAATGGTCACCCAGGCAGCTCTGGCGGCGGGGATTTGCGAAAACGATTGAAAAAGAAAAACTTGGGAAGGTCCGCCTAGCGGACGTGCAGCCGAAGCTGGACTCGGAGGATTTGCACCACCTGATTTTGAGGCCCGCTAAAAGACCGGCGCGTACTATACCCGAATTAATAGAGGGAAGTGTGGAAAATTTTCACGGGCATGGGGCCAGTACGAAGCCATCAATGGCCGATAGCTGAAACGATTATCTCTCAAAGCCTGGCACGGCCCCGGTAGGAGCGGCCTTGTGTCGCGAAAGGGCCGCAAAGCGGCCCCGGCAATGTATGCGGCGACGCTAAAATCCCGAGGGCGCTTCGCACCCTTTCGCGACACAAGGCCGCTCCTACGGGGGGACGGCGCCAGGCCTTCACGTTGCTGGGCGGATTTCCTTGATCAACCCCTCAAGGCTGTACCCCAGCTGTGGCGCCAAGGCTTCAGCCCTGCCCTTGAGCCCACCCAGGTCCAGCGTTTGCTCCAGGTCCGCCGGCACCAGCAGGATCACATTGCCCTCCTTCACCGGCAGCTCCCAGTAGTGCCGGTGGTACAACCCGCGCAACAGCGCCGCGCCCAGCGGCCTGCCGTCATCACCGGCCCACTGGTTGATCACCAGCCAGCCACCGGGGTTGAGCTGCTTCTGGCAATTTTCCAGAAAGGTCCAGGCCAGATGCCCGACACCCGGGCCGTGGTCGGTATACAGGTCGACGAACAACAGGTCGGTTTTCTCCGCCGTGGGCAGCAGCTCCAGCGCATCGCCAACCCGCACATAAAGGCGCGGGTCGTCGTCCAGGCCCAGGTACTCCATGGCCAGGCGCGGTACATCCGGGCGCAGCTCGATGGCCTCGATGTCTTCCAGCGGCAAGAACTTCATGCAGGCCTGGGTCAGGGTACCGGCGCCCAAGCCAAGAAACAGGGCGCTTTCAGGCAGCTCGTGGCACAGCGCACCGACCAGCATGGCGCGGGTGTAGTCGTACTCCAGCCAGCTGGGGTCGGCAGTGAACACGCAGCTTTGCTCGATGGCATCGCCAAATTCGAGGAAGCGGTAATCATCCACTTCATACACGCTGATGACCCCAAAGGCATCCTCGACCCGAGCCAACAGCCGCTCTTCCCGCTCCGTCGTCATGAACCTGCCACCCGCCCGCGCAAAAACGCGCATTGTCCGCCAACGTCCCCGATGCAACAAGCTCAGCGCCAACTGTTACCATGGCAGACAGCCTATAACCGACAAGACCGAGCCTTTGATGAACCGACCGTGGAGCCCTGACAGCTGGCGTGCCCTGCCGATCCAGCAGCAACCGACCTACCCCGATGCCGCGCATCTGCTCAAGGTCGAGCAGACCTTGGCCAGCTACCCGCCGCTGGTGTTCGCCGGGGAGGCACGCGAGCTGCGCCGGCAGTTCGCCGAGGTCACCGAAGGCCGCGCCTTTCTGCTGCAGGGCGGCGACTGCGCCGAGAGCTTCGCCGAGTTCTCTGCGGCGAAGATCCGCGACACCTTCAAGGTGTTGCTGCAGATGGCCATCGTGATGACCTTCGCCGCCGGTTGCCCGGTGGTCAAGGTCGGGCGCATGGCGGGCCAGTTCGCCAAGCCACGCTCATCGGGTGACGAAACCATCGGCAACGTCACGTTGCCGGCCTACCGCGGCGACATCGTCAACGGTATCGGCTTCGACGAAAAAAGCCGCGTGCCAGACCCGGACCGCCTGCTGCAGGCCTACCACCAGGCCACCGCCAGCCTCAACCTGCTGCGCGCCTTCGCCCAGGGCGGCTTCGCCGACCTGCACCAGGTGCACAAGTGGAACCTGGACTTCATCGCCAACTCGGCGCTGGCCGACAAATACCACCAGTTGGCCAACCGCATCGACGAGACCTTGGCCTTCATGCGCGCCTGCGGCCTGGACAGCGCCCCGCAATTGCGCGAAACCAGCTTTTTCACCGCCCACGAGGCACTGCTGCTGAACTACGAAGAAGCCTTCGTGCGCCAAGACAGCCTGACCGGCGACTACTACGATTGCTCGGCACACATGCTGTGGATCGGCGACCGCACCCGCCAGCTCGATGGCGCACATGTGGAGTTCCTGCGTGGGGTGCACAACCCGATCGGGGTCAAGGTCGGCCCAAGCATGAACCCTGAAGAGCTGATCCGCCTGATCGACACGCTCAACCCGGCCAACGACCCGGGGCGCCTCAACCTCATCGTGCGCATGGGCGCCGGCAAGGTCGGTGAGCACCTGCCCGGGCTGATCCGCACCGTCGAGCGCGAGGGGCGCAAGGTGCTGTGGAGCTCGGACCCGATGCACGGTAATACCATCAAGGCCAGCAGCGGCTACAAGACCCGTGACTTCGCGCAGATTCTCGATGAGGTAAAGCAGTTCTTCCAGGTGCACCAGGCCGAAGGCAGCCACGCGGGCGGTATTCACATCGAGATGACCGGGCAGAACGTTACCGAGTGCATCGGTGGCGCACGGCCGATCACCGAAGACGGGCTGTCGGACCGTTACCATACTCACTGCGACCCCCGCATGAACGCCGACCAGTCGCTGGAGCTGGCGTTTTTGATTGCCGAAACGCTCAAGCAGGTGCGCCGTTGAGGTAAGTAGCTGTCGCAGCTTCTTCAGCGCCCTGAAGACCGAGCGCCGCCCGCACGGCGCTCGCCCCCTCACTTACGCAGCGGATCATCCCAGAATGGCCGCTCTGCCTCCTGCTGGATATCCGCCCGGCTCAACCCCAGATCCTGCAACGTCGCATCGCTGAGACTGGCCAGTTCCCGACGCTGGCGATACAGCTCCAACCAGCGAGCCGGGCGCTGCAAGGCAGCATGCCACAGGTGGTTGAGGGAAAAGGCAGAGTGCTGAATGCTGCTGACATGACCTTTCATCGTGAAGCCCTCCGTGTTGATGGCTTCAGTCTCGCCCCGGGCTTAAGATCAATCCAACGAATGTTTCTTATGCAATGCATCTAGGAGATTGATGCAATGTCCCACTACCAAAGCCTCGATGCCGACGTGTTGCGCACCTTTGTCGCCATTGCCGAGCAAGGTGGGTTCACCCGCGCCGGCGAAGTGGTCAACCGCACCCAGTCGGCCGTCAGCATGCAGATGAAACGCCTGGAGGAAGACGTCCTGCAGCGCCAACTGTTCGAGCGCGACGGCCGCCAGGTGCGCCTGACCGCCGAGGGCCAGGTACTGCTGGGCTACGCACGGCGCATCCTCAAGCTGCATGGCGAAGTGTTCAACACCTTGCGCATGCCGCACATGGTCGGGCTGGTGCGCATAGGCACACCGGACGACTACGCCATGCGGTTCCTGCCGACCATCCTGTCAAGCTTCGCCCAGGCCTACCCGCTGGTGCAGGTGGAGGTGCATTGTGATTCGTCTAAACACCTGATGCTGCGCCAGGACCTGGACCTGACCATCGTCACCCGTGAGCCCGGGAACGAAGTTGGCCAGTTGCTGCGCCAGGAACGCCTGGTGTGGGCCGCCGCCGAAAGCTTCTGCCCACAGGAGCAACGGCCGATGCCGCTGGCACTGTTCAATACCGACTGCTTCTGCCGCGCCTGGACCTGCAATGCCCTGGAGGCCCAAGGCATCGACTACCGCATCGCCTACACCAGCCCGAGCCTGGCGGCGATCTTTGCCATCGTCACGGCAGGGCTGGCAGTGACGGCGCAGTTGCAGAGCCTGATTGGCGGCAATATCCGTATCCTGGGCGAACAGGACGGCTTGCCTGAGCTGCCGGTGGCCAATGTGATGCTGCTGCGCAATGCACAAAGCCAGTCACCGATCACCGACTGCATGGCCGACTACATCATCGAAGGCTTCCAGTAATGGGTGCGCCAGACCACTCTAAAGCTCAAATCCAAGCATCACGGCGCACACCACCAAAAATACACAGAACATCGCCCGCAGCACCTTCTCTGGCAGCGCATGGGCCAGCCGCACTCCCCAGCTGATACTGAGCAGGCCTCCGACTGCCAACGGTATCCCCACCCCCCAGTCGACACTGTGGTGCACGCCATAGGTCAGCAAAGTCACCATGGTGCTCGGCGCCGCCAGCGCCAGCGACAGCCCTTGCGCCACCACCTGCGTGGCGCCGAACACGCTGGTCAGGATCGGCGTAGCCACCACCGCGCCGCCCACCCCGAACAAACCGCCCATGGTTCCACTGAAGCAACCCAGCACCCCCAGCCAGGGCCAGTGATGGCGCAGCTCCGGGCTTGCCGGGCCGGATTTGTTAAACATACGCGCCACGTTCCACAGGGCCAGCGCCACCAGAAAGCCGACAAAGCCCAGGCGCATGGCCTGCGCATCGATACCCACTGCCCAGATCGAGCCCAACCAGGCGAACACCAAGCTGCACACCGACAACGGCAAGGCATGGCGCAACTCGATGCGGTTGCGCTGGTGATAACGCCACAGGGCCAGCAACACGTTCGGCACCACCATCACCAAGGCCGTGCCTTGGGCTAACTGCTGATCAAGCCCGAACAGCACACCAAGTGCCGGAATGGCGATCAGGCCGCCGCCAATGCCGAACAACCCACCCATGGTGCCCAAGGCTGCGCCCAGCACGATATACATCAACCACTCGATCATCAGGGCCTCATCCGCCTGCATCAACAATGCGAGCATGCTAACGATTACGCTCTAGCGGGGAAACGCACAGCAACGCACAATGGCTGTGCGTTTAATGCAAAAGCAAGGCAGCCATGAGCCCTGACACCCTTACCGATCAACTGAGCCTGTTCCTCGATGTACTGGAGACTGGCAGTTTTTCCGCTGCCGCCCGGCGCCATCCACTTACCCCCTCCGCCGTCGCCCGGCGCATCGACAGCCTCGAGAGCGCCGTGGGCAGCCGCCTGTTCACCCGCAGCACCCATGCGGTGCGTGCCACGCCTGCAGGCAACGCCTTCGCCGAGCGCGCCCGGCGCATCATCGAGGAACTGCGCCTGGCCCGCGCCGAGGCCGTATCACTGAGCAGTGCTCCGGAGGGCCTGATCCGTATCGACGCCCCTGCCGCCTTCGGCCGCCGCCACCTGGCCCCGGCCATTGCCGACTTCCTGGTGGCCTACCCAGGCCTTGATGTACACCTGCGGCTGATCGACAGCTTCGTCGACCTGCACGGCAGCCACCTGGGCGAGGTCGACCTGGTGCTGCGTGCGGGCCCTCTGGCCGATACCCGCCTGGTCGCCACACCGCTGGCCTACATGGTCCGCGTCGCTTGCGCCAGCCCCGCCTACCTGGCAAGCCGCGGCATACCCGCCTGCCCCAGCGAACTGCCCGGTCACGACGGGCTGGACTGGGACGGCCTGGCACCGCCGTTCGCCTGGCGCTTCAACGTCGATGGGCAATCACGGCTGTACCGGCCCTCGCGGATGCGCATGGCCGCCAACAATGCTGAAACCCTGCTGTTCGGCGCGCTTGCCGGCCTGGGCGTTGCGCACCTGCCTACCTGGCTGATCAGCGACTACCTGCTGCGTGGCGAACTGGTACCACTTTTTTGCGACAACGGCCTGCCCGCTGCAGAGACCAGCGGTATTTATGCGCTACGCCTGGCACATGAAACGAACTCTCGCAGCCGCTTGCTGCTCGAATTCCTCAAGAGCCGCTTCAGCCCGATCCCTCCTTGGGACATGGCACTGCGAAGTGAGCTGCGATGGCAATGAGCGCGCAAACCTTCAGCGTGCTAGATTTCTCCATTGATCACATTCAAGGACCTGCATGAACGCCGACACCCAAGCTTCTTGCGACGAGCTGCTGCTGGACAACCAGGTCTGCTTTGCCCTGCACTCCACCTCGTTGCTGATGACCAAGGTCTACAAGCCCCTGCTTCAGGCATTGGGCCTTACCTACCCGCAGTACCTGGCCATGCTCGTGCTGTGGGAACAGGACGGCCTGACCGTGGGCGAGATCAGCCAGCACCTGCTCACCGACCCCGGCTCCCTCACTCCCTTGCTCAAGCGCCTGGAAAGCGAAGGCCTGCTCAAGCGAACCCGTAGCCGTGAGGATGAACGGGTGGTGCTGGTGCAACTGACCGACAAGGGGCGCGCCCTTCAGCAGCAGGCCAAAGAGGTGCCACAGTGCATTCTCAAGGCCAGCGGCCGCAGCCTGGAGCGCCTGCAACAACTACAGGCAGACCTGCTGGAGTTGCGCGACAGCCTGCAAAAGAACCTCTGACAGCTATGCTGTGCAATGCCCGCTCAGACGAGCGGTGAAGATTTATCTTGCGCACTAACTAATTGCGCGCTAATTTAAATCCCGTACCCACCAGATGCACCCGGCACACACGGGGCGCACAGCACACTAGCGAGGCTCAATATGCACAAGGTCACTCCGCTGTACATCGCAGAAGCCACCTCCACTGGCGGTCGCGACGGTAAATCCAGCTCCAGCGACGGCAAGCTGGAAGTCAAGCTGAGCACCCCCAAGGAGCTGGGCGGCGCGGGCGGTGACGGCACCAACCCTGAGCAGATGTTCGCTGCCGGCTATTCGGCCTGCTTCATCGGCGCACTGAAATTCGTCGCCGGCCAGGAGAAAAAGCAACTGCCTGGCGACGCTTCGATCACCGCCAAGGTGGGCATTGGCCAGATTCCCGGTGGCTTCGGCCTGGATATCGACCTGCACATCAACCTGCCGGGCCTGGCCCAGGCCGAAGCCGAAGGGCTGGTGGAGAAGGCGCACCAGGTATGCCCTTACTCCAACGCCACCCGCGGCAATGTAGATGTGCGATTGCATGTGACGGTGTAACACCAGGCACAAAAAACCCGGCCGAGGCCGGGTTTTTTGTGCACATCACAAGAAGAATTACTTCTTGGAACGGCCCTTGAAGCTGTTGTCGCGAGTGTCGATGTCGATCCACTCGTCGATCTGGATGAAGTCGGCAACCTGGATCTCGGTACCGTTCTTCAGCTTGGCAGGCTTCATGACCTTGCCCGAGGTGTCGCCACGCGCAGCGTTCTCGGTGTAGACAACCTGACGGCTGATGGTGGTCGGCAGCTCTACCGATACCAGGCGGCCTTCGAAGAAGACGGCTTCGCAGATGTCTTCCATGCCTTCTTCGATGTACGGCAGAACGGCGTCGATGTCTTCGGCGTTCAGCTCGTACATGGTGTAGTCGGTGGTGTCCATGAAGGTGTACGAGTCACCGCTGATGAACGACAGGGTCGCTTCTTTGCGATCCAGGATCACGTCGTCCAGCTTGTCGTCCGCACCGTAAACGGTTTCGGTCTTGTAGCCGGTCAGCAGGTTTTTCAGCTTGGTCTTCATGATCGCGCTGTTGCGACCCGATTTGGTGAACTCGGCTTTCTGAACCAGCCACGGGTCGTTGTCGATCCGCAGTACGGTACCGGGTTTCAGTTCTTTACCAGTTTTCATTACGAAGTATCCGAATCTGGATGGATTTATAAAAATCGAGGCCGCATATCATAGCCAATTTCGGTAAAACTGTACCAGCGCCTTGGCGAGGTCCGGCCGAGCGGCTTGGCGCGCCGCCCACTCACGGGCATGCTGCTGCAGTTCTGGCCAGTGTTTACGGGCCCCTTGCCAGGCCTGGTGCATATCGTGGTTCATGTTCCAGGCGCGCCACAATGCCACCATCGCCTCGCCGGCAGCGTCCGACAGGCCCTGTCGATAAAGGCGCAGGAACGCGTCGAGCTTTTCCCAGTGGGCGTTTTCCTCTTGCACGTAGATGTGCCAAAGCATCGGCCGGCCTGCCCACTGCGCGCGCACGAACGAGTCTTCGCCGCGCACCGCATTGAAATCGCAGCACCACAGCAGGCGGTCATAGTCGTCCTGGCTGACGAACGGCAGGATCTGCACCCTCAGCGCCCCCCGCTGGAACACGTCGCCAACCTTGAGCCCCGGCTCGCCCAGCCAATTGGCCAGGTCCGGGAGAATCCGACCCTGCGGTACCAACAGATGGGTGGCACAAGCGTCCGTGGCCAAAGCATCGAGCCAGCTGCCCAGTTGCGGGTTTTCATAGGCGAACAGCGAGACCAGTTGCGCGTCGGCCTGCACGTCTACACCCAGGCCTTGCAGGAAGGCAGCTCGCGCCTGTGCAGATTGCTCGAAGGCCTGCCGCTGCGCCAGCAACGAAGCCTCACGCAGCAGCCCGCCAGTCTTCTCGGTAAAGCCGGGAAAGAAAAACACCTTGCGCAGGCCATTGGGCTGCGGCGACGGCAAGCCGTGGCAGCCTTCCACCCAGTCTTCGGCACTGAGGTAATCGAGGTTAAGCCAAAGGATTGGCGTGGGGCGGGCGCGCATCGCTTCGACGTACTGTGCGGGCAACTGGCAGGCAAAGGCACCAATCACCACATCGGCGGGCTCGACCGGCAGCCACTCGCCAGGCCAGGCGCGCACTTCGACGCCCTGCTGCCATTGCCGCGCGGCGCCGGCGTCGGCGCCTGGGCACAGGGGCACGAAAGCCCCCAGGTCGTCCACCCACAGCCGCACCGCCAGCCCGTGCTCGGCCACCAGCTGCCGGGCCAGGCGCCAGGTCACGCCGATATCACCGTAGTTGTCCACGACACTGCAGAAAATGTCCCAGGTGACGTTCATGTGCCCTGCCCTCGCCCTGCGCAAAATCACGAATTCTGCGGTTAAATTGTCGCCGACAAAAGCACCAACGCTGAAAAACCGCCCGATGCCGTGCGACAATGGCCCACATAACGCCTGCCAGGAGGCCGCCATGCCCCGCCACCGTGAACTGCAAATAACCCTCAAGCCTGTGCAACTGACCCTGTGTGTGGCATTGGGCCTGTGGCTGGGTGCCGTGGCCATCGCGCTGAGCCTGTGGCTGGCCGTCCACCTGTGGCCCGAGCAAGTGCAGCCAGTGGCCCAGGCAGTCGCCCCCGCCCTTGCCCGGCCCCCGGCCCCGCCGGCGCAACCGGCGGATGCGCAAAGCGAGATGTTCGAGCGTTACAAGGCCATCCTGCACAAGCAGGAGCTGCAGCAGGCGGCCGAGGCCGCGCAAGGCAACCCACGCAACCTCAACAGCCCCAAGTGCCAGTTCTGGCTGTCGCAAAACCGCACTGCGCCGACCGACAAGAGCCAGGCCAACGTGCTGGAGTTCTGTTACTGATCATGGACAAGGCCACCCTGCTCACGCGTATCGTTGCAGCCCTGGAAACCGACATGGAAGTATTGCGCCGCGCCGCGCAAACCGCCTACGAAACCGCCACCGCCGAAGAAAATATCGCCGAAAACAAGTACGACACCCTTGGCCTCGAGGCCTCCTACCTGGCCACCGGCCAGGCGCGGCGCACGGCCGAGATTCGCCAGGCACTGCTGATCTACCAGCAACTGGTGCTACGCGACTATGACCCGGCGCGGGGGATACAGATCGGCAGCCTGGTGATTCTGGAAGATGAAGCGGGGGCTCAGCGGCAGGTGTTCCTGGGGCCGGAAGCGGCCGGGTTGAAGATTGGCGAGGCAGACGCACTGGTGACGGTCATTACCCCGCGCTCACCGCTAGGCCAGCAACTGGTCGGTAAAAAGGTCGATGACGAGGTCAGCCTTGGGGCCCAGCTGTTCTTCATCGTCGAGGTTGCCTGAACCGGCCCCATCGCCGGCAAGCCGGCTCCCACATGGATTGCGCCGGCTTTTAGAAATTGGGCAAGACGGTTGCTTACACAGTTAAAGCGCAGGGCTGAAGAACTGCGCGGCCGCGGTGGGAGCCGGCTTGCCGGCGATGAGGCCGGCCCTGCCAGCCTCCGACTAACCGGCAAGAGCATCGAATTTGCGCGCCAGCCCGCCATGTGCGAACTGCTCCTGCACGAACTCGATGAACGCCCGGGTCTTGCCCGGCAAAAGCTTGTGCTCGGCGTAATACAGGCTGATATGCCCATCATCCACATACCAGTCCGGCAACACCCTTTGCAGTTGGCCCGCCTGCAGGTAAGGCACGGCAAACGGCAGGCTGACCAATGCAATGCCCAACCCCTGCTGGGCTATGGCACAGGCTGCATCCGAGTCGCTCATGGTCATTGCCTGGCGCAATAGCAGTGGCTGCTGCGCCTGCCAACGGCTGGTCAACGGCCACGACCGCACACGGCCGGTCTGCGGTGAGCGAATCAAGATGCCGGCATGGCGCCCCAGCACCTGCGGGTCTTCAATGACGGGGTGCCGGCTCAAGTACCCTGGGGCTGCCACCAACACCCGATGCGCAGGGGTCAGCCGGCGCGCCACCACCCCCAGCGGTAGCTCGAAACCACCGCCAATCGCCGCATCGAAACCTTGGCCGATCAGGTCTACCTGACGGTTGTCGAAATGCCAGTCCGGGGTGATCGCCGGGTAGCGCCGCAAAAACTCACCCAGCAACGGCAGTACATACAGCCTGCCGAACACCGTCCCCATACTCACCCGCAACAGCCCGGCCGGCTGACCTTCGGCGCTGGCCAGGTTGGCCACGGCGTACTGGATGGTACGAAAGCTGTCACTGACTTCGCCAAGAAAACGCTGCCCGGCTTCAGTCAAGGTCAGCTTGCGGGTACTACGCTGGAACAGCCGCACACCGAGGCGCGTTTCCAGCTGGGCGACATGCTTGCCCACCGCCGCCGGGGTAATGCTCAAACGGCGGGCCGCCTCCGCGAAGCTGCCCACCTCGGCGCTGCGGATGAAACACTCAAGGGCGTTGAACGACTCCATGGCCATAATTACCAACCAAAGGTTTACTCTGCCAATAGTGATTGCCATCTTATCAGCAGGTAATCGTCGGTCGATACTGCGCCCATCCAAGGTATTCAGCCTTGCTTCCAGCAGGAGATCAGCATGTCCAAGCAATTTACCCTCGAAGGCAAAGCAGCCCTGGTCCAGGGCGGTTCACGCGGTATCGGTGCTGCCATCGTCCGCCGCCTGGCCCGTGAGGGCGCCCAGGTGGCCTTCACTTACGCAAGCTCCGAAGGCCCGGCCAACGATCTGGTAGCAGAAGTCAAAGCAGCTGGCGGCCAGGCATTGGCCCTGCGCGCAGACAGCGCAGACGCCGCCGCCGTGCAACTGGCAGTGGACGACACCGTAAAGGCCTTCGGCCGCCTCGATATCCTGGTCAACAATGCAGGCGTACTGGCCGTGGCGCCGCTGACCGAATTCGACCTGGCAGACTTCGACCGCACGCTGGCCATCAACGTACGCAGCGTGTTCGTCGCCAGCCAGGCCGCCGCCCGCTACATGGGCCAGGGCGGGCGCATCATCAACATCGGCAGCACCAATGCCGAGCGCATGCCGTTTGCTGGCGGAGCGCCGTATGCCATGAGCAAGTCGGCATTGGTCGGCCTTACCAAAGGCATGGCACGCGATTTGGGGCCACAGGGCATCACCGTGAACAACGTGCAGCCAGGGCCGGTGGATACCGATATGAACCCGGCCAGCGGCGAGTTTGCCGAAAGCCTGATCCCCTTGATGGCGATCGGGCGTTACGGGCAGGTGGATGAAATTGCCAGCTTCGTGGCGTACCTGGCGGGGCCTGAGGCGGGATACATCACCGGTGCGAGCCTTACCGCCGACGGTGGCTTTGCGGCCTGATCGAACGGTTTGCACGCAGGCGTCCAGCCTGAGCCGCCCAGATACTGAACGCCACTTACCTTGCCCGCACCGAGATATTGATGAACACCCCGACCTTGAGCCGCGCCCTGATCCTGCTGATGGCCACCGCCACCGGCCTGGCAGTGGCCAGCAACTACTACGCACAGCCACTGCTGCACAGCATCGCCGAACAGTTCGGCCTGAGCACCGCCAGCGCCGGCAGCATCGTCATTGCCGCGCAACTCAGCTATGGCGCGGGCCTTCTGCTGCTGGCGCCTTTGGGCGACCTGTTCGAGCAGCGCCGCCTGATCGTGATCATGTCGGTCATTTCCACCTTGGGCCTGGTGATCAGCGCCTGCGCCCCGAGCCTGCCCTGGCTGATCCTGGGGACCGCGCTCACCGGGCTGTTTTCGGTGGTGGCGCAGATCCTCGTGCCCATGGCCGCCACGCTGAGTGAGCCGCATCAGCGCGGGCGCGCAGTGGGCACGCTGATGAGCGGCTTGCTGCTGGGCATACTGCTGGCGCGCACTGCTGCCGGCTTCATGGCCGAGCTGGGTGGCTGGCGCAGCATCTATGTGCTGGCCGCGGTACTGATGGCCGTCACCGCCTTTGCCCTGTACCGCAGCCTGCCACAACACCACAGCCATGCCGGGCTGAAATACCCGGCACTGATCGGTTCTGTATTTCGCCTGTTCATCGAGGAGCCAGTGCTGCGCCTGCGCTCGCTGCTGGGCTTGCTGGCGTTCAGCCTGTTCGGGCTGTTCTGGACGCCGCTGGCGTTTCTGCTGGCGCGTGAGCCCTACCATTATTCCGACGCGGTTATCGGCCTGTTCGGCCTTGCCGGCGCGGCAGGTGCGCTTTCGGCCAACTGGGCCGGCCGCCTGGCTGACCGTGGCAGAGGCTCGCTGGGCACCACAGTGGGCCTGGTAGCGCTGTTGTTGTCATGGATACCGCTGGGTTTCGCCGAAAGCTCGCTACTGGCCTTGCTGCTCGGCGTACTGGTGCTGGACCTGGCCGTGCAGCTGGTGCATGTGAGCAACCAGAATGCAGTCATCGCCTTGCGGCCCGAAGCACGTACCCGGCTCAATGCCGGTTACATCACCTGTTATTTCATCGGCGGCGCCCTAGGCTCCTTGCTGGGCACACAGTTGTTCCAGTACCGGGGCTGGATGGGCATCGTGACGGCAGGGTTGCTGATCGGGGCGCTGGCGCTGCTGGTGTGGGGTTGGGCCGAGCACAAGCGCAAGCGCGCCGTAAAGGCCTGTGCGGCATGACACCGCAACCCTCCGTCGCCTGCTCGTTGACTTGCCCGTCGCGCCGGCGCTTCAGTAGGGATTGATCAAAGCCCCTTTACTGACAGGACGACTCAATGACAAGGCTCACGGTGCAATCCGGCGATTTCTTGCAAGGTGAAGGCGAGTATCGCAATGGATCGCTCACACTCAAGACCCCGCGCAGCCCCTCGCCTGGCGAGCGGATTTCCCTTACCCGCATCAGCGACCTGCGCCTGGCCAGCCTGGAATCCAATCGCAGCCTGGGTACCGCGCTCGGCTGGGGCATGGCCGGCGCCCTGGTGGCTGGCCCGGTTGGCCTGCTGGCCGGGCTATGGCTGGGCGGCAAGGAGGAAGAAGCCACCTTCCTTGCGACGTTCAAGGACGGCCGCAAGCTGATGGCCAGTACCGATGGCAAGACCTGGTCCAAGATCGACGACAGCTGGCGCCAGCATCGGCACCCGCCTGCAGGGGATTGAACAACTTCAGGCGTACGGGGTGATACGCGCCTGATAACATGAGCGTTTTTTGACTGCACGGGCCCATTCGCGGGCTTACCCGCGAATGGGCCCGTGCGTGCTCACCGCTCAAGGACCCCAGCATGCCCCTGCCACACCCCCGCCTGCCCCTGAGCCTGCTCAGCCTGGGCCTGGCCCTGCACAGCCCCCACGGTTTGGCTCAAGACAGTGTCACCCTCGCCCCGGTGCAGGTATCCGACACCTACGGCAACGACGGCTATCAGGTAACCGAAGCCGCGGTAGGCGGGTTTCAGGCAGCCCCCCTGCTCGATACCCCGGCGTCGGTCAGTGTGTTCAACCAGCAACTGATCGAAGACCGCCAGGTACGCAAGCTCAGCGAAGTGCTGCAAAGCGATGCCTCGGTCGGTGAAAGCTACGCCCCGATCGGCTATTACGAAAACTTCAACGTGCGCGGCTTCGAACTCAATGCCGCCAGCAGCTACCGCATCAATGGCCAGACCATCGCCGGCGAGCAGAACGTGGCGCTGGAAAACAAGCAGCAAGTCGAACTGCTCAAGGGCCTGTCGGGCCTGCACAGTGGCGTATCGGCGCCTGGCGGGCTGATCAATTACGTGACCAAGCGCGCCGAGGATGTGCGCAGCGTAACGGTATCGACCAACGAACAGGGCGAGCGCTACCTGGCCACCGACCTGGGCGGCTGGTTTGGCAGTGAACGGCAGTTCGGCCTGCGCGCCAACCTCGCCCACGAAGATATCCGCTCTTACGTCGACCATGCCGATGGCAAGCGCGACTTTGCCTCGCTGGCGTTCGACTGGCAGATAAACCCCGATGCCACCTTGCAGCTCGATGCCGAGTACCAGCACCGCGAACAGCGCTCGGTACCGGGCTATCAACTGCTTGGCGGCAGCGAAGTACCGCACGGCATCGACCCGGATGACCGCCTGGCTTACCAGCACTGGGCCAAGCCGGTGCAGAACGATTCACTGAACCTGGGCGGGCGTTTCCAGTACCGCTTCAACGATACCTGGAGCGGCACCCTGAGCGCCTCGCGCAGCAAAGTGGTGATCGATGACTACAGCTCGTTCGCCTGGGGCAGCGAAGACGGCTGGCAGTCGCACTTCAGCCCGGAGGGCGACTACGACATATACGACTTCCGCAGCCCTGACGACACCCGCCGCACCGATGAAGCGCAAGCGATGCTCGACGGCCACTTCGACGCGCTCGGCGTGAGCCATGAGCTAACGGTGGGTGCCAGCGCACAACGCCGCACGCTGGATCAGCGCCCCTACTACAACCAGCTGGTCGGTAGCGGCAACATCTACACCGGCGCCCCCGCCGTGGCGCCATCGGACCTGCCGGTCGGTGCCAGCGAGCGGCGCCTGGACAGCCGCCAGTACGGCCTGTTCGTCAACGACCGCATCACCTTCAGCGAGCAGTGGCAGGCCGTGCTCGGCGCCCGCGAAGTACGCCTGGACGAAAAGACCTGGGACGAAACCGGCCTGGCCGGGCGCCATACCCGGCAATACCAGTTGCTGCCCAATGCCGCGCTGATCTACAAGCCGCGCCAGGACACCACCGTCTATGCCAGCTACTCCAAGGGCCTTTCCGCAGGGGGTACCGCGCCCTGGTATGCCAGCAACGCGGCAGAAATCCTCGCCCCTACCCTGTCGCATCAGCTTGAGCTGGGCATCAAACGCGACTGGCAGGGCATGAGTTTCAGCGCCGCGCTGTTCCAGATCCGCCAGGCCTATCAATACGCCCGCCCTGAAGGCGACGGCAGCTTCACCTACGTGCAGCAGGGCCAGCAGAAGAACATCGGCCTGGAACTGGGCGCCAGCGGCTGGGTAACCTCGAACCTGCAAATCCAGGCCAGCGCCGCAGCGATTCGTGCGCGCGTGAAGAACAGCGGTACCGATGCCTACGAGGACCATCAGGCGATCAACGTGCCGCGCCTGCGCGCAGCCCTGCAAGCCGACTACAGCCTGCCGGTGCCCGGCCTGGCCCTGCTGGGCGGGGCACGTTACAGCGCCAGCAAGTATGCGAGCCAGGCGGGGAATGTGCAGGTGGGCGGCTATACCGTGTTTGACGTGGGTAGCCGCTATCGCACGCGTATCGGCGGCTATGACACGGTGCTGCGCCTGACCGTGGATAACGTGTTCGACAAACGCTACTGGCGGGATGTGGGGGATTACCTGGGGGACAACTACCTGTTCCAGGGCGCGCCGAGGACGGCACGGGTGTCGGCTTCGGTGAGTTTCTAGACACCGTTGGCGGCGTATGTCAGAAAGCGGGATATTCCGCTTGGTGAGCACGCATTGCTCACCCGCCCATGGCTTTGATCAACAGATTCGCCCTTCGCAAAACAAGATGAATCCAACAGAATAATGTTTTGGATGCGGGGGCGTATCGGGTGGATCTCAAGCAACTGGAGTGCTTTGTACGCGTCGCTGAATTTGGTGGCTTCACCAGGGCGGCGGCGACACTGAACCTGTCCCAGTCGGTCGTAAGCCGTCAAGTGCGCCAGTTGGAGCTGGAGCTTGGGCAACACCTGTTACTGCGCAACGGTAGAGGCGTCACCCTTACCCCTGCTGGCACCCGGCTTTTCGAGCATGGCCAGGGCATCTTGCGTCAAGTACAAGTCGCCCGCGAGGATTTGCAAGAACAGCGTGACTCATTGACTGGCAAGGTGGTGATCGGCCTCCCCCCTAGTATTGCGCGGCGCCATACCGTTGGTATTGTCACAGCGTTTCAGAAGGCGTTTCCCGGGTGCTCGCTGGGCATCAAAGAAGGCTTGTCCCACTCAATGAGGGAGTGGCTGCTGTTGGGCCGCCTGGATTTTGCGCTGCTGTACAACCCCGCGCAAAACGCGCAACTGCATTTTGAGCCGCTTCAATCCGAACCCCTTTGGCTGATTGGTGCTGCAGGGGCATGCCTCGCACCAGCGGTGCCGCTGGCCACCCTCGGTGACTACCCACTGATCATACCCAGCCAGCCACACTCTCTCAGGCGGCTGATCGAATCGGAAGCTGCACGGCATCATGTAGAACTCAACGTACACATGGAAATAGACGGCATTCCCTCTTTGATAGACCTGGTCGCCGCGGGCGCCGGTTTTGCCGTTCTGTCACGAATGGCACTCAGTGGTTCCTACGTCCCCCTAGGTTTGCAATCGGCCCCAATCGTCGAGCCCACTATCAATACCCACCTGTTCGTCGCCACAACCAATCAGAGACCATTGACACGCCTGGCTTCGATGACCTTGGCCGTGGTCAAACATCAAATGCGCGATCAAGCCATGCAAAAACCACATAACTGCTAGTGGGACCTGTCGATTGTTGCATGGCTCCTTGAGCGTCAAGATGGCTGAGGACTTACCAACGACAGCCGATAGAGACGTGCCATGAAAAGCTGCCTACCACCCGACCCATTCCCCACCAAGCCTGTTGAGGCCCTGCCTGTTGGTTCTTGGGATGCTCACTGCCATGTATTTGGGCCAGCGGCGCAATTCCCCTACGCCGAAGACCGCAGCTACACCCCACCAGACGCTGCATTCGCGCAGCTTGTCGAACTTCATGACCACCTTGGCTTCGAACGCGGCGTTATTGTTCAGGCCAGCTGCCACGGCTCAGACAACCGCGCGATGCTAGATGCAATTGGCCGCAGTGCCGGGCGCTATCGAGGCGTAGCAATCATCGACGGCAGCGAGACTGACGAGGCGTTGGCGCGGATGGACGCCTGCGGGGTTCGGGGAGTACGGTTCAATTTCGTCGCTCACCTGGGCGGTGCGCCCGACCTTGCCATTTTCGACCAGGCACTGGAACGTATCCAACCCTTGGGCTGGCATGTGGTACTTCACCTGGATGCTCAGGACATCGTCACCTATGCCGATCGCTTGGCACGTATCCAAGTGCCGTTCGTAATAGACCACATGGGCCGGATCAAGGCTCAGGACGGCCTCGATCAAGCGCCGTTTCGGACGTTGCTTGAGCTGATGGACAATCCGCTGGCATGGGTGAAGGTCTGTGGCGCCGAAAGGGTCTCAGCGGGGCGCAAACCCTTTGATGATGCTATCCCCTTCGCCATGTCGCTTATCGAGACGGCGCCGGAGCGTGTGCTCTGGGGTACTGACTGGCCTCATCCAAACATCAGCAAGGACATGCCCAATGACGGGGGGCTTGTCGATCTGATGTACCGCTTCTGCCCGGATCCAGCGACACGTCAGAAGCTACTGATCGACAACCCCCTGAAGCTTTACGGACGCTGATTTCAGCGCTCGACCACACCAACTCCAAAAACAATCAGGTAGTGGAATCGATATGAACACTTCGACCGAAGCGACGCACCCTGCCGCGCAACTGAAGCCCGCGGCCCGCACACGACAGCCCTTCTATAAAGCGATGTATTTCCAGGTTTTGCTGGGGATTGTCCTGGGTGGGCTCGTCGGACATTTCTGGCCAGATTTCGCCGCCTCACTAAAACCATTGGGTGATGCGTTCATCAAGCTTATCAAGATGATCATCGGCCCTGTGGTGTTCTGTACCGTAGTGACCGGCATCGCGGGCATGCAAGACCTGAAAAAGGTCGGTCGTGTGGGAGGCAAGGCACTGCTTTACTTCGAGATAATTTCCACCGTCTCGCTAGTCATAGGGTTATTCGGCGGCCATCTGTTCAACCCAGGCGCCGGGTTTCACGTAAACCCTGATTCACTGGATGCCTCTGCAGTGACAGGTTTTGCTGAGAAAGCGCAGCACCTGGGTATCGTCGAATTCCTGATGAGTATCATCCCGAATACGTTCGTCTCAGCGCTGGCAGATGGCAACATCCTGTGCATTCTGCTGATTTCAGTACTTTTTGGCTGTGCCTTGTCCGCAATGGGGGATAAAGGTAAGCCGGTGTACACCATGATCGAAGGCGTTTCGGGCGTGTTCTTCGGTATTGTCCATATCATCGCCAAGTTTTCAGCAGTCGGCGCATTTGGTGCAATCGCGTTTACCGTTGGCACGTATGGCGCCGCATCGCTGCTGCCGCTGCTCAAATTGATCGCAAGCTTCTATGTGCTTTGCATATTCTTCATCGTGCTGGTGTTGGGCTTCGTTGCAAGGCTTTGCGGGTTCAGCATCCTGCGGTTCGTCTCGTATATCAAGGATGAACTACTGATTGTACTGGGCACCAGTTCATCTGAAGTTGTGCTCCCCCAAATCATGGAGAAGATGGAACGACTCGGTTGTTCGAAATCGGTCGTCGGCCTGGTAATACCCACCGGCTATTCCTTCAACCTGGACGGCACCAACATCTATTTGACCATGGCTGTTCTGTTCATTGCTCAAGCACTCGACATTGAACTTACGTGGGGGCAGCAACTGACCTTGATCATTGTTGCCATGCTGAGTTCAAAAGGTGCCAGCGGGGTTTCGGGGGCTGCGTTCGTGATGTTGACCAGTACCTTGCTCGTCGTGCCCGTTGTGCCCGTTGCGGGAATGGTGCTGATCTTGGGCATCCACCGCTTTATGGGCACTGGCTTGGCGATGACCAACCTCGTCGGGAATGGTGTCGCAGCACTGGTTGTATCCGCCTGGGAAAAAGAACTGGATCGCGGCAAGCTGAACCAGCAACTGCACTCCACCAAACACTGATCCCCACTGCTTGACCTCCACGGCCCTGCCGACAGGGCCGAGGATTGCTGCGCCCTGGAGAAAACAATAATGAATTCCAAACTGCGCTACGCCGTAACGCTGGCGGGGATGACGTGTGTCACACCCCTGCTGGCCGCCAGCTTTATCGAAGACAGCAAGGTACGCCTGGATATCCGCAACTTCTATTACAACGCAGACTTTCGCGACGGTACGGGTGTATCAAAGCGGGAAGAATGGGCACAGGGATTTCTGCTCAACTATGAATCTGGATTTACCCAAGGAGATATCGGCGTTGGCCTGGATGCACTGGGCTATCTCGGCGTCCGTCTCGACTCCAGTGCAGATCGGACGGGAAGCGGGCTTCTGCCAACTACTGCATCGGGAGAGGCGGTTGAAGAGTACTCCAAGGGCGGTTTAGCAGCGAAAGTCAAAGTGTCGAGGACTGAACTGCGCTACGGCATCGCGCTCCCCAAGGTACCGGTTTTGCAATTCAATGGTAGCCGGCTTTTCCCGCAGTCCTTCCAAGGGACGCAGATCAGTTCCAGCGAAATTGACGGGCTGACCGTCAACATGGCGCAATTCAACCGCACAACCAGCCCCGACTCCACCGACCAACAACACATCATGCTGGCGGCAAAAAACGGCCGTTACTCAACCGCCGGCGTTGGTAATCACTTCCGGTACGCTGGCGCGAGCTACAAGCCCGACCCAACACTGACGCTCAGCTACTACCACGGTGGCCTTGAGGACGTTTACGCGCAGCACTTTCTCGGCGCGACCCAGCGCCGAAAGCTTGGCCGTGGGTGGCTCGAGTTGGACCTGCGGGCTTTCTTCAGCCATGAAGCAGGCAATGCCAAGGCCGGTCGTGTTGACAACGAGGCTTACTCCGCCCTGGTCAGTTACACACTCGACAATGGCCACAGCATGCTTGCCACCTATCAGCATATGGAAGGTGACACCGGCTTCCCCTACATCAATAACCCGTATTTGCCCAACTACGTTCAATACCACGACTTCGCAGAAGCAGGTGAGCGCAGTTGGCAGTTTCGCTACGGCTATGACTTCAGTCACCTGGGTGTGCACGGGTTGAGCTTTTATACCAGCTATACCCAGGGGACACATCTGGACAAGCGAGGCGGCGGCGAGTGGGAGCGCGACGTGGATGTGACCTACGAGATTCCACACTTCAAAGGCTTTTCGATTCGCTGGCGTAACGCCCTTTACCGAAGCGATATCAACCGTGGCATCGACGAGAACCGCTTGATCCTCAACTACTCGCTTGCATTCAAGTAAACAGCCCCTTTCTCTCCTGAAACTTTGCGAACAGAACGTGTCGTTTTTCAGGCAACCGATTACGAGGAGCCCGTGATGTACATCAAAACGCTGGGGTTGATTGGTTTTGGCGAGGCCGGTGCGATACTCGCCCAAGATATTGCCCGCCAGGGTGTCCATGTGCAGGTATACGACAAGCTTCAGCAAGATGAAGCTTGTCGCGGCGCACTGTTGACAAAGGCACAGGCATGTGGAGTCAGGCTTTGTGCTTCGGCTATCGATGCCAGTGACGGCGCCGACCTGGTCATGTCTGCAGTGACCGCCGGTGCCGCCCTTGAGGTCGCCCTGCACCTCATGCCACAGCTCAGATCCGGGCAAGTTTTCATGGATCTGAATTCTGTGGCGCCAGCAACAAAAAAAGCAGCGCACCAAGCCGCAACGCACCATGGTGTGGACTATGTCGATGCGGCAGTCATGGCACCGCTGCCGCCACAGCGCTTGAAAACCCCCATGCTACTGGGCGGCCCTCGGGCACTTGAACTCGAAACTGCGCTAAAGGGGCTCGGCTTGAATGTTCAAACCGTAGCAAACACCATTGGTGTGGCGTCTTCCATCAAGATGTGCCGCAGCATAATGATCAAAGGGCTTGAAGCGTTGACAACCGAGTGCATGGCCACTGCGCGGCAATATGGCGCAGAGGATTTCGTACTCGCTTCACTGCATGAAAGCTTTCCTGGCTCAGGCTGGGACGGAACACTTGCGCACTATCTCATCAGCCGAGTCGCCGAACATGGCTTCAGACGCGCAGAGGAGATGGAGGAAGTAGCGCGAACCGTATCTGACGTTGGCGTGGATGCGAATATGAGCTTGGCGACTGCCGCAACCCAGCGCGCATTTGCACAAGCGATCCGTAACGCAGGGCTTGTATATGCCGACCTTCTGCCTTTTGACTGGGTTCAGGTAGTCGATAAATTACAGGCCACGCCCACCTAAGCTCCATAATCGCATGCTGGCCAGAATGGCCAGGCTGCAAAACGCCCACCGAGCGCAACCGTAAAAACAAAAAGCCCCCAAACCTTTCAGCTTGGGGGCTCTTCGTAGAATGTGGCGGTGAAGAAGGGATTTGAACCCTTGATACGATTTCTCGTATACACACTTTCCAGGCGTGCTCCTTCGACCACTCGGACACTTCACCGTTTTCTCTTCAAGCCATTCAGCCTGTCGAGGCGCGCTAATTTAGTAGAAGACCTTTTCTTTGGCAAGCATTTTTTTCAGTTTTTTCATGCATTTAAGCCAAACCACCGAAAAGCCGAGGCTGCCAAGGCAAAGCCGCCAATCTCGCCAGCGCTTTTACCGCACCCGGCCGCCCTGCCCTGATTGCGCAAGGCATGCGGCCAGTCGCTGACTGGCTGGTCAGCCTTGCTGCTTTACCTGGCCCGCGGCGCTGGGTAACGTCGTCGCCACGCCACCTAAAGGACTCTGTCATGAGCGAGCTGATTACCTACCACGCCGAAGACGGCATCGCCACCCTGACCCTGAACAACGGCAAGGTCAACGCCATCTCACCGGATGTCATCACTGCCTTCAACGCCGCCCTGGACCGCGCCAAGGAAGATCGCGCCGTGGTCATCATCACCGGGCAGCCAGGCATCCTGTCCGGCGGCTATGACCTTAAAGTGATGACCGCAGGCCCCAAGGAAGCCATCAGCCTGGTCACCGCCGGCTCCACCCTGGCCCGGCGCCTGCTCTCTCACCCGTTCCCGGTGATTGTCGCCTGCCCCGGCAACGCCGTGGCCAAGGGCGCCTTCCTGTTGTTGTCCGCCGACTACCGCATCGGTGTCGAGGGGCCTTACAAGATCTGCCTGAACGAAGTGCAGATCGGCATGACCATGCACCACGCCGGCATCGAACTGGCCCGCGATCGCCTGAACCGCGCAGCATTCCAGCGTTCGGTGAACAATGCCGAAATCTTCGACCCACATGGCGCGATGCAAGCGGGCTTCCTCGACAAGGTGGTGCCGGCCGAGCAGTTGCTCGACACCGCACTGGCCGCTGCGCGTGAATTGAAGAAGCTGAACATGCTGGCGCACAAGAACACCAAGCTGAAGGTGCGCAAGGGCCTGCTGGATGCCCTGGATGAGGCGATCGAGCTGGACCAGAACCCGCTCGGTTGACCCTGGAGGCCCTCTGGCCGGTACGCCGCCCTGAGGGCCATTACGGCGAACCCAAGGTTTGCCCAATCCAGTGCACAGCCGTACACTGCACCGCGACTGTCTGGTGTGAGTCGTACCATGCTTTACTGCCTTCGCATGCTCCTGCTGGCGCTGCACTTCCTGCTGGTCGGGGCCATTGGCCTGCTGATCGGCCTGCTGCGCCCCTTCAATCGCGACAACAGCCGCATCTTCGCCCGCCTTTACAGCCTGCCGGCCACTTGGCTGCTGCGCATCAAGGTCGAGGCCGAAGTCGGCCCGCTGTGGGACCAGCCACCCGGCTGCGTGATCATTGCCAACCACCAGTCCAACTTCGACCTGTTCATCCTCGGCCATGTGGTGCCCCGCCGCACTGTCGCCATCGGCAAGAAAAGCCTCGGCTGGATCCCGCTGTTCGGGCAGTTGTTCTGGCTGGGCGGCAATGTACTGGTGGACCGCAAGAACGCTTACCAGGCGCGCAAGGCCATGCAGGTGACCACGCGCATCCTGCGTGACGACACCTCGATCTGGATTTTCCCGGAAGGCACGCGCAACCCCGAAGACCAATTGCTGGCGTTCAAGAAAGGCGCCTTCCACATGGCCCTCGAAGCGGGCGTGCCAATCGTGCCGGTGTGCGTCAGCCGCTATGCGCGGCGCCTGGGCCTGAACAGCTGGCGGCGCCGCACAGTGATCGTGCGCTCACTGCCGCCGATCAACACCGAAGGGTTGACCCAGCAAGACATTCCAACGTTGATCGAGCAGTGCCGTGGGCAGATGCAGCAGTGCATCGACCACATGGAAGGCGAGCTGGCCAAACGCTAGGTTGCCCTCAAGGCCCATACAGCCCAAGCTGTAACCCGTGTGCAACCGGAAAAGTGGATAACCATGGGTCGAGTCGTGGCATCGGCGGTGTACAGCGCCGGCAGAAAAGTCACCAACATCAGCATCGACGAGGGCAGCGAGTGGGCGCGCAAGCCCGGGCATTTCGTCTGGATCGGCCTGGAAGAGCCCAATGCCGAAGAACTGGCCAACCTGCAGTGCCAGTTCAACCTGCACGAACTGGCCATTGAAGACGCACTGGAGAAACACAGCCGGCCCAAGCTCGAAACCTTCGGCGACGCGCTGTTCATCGTCACCTATTCACCCGTGCGCCATGAGGGCAAGCTGGAGTTCATCGAAACCCACATCTTCGCCGGCAACGGCTACATCATTACCTGCCGCAATGGCCACTCCAAATCCTATGCCCTGGTGCGCCAACGCTGCGAGGCGCGCCCCTTGCTGTTGGAGCACGGCGAAGATTTCGTGCTTTACGCACTGCTGGACTTCGTTACCGAAAACTACCAACCGGTCAGCGAAGCCATCCATGGCGAGATCGAAGAGCTGGAGCAGAGCGTGCTCACCGGCTCGTTGCTCGAAGACGACATTCGCCGCCTGCACAGCCTGCGCCGTGACATCTTGCGCCTGCGCCGCTATGTGGCACCGATGGTGGAGATAAGCGAGGAGCTGCAGCGCCTGAGTTTCCCCTTCATCGACAAGAACATGCGCCCCTACTTTCGCGACGTGCAGATCCACGTGACGCGGCAAATGGAAGATTTGGTCGGGATCCGCGACATCGCCAGCCAGACCATCGAGATCGGCATGCTGCTGGAGTCACGGCGGCAAAGCATCGTGCAGCGCAAGTTCGCAGCGTGGGCGGCGATTCTGGCTTTCCCCACGGCGATTGCCGGGATCTACGGGATGAACTTCCAGAACATGCCGGAGCTTGGCTGGCATTACGGGTATTTCGGGGTACTGGCGGTGATCGGGCTGGGATGCACCGGCCTGTTCGCCAGTTTCAAGCGCTCCGGCTGGCTTTAGCGTGTCGGGGCTGCTTTTGCAGCCCCTGTGGTTCAGGCAGCGCTGTCGCTGGCCTTGGCTGGCTGCTGGATGAAGCGCATCATCCACTCGCCGACCAGGTCGCCCTGGTGTTCAGTGGCCAGGCTAGCCACTGCCTTGTGGTAAACCTCATCCCCCAGGTATTCCTGACGCGCATCCAACAAGGCCCGCGAATAGTCGTGGACAAACTCCGGATGCCCCTGGAAGCACAGCACCTGGTCGCGAATGTGATACGCCGCATTCGGGCAGAAATCGCTCGACGCGATCACCGTGGCGCCTTCAGGCAGCTCGGTCACCTGGTCCTGGTGGCTGATCAGCAGGGTCAGCTCGGAAACCTCAGGGTCCATCCATGGCGCATGCGCCGCCAGCGAGTAGCGATGGATGCCAACGCCCCACCCCTTGTCGGCCCGCTCGGCCTTGCCACCCAGGGTCAACGCCAGCAACTGATGGCCGAAGCACACACCCAGCAGCTTTTCGCCGCGCTGGTAAAGCTTGAGCAAATACGCCTTGAGGGTCTGGATCCATGGATCGGTACCGAACGAGTCCGCCTTGCTGCCTGTCACAAGGTAGGCATCGAAACGTTCATCGTCGGCGGGGTAATCGCCGTTCATCACGTTGTACACACGAAACTCGGCTGCGATCGGCTGCCGCGAGAAGAGCTGCTCGAACATCCTGCCGTAGCCCTGATACTGCGCGGTCAACTCCGGTCGCAGGACATCGGTCTCAAGGATGCAGATGCGTAACGACATAGGGATAGTCCTGAACGACATGGGTGGGAATCAGCTGTAGAGACTGCCGTGAAAGGCACGTACAAGCAAGTAGGCTGCACTGACGAACGGTCACATTTTGTCGGGTAGGCGCAGGGTGTTGCGCCACTGTCTAGCCAGAGCGTGCCAGAGGGCTGGCTTTTTGCCTCATATCATCAAACAATCGATTTTCAGCTTTAATAGAACAAAGGGTTCTTAAACATGGATGACGTTCACCCTACTGTTGGTTGTATATCGATGCAAAGAGGTAAGTGGTAGGGCGTGCAGGCACGCTGCGGTGATCGACCCGAAGTGCGACAAGGAAGCCAACGGGTATTCAGGAATAACAACAAGAAGGCGGTCCGCCATGTTCAGACAATCGAAACTTCGCCAAGCTGGGCTCATTTTATTCGCCACGACGTTGCTGTTGATCTTGCCGAACCTGACACGTTTGTTCGGATGACGATGGCAGTGGCCTCAAGGGGCAACGCACAGGTAACCTGCCGGCCATGACGGTCGGAGCGTGCCCATGCGCCTAGGTTTTGCCCTGCTAGCCCTTCTTCTCAGCCTGCCCCTGTCGGCGGCCCAACTGCACCTGGAACTCGACGGCTCGTCGCGCACTCTGGACAGCGCAGATTTGCTGCGCATGCCGCAAGCACGCGAAATAAACATCGAGCAGGACGTCTCTTATAAACGGCCCATGCGATACCGCGCGGTGCCTTTGGCCACGCTGTTGCAAGGCGTCCAGGCAGATGATCACCTGCAGGCCGTGGCGCTGGACGGTTTCGCTGCCGAAATGCCGGCCGCGCCGTTGCTGCAAGAGGGCCCGGCACGCGCCTGGCTGGCCATCGAAGACCCCGCCGCGCCGTGGCCGGCACTGGGCAACGGCAAGCCAAGCGCCGGGCCGTTCTACCTGGTGTGGACCGCCCCACAGGCAAGCGGCATCCGCCCCGAGCAATGGCCGTTTCAGATCGCCACCATCCGCCGCCTGGCGGCGGTGGAACAACGCTTCCCGGCGCTGCTCCCTGACCCGAAGCTGCCGGCCGAAGACCCGGTGCGCCAGGGCTTTGCCCTGTTCCAGCAGAACTGCCTGGCCTGTCATCGGCTCAACGGTGCGGGGGATGCCCAGTTCGGCCCGGACCTGAATGTGCCGCACAACCCGACCGAGTATTTCCAGCCGGGGTTCCTGCGCCAGTACATTCGTGACCCGCAAAGCTTGAGGCAGTGGCCACAGGCGCGGATGCCGGGGTTTGCAGAAAGTGTTTTGAGTGAAGAGGAACTGGATGCCCTGCTGGCTTATCTGGGGCATATGGCCAAGCGCAGGCCTTGAAGGCCAATCGCCGGCTGGCCGGCGATTGGATCGGGCTGCTAGGCAGCCCCAGTGGGTTTCAGGCTATCGGCCGTTCCTGCTTGACGCCCCACCCCTCTACTTCGCCGCCATAGGGTGACACGACCTGCTCGAACGCCTCTTCGAAGTCCCCGATACCACCATAGGTGGCATACATGATCTTGCTCAGTTCCAGGTGCCACACACCATCACCCCGTTCTCGCACCTGAGCATTGAGCGACTCACCGCGAAACTGCCCGGCCGCGCGTCGCGCACCGGCTTCATCTGGAAATACCGCGTAGAACTCGATGGGATGGATACGGCTGAAATCGAAACCGCCAGCTTTCATCTGACGCAGGACATTGCTGCTGATATCGTCGTTCTGGCTGCTCATGAATCGTCCTCCTGAATAAAGCAATGGATAGACTTTCCGTGCACTACGCACCTGCCGGCATTGCCGTGCAGTTCGAGCTGATGCAAGACGCGAATTGACAGGTGCAGCCCCGCAGAACAGGCCAACACCTCCCACTAGCGTAGTGCCTGGCGCGGCACCACGCCAACCGCGCGGGTCAGGAAGATTCCTGGATACGGGTGATGACCACGCCGTTCTGCTCCTTGAGCCAACGTGCCGTGGGGGATGGGGCCCGGTCCTGGAAGTCGTTGAGGTCCAGTTCATCCATGACCGGGAAAAGATGCGAACGAATGGCACGAGCTGCCTCTTCCTCGCTGGGGCACTGTTCGCCGTGCATCAGCAGCGTGGTTGGCTCGCCTTTCTGGTCGGCAAAGATGACTTCCCACTCTTTCATTGAATAGCCCTCTCAAGCAGAGAACACCGGGGTGATGCCTGTTAATGCTTGACCGTGAGCCGGGGGTTTTGTTCAGTCAGTTGCAGCCACTGGTGACCGCAGGCCGGCGCCCTACCTTGTGGGAGCAACTGTCTTGCTCAACCTCTAAAAGCTGGCGCGATCCCTGTGGGAGCCGGCTTGCCGGCGATGGGCCGCCAGGCGGCCCTGTTTGCAAGTTACTTCGGTGTACCGTGCACCACACCGGCCGTGTTGTCGAGCAGGCTCTTGGTCGCGGTCTGAATATACGCTTCGAGTTTCTTGAGCATTTCCGGCTGGTCCGGGCTTTCGATCAGCTCGGCCTTGAACTCGCTGCCCAGCTGGTAGCGGTAAAGGCGCGGGGTCATGTCCTTGGACTCGATGAGGATGCGGTCACCCTGCACCAGGCCAACGATCTGCTCGCTGCCCGACGGCTTGATCATACCGATGCCCTGGTCGCCCTCAGGCAGGTTGAGCAGGTCGCGGCCCCAGCACTGGTGCCGTGCCTGGCCACCCAGGCGGCCCATGATGGTCGGCACGATGTCGACCTGGGTGCCCACGGTGTGGTTGACCGCACCGAACTTCTCCTGGATACCCGGCGCGATCAGCAGCAGCGGCACGTTGAAGCGGCCCAGGTCCAGTTCGGTGACCTGCTGGTGGTTGCCAAAACCATGGTCGCCAACGATGACGAACAGGGTGTCCTTGAAGTACGGCTCCTTGCGCGCCTTCTCGAAGAACTGGCCCAGCGCCCAGTCGGAGTAGCGCATGGCGGTCAGGTGCTCGTCCAGGCGGCCCTGGCCTGTGACCTTCTCGACCGGCAGATCCTTGGGCAAGGCATACGGGGTGTGGTTGGACAGCGTCTGCAGCAGCGCGTAGATCGGCTTCTTGCCGTCGTGCTTGGCCAGTTCTTCGTTACCACGATCGAACATGTCCTGGTCGGAAACGCCCCAGGTCGGGTCGGAGAACACCGGGTCGACGAAGTCGTTGCGGCCGATGAAGGTGGTCATGCCCTGGTTGCCGAAGAAACCGGACTGGTTGTCCCAGGCGAAGTCACCGTTGTAGACATACACGTCGTCGTAGTCACGGGCGCTCAGCAGCGCCGGCAAGCCCGACAGCTTGTGGCCGCCTTCCGGGGTCTGCATCAGGTATTCGAAGCCCGGCAGGTTGGGGAAGCAGGCCATGGTGGCGAACATGCCCTGGTGGGTATGGGTACCGTTGGAGAAGAAGCGGTCGAACAACAGCCCTTCCTTGGCCAGCTTGTCGAAGTACGGGGTGATGTTGTTCGGGCTGCCCAGGGCGCCTACCGAATGGCCGGCGAAGCTCTCCATGAGGATCACCACGACGTTCTTGACCGGCAAGGTACCTTCGGCCGGCGGCACGAAGTCACGGCGCACGGCGGCCTCGTCTGCATCGACCAGCGTGTCGTAAGGGGTCAGGAGATGTTCGCGCACGGTCTGCGTGGCCAGGTTCTGCTCCAGCACCGGCTTCCAGATGTTGGCGCGGTCCTCGCCGAAACGGCTCTTGGCAGCGTCGATCAGGGTCAGAGTACCGTTGAGGCCCAACTGGTTGACGAAGTTGGAGTCAGTGGTGAAGGCATCGCCCCAGCGCATGGGCGGGCCCTGGCGCAGGGTGCCACGGGCGGCAACCACAGCCACCAGCAGGATCACCATGAACACGGCCAGGCGGTGGTACCACGGCGCAACACTGCGCTGCACGGCAACGCCACTGCCACCGACGCCACGGGTCAGGCGGTCGATGCCCTTGAACAGCAGGCTCAGCAGCCAGGTGCCGAACAGCCAGGCCAGCAGGTAGCGGACCACCGGGAAGCCGTACCAGAGCATGCTCATCACGGTTTTCGGGTCTTCCTTGATGTACTGGAAGACCAGGCCGTTGAGGCGCTGGTGAAACTCGCGGTAGAAGTCCAGCTCCATCAGGCCGAGGAACATCACCACGCTCGAGGTGAGGGTCAGCCAGAGGCGGAACAGCCCGCGCCGGGCCATGGCCCATGGGCTCAGCGTTGCCAGCAGCAACGGGATGCTCAGGTACACCACCACGCGCAGGTCGAAGCGCAAACCGTTGAAAAAGCCTTCGGCAACGGTGGAGTAAGGGGTGTCGCCGATCATGTCACTGTTGTAGACCAGCAGCGCCAGGCGCACCAGGCTGAGCATCAGCATGATCACCAGGGCACTGAGCAGCGTGTAGGCCAAGTGCGATTTCAAGGTCGGCGAGAAGGCTCGCGCGCCCTGTTGCTTCAAGGCATCTGTGTTAGCCATGAATGGGAAGATCCTAGGATTGCGTGTTTGCGGGATGGCGCCGGCGCTAGACCAACGCAGCATTGTGCGGGTGCGGATTCTGTTTAAACCAATGTGAAAATTTTGTCACGGCGCTGTTGCTGGTTTTGTCTGCGCGAGCAAAATGCCCCTATCCAAGGCGCACATTGCCCCTGGGACCGGCAATGGCCCAGATCACCAGGCCGACCACCGGCAGCAAGGCGATCAGCAGTATCCACAGCACCTTGACCCCTACCTCCCGGCCACTCTTGATCACATTGAGGATTGCCCAGATATCCAGCGCCAGAATGATCAGGCCAACCAGCCCGTTGAACGTCGAACCCATGGCAAAACCCCCGTTGAAAGTCAGTGTGGCTGAGCATAGTCAGCTATCACGTCGATAGAAGGGAATCCTTGGCCTGCCCTGCCGGTCACTGGATAGACTGCAAGCATTCACAGATTCGAGGTTCGTATGCCCCCAGCCCATACCCAAACCCCCGCCTCGCCCTCCTTGTTGAGCGCCTGGCGCCAGCAGGCAGCCAATACCCCGTGGCTCAGCGCGGGCCTGGGCGTGAGCTTGTTGGCGGTCATCGTGCTACTGGCGGCGAGTTTCTGGAACGCCGTCAACGGCGAGCATGCCGACAGCCTGCACCTGGCTCTGCTCGGTGGCCTGTCCGGCTTCGGCGCCACCGCCTTGGGCGCGGTACTGGCCGTTGTGCTGCGCGATGTCAGTGCCCGCAGCCAGGACGTGATGCTGGGCTTTGCGGCCGGCATGATGCTGGCCGCCAGTTCGTTTTCATTGATATTGCCCGGCCTTGAAGCTGCCCGCGAAATTACCGGCAACGGCCCGGCCGCCGCCTTTACCGTAGTGCTGGGCATGGGCCTGGGTGTGCTGCTGATGCTCGGGCTCGACCGCTTCACCCCGCACGAACACGAAAGCACCGGCCCCTGCGGCCCTGAGGCCGAGCGCATCAGCCGGGTTTGGCTGTTCGTGCTGGCGATCACCCTGCACAACCTGCCCGAGGGCATGGCTATTGGCGTGAGCTTTGCCAATGGCGACATGAATGTCGGCCTGCCGCTGACCAGCGCCATCGCCATTCAGGACATCCCCGAGGGCCTGGCCGTAGCGCTGGCCTTGCGCGCAACCGGGTTGTCCAACTTCAAGGCCGCGCTGGTGGCGATTGGCTCGGGCCTGATGGAGCCCTTGGGCGCGGTGATCGGGTTGGGGATTTCCACAGGTTTCGCCCTCGCCTACCCCATCAGCATGGGGCTGGCGGCGGGGGCGATGCTGTTCGTGGTGTCCCACGAGGTGATACCCGAAACCCACCGCAATGGGCATCAGACCGCAGCGACGCTGGGGTTGATGGGCGGGTTTGCGGTGATGATGTTTCTGGATACGGCACTGGGTTGAAACGACTTACCGACGCCGCTCTTGTAGGAGCGGCCTCGTGTCGCGAAAGGGCTGCGCAGCAGACCCAGCAATTTGTGTTGCGCTGCTGAATCTTGGGGCCGCTTTGCGGCCCTTCGCGACACAAAGCCGCTCCTACAGGCGTGTGAGCTGCCTTGAGCGCTTTCAGTGCCATTATCACCTGGCTTTGTTCAGCGCGGCCAGCTGCACCTTGCTGCAGGTAGGAGCGGCCTCGTGTCGCGAAAGGGCTGCGCAGCAGACCCAGCAATTTGTGTTGCGCTGCTGAGACCTGGGGCCGCTTTGCGGCCCTTTCGCGACACGAGGCCGCTCCTACATCCGATTCAGCTGTGAACAGCCACCTTGAGCGCCTCCAAGGCCGGCTCTACCTTGATACCCAGTTCAGCACCCAGCTCCAGCACCCGCGCCAGGTCGTTCTGGCCGACCATCACCACTTGCAACTCATCATCAAGCAACTGGCTGAAGTTGAGCAGCACATAACCACCGGCCTCTTTGTTCAGCGCAGCCATTTGAACCTGGATGCGGTTGAGCGCCGTCAACGGCTCGGTACGCGCCAGTTGCTTGGGCTTGAGGGTGAACGGCACGCTCTTGTCGAACGAATCGCTGATGTGCTGGAACAGCTCCTGATAGCTGTCGGCCTGGAACACAACGGTGTCGGGCAGGCTACCAAGCACCACCCACTCGCCCAGCGGGATGGGGAAGCTGTCGTCGTAGTTGATGTCCGGGTTGGCGGCGAGGAAGGCAGCGGGGTCGGCGTAGGCCTGCGCGGCCTCGTCGGCGATGCGCTCGATGTCTTCATCGCGCATGCAGCCGGCGCCGATGAGGCTGATGAATTCGAGCAACTGGTTTTTCATGAAGGGGGCCTGCGACGGGTGAAAAGTCGCCAAGGATAGCCGCAAATGCCCCCAGGCAGTTAGCCGGCCAGCGCCTGCAGGCGCGCTGCGGTATCGGCTGCGCCCATGGTGTGCGCCGCCATCAGCGCGGTGGCGCCGCGCGCATCCTGGTGTGCCGGGTCGGCGCCTTGGGCCAGCAGGTAGTCAAGAATCTCTACACGGTTGAACATGGCCGCCAGCATCAGTGCAGTACGCCCGTCCTGCGCAGCGGCGTCGACCGGCACGCCGTTTTCCAGCAACAGCCGGATCATCGCCAGGTCACCCTTGAACGCCGCACCAGCGATCGGAAGTTGGCCGTTGTCGTTGGCAACAAGCGGGTCGGCACCATGGCTCAGCAATACGCGAACCGCTTCATGGTGGCCATGGTAGCTGGCCAGCATCAGCAGCGTGTCGCCTTTGTGGTTGCGCAGATTGGCTGGCAAGCCACCGGCCAGAAGACGCTCGAGCATCTCGGCATCCCCCTGACGGGCACGCTCGAAGACCTGCTCGGCGAATGCCGCGGTCTCGTCATCGGTCATGGCGGCGGGTGCTTGTTGTTCAGACATCTGGAACCTCCTGTCAGAAAAGATTGCCCAAGTGTTTGTCAGGCAAGCCCAGCAGGTCAAAGGTTCAGAATCTATAGCGCCGATAGGCATTGGCCGGCTCGTGCAAATTGCACTGTGCAAAATGCACGACCATGCAGCCTGCACGGCACCACCCTCCAGGAAACAATGCTAAGACATTGAAAATAAAGGATTTTTATAAGAACCGAGTTCTGGCACGTTCACTGCAACTATCAACTCACGTCTGCCCACACATCAGTCAGGAGTTGATATGGACCTCATTCAGGAAAAGTTCGTCTCGGTGTTCTCGGCCTATCAGGTCACCACCCAGCCTCGCCCCGACGGCGGCATCCTGCTGACGCTGCGTGCCACCGATGGCAGGGTTACCCGCCGTGTGCTGACCTACGGGCAACTGCACAGCGCCGAACAGCTGTCTTGGGCAATCAGCGCCATTCGCCGCGACCTGGCCGAGCAAGCCAGTGAACTGCCGGTGATTTCGATGCTGCAGAGCCAGCAGCGCTTCGCGTTGCCGACCTACCGTTGAGTTTTGTCTGCACCGGCCGCTTCGCGGGTAAACCTGCGCCCACAGGTACTGCATTGCCCATAGGGATGGCGGGGTACCTGCAGGCACAGGCTTGCCCGCGAGGGGCCGGAGCGGACACTAGAACTCGTCGATCCCGGCGTACGCACGCGCCGTATCATCCCCGGTAAAGCGCGCCTGCATGCCCTGCTCGCTGGCATACAGCCGCAGCGCCAGGCAGAACGGGTTGTCCCCCAGCTCCACCCAGCGCCGGCTCCCTGCCGGAATCACCAGTTGGTCGCCTTTCTCACACACCAGCGCATACACATAGTCACCCAGGCGAAGCCCGATCTGGGCACGACCTGTGACTACGGCAAATACTTCATCAACCTCATGCACATGCTCATCGCGCAGGTCGACCTGTGCCGGGTCGGCACCGTCGCGGTTGAGCACACTGAACGCTGCGCAGCCCTGGGCAGTCATCAACCGGTCAAGGTGTTCGCGGCAGGCGCTCATTACTTCATCCTGGCTGCTGCCTGGCCGTATGCGCAGCTCCAGCGCAGCGTGGTCAAAACGCACGCCCTGCTCTGCCAGCGTTGCGGTGATGTCGTCGTGGTGGGTCAGTACCTTGTTCGGCAAGGCCGGGCTGGACGGGTGGAATACACAGAGGATACTCATCAGCGGCTGGTCCTGATCGATTTCAAACGAGTGGCAATGATAACGGCTGCCGCGAGCGCTGCGGCGCTGGCCATACCAAAGGTGAAGGTGGGGCCCAGCAGCTTCCAGCTGTAGCCCGAATACAACGCCCCCAGCGCACCGCCGGTGCCAGACAGCGCGGCATACAATGCCTGGCCCTGGCCTTGCTGACGTGCGCCGAAACTGGCCTGGACGAAGGCGATGGAGGCAGCGTGGAAGCAGCCGAACGTGGCTGCGTGCAGCACCTGGGCGAAGATCAGCACACCCGGCTCGCCCGCCAGGTTGCCCAGCAGCAGCCAGCGCAGGGCGGCCAACAGGAAGCTGGCCAGCAGCACCTGCTGCACGCTGAAGCGCGTGAAGATGCGGCTCATGACCATGAAGATCAGCACTTCGGCCACCACCCCCAACGCCCACAGCAGGCCGATGGCGCCGCGGCTGTAGCCCAGGTGTTCCAGGTGCAACGTGAGGAAGGTGTAGTAAGGCCCGTGGCTGAGCTGCATCAAGGCCACGCACAGGTAGAAGCCAACCACCCCAGGCGCCCGCAACTGGCGCAGAAAGCCGCCCGCGTCGCGCCGCTCGCCCTGCTCCACCGGTTGGGCATTGGGCACCCACAGGCTGGCCGCGACAATGCCCGCCATGATGGTCACCAGGGCGACCGGGTAGATATCCAGGCTCAGCCATTCGAACAACCGCCCAAGGCCGACCACGGTGAGGATGAAACCGATCGAGCCCCACAGGCGCACCTGGCTGTAGCGCGCCGTCTGCCCGTGCAGGTGGGCCAGGGTGATGACCTCGAACTGCGGCAGCACCGCGTGCCAGAAGAACGCGTGCAGGGCCATCACCAGCGCCAGCCAGGCGTAGCTCTTGCCGAAGAAGATCAGCGAAAAGGTGGCCAGGGTACACAGCGCGCCGAGGCGCACGATCAGCAGCCGCTGGCCGCTGCGATCACCCAGCCAGCCCCACAGGTTGGGGGCGATGCAGCGCATCAGCATGGGGATGGCTACCAGCTCGCCGATACGCGCCGGGGGGAAGCCGAGGTGGTCGAAGTACAGGGCCAGGAACGGGGCTGTCGAACCCAGCAGAGCGAAGTAGAAAAGGTAGAAGCTGGACAGGCGCCAGTAGGGGATCGGATTCATCAGGGCTCAGCCAGAATGGGGTATTGCCTGTACCGGCCCTATCGCCGGCAAGCCGGCTCCCACACTGCACCTGTGGGGCCGGTTCAAGCCGGCTCCTACACTGCACCTGTGGAGCCGGTTCAAGCCGGCGCCCATGCTGCCCGTGTGGGAGCCGGCTTGCCGGCGATAGGGCCGGTACTTGCGAATCAGAGCTGGCCCAGAACCGGAGTTGCGACCTTCACCTCGGCATTCTGCGCCCGGTGACGCAACAGGTGATCCATCAGCACGATAGCCATCATCGCTTCGGCGATCGGCGTGGCGCGGATGCCAACGCACGGGTCGTGACGGCCCTTGGTGATGACATCGACCGGGTTGCCGTCCACGTCGATGGAGCGGCCCGGCACGGTGATGCTCGAGGTCGGTTTGAGCGCCAGGTGGGCGACGATCGGCTGGCCAGAGCTGATACCGCCCAGAATCCCGCCCGCGTTATTGCTGAGGAAGCCTTCGGGGGTCAGCTCGTCGCGGTGCTCGGTGCCGCGCTGGGCGATGCTGGCGAAGCCGGCACCGATTTCAACACCCTTGACCGCGTTGATGCTCATCAGCGCATGGGCCAGCTCCGCGTCCAGGCGGTCGAAGATCGGCTCGCCCAGGCCTGGCATCACGCCTTCGGCCACCACGGTGATTTTTGCCCCGACCGAGTCCTGATCGCGGCGCAGCTGGTCCATGTAGGCCTCAAGCTCCGGCACCTTGTCCGGGTCGGGGCTGAAGAAGGCGTTGTCCTGCACCGAATCCCAGGTCTTGAAGGGGATTTCGATCGGCCCTAGCTGGCTCATGTAGCCGCGCACCTGGATGCCCTGGGTGGCCAGGTACTTCTTGGCGATGGCACCGGCCGCCACGCGCATGGCGGTCTCGCGGGCCGAGCTGCGGCCACCGCCGCGGTAGTCGCGGATGCCGTACTTGTGGTGGTAGGTGTAGTCGGCGTGGGCCGGGCGGAACAGGTCTTTTATCGCCGAGTAGTCCTTGGACTTCTGGTCGGTGTTGCGGATCAGCAGGCCGATCGAGCAGCCGGTGGTACGGCCTTCGAACACGCCGGAGAGGATCTCCACTTCGTCCGGTTCCTGGCGCTGGGTGGTGTGCCGGCTGGTGCCGGGCTTGCGCCGGTCGAGGTCGTGTTGCAGGTCGGCGAGGGAGATTTCCAGGCCCGGAGGGCAGCCATCGACAATGGCGACCAACGCCGGGCCATGGCTTTCGCCAGCGGTGGTGACAGTGAACAGCTTGCCGTAGGTATTGCCGGACATGGACGCTCCGCGAGTCTGCCTGAGATTGACGAAAGCAGCAGTATACAGATGGAATGGTGGTCTGTGAGCGCCCTGTCACCGGCTTGCCGGCGATAGGCGATCATGGCCAGGCCACCTGCCGAACCTTCCCATGAACGGTGGGTCAAACGCTCATCTCCCCATGTAGTACCGCATGATGCCGCGCTTCGTCGCCTTCTTCCTCCTGCTGTGCACCGGCCTTGCCCAGGCAGCCTCGCCCACCGTCCTGCAACGCCCTATCGACCTGGACACCGGGCAAGGTGTGCTGCATGGCAGCCTGCTGTTGCCGCAACAGGCCACCCCGCCCCCTGTGGTGTTGATCATCGCCGGCTCCGGCCCTACCGACCGCGATGGCAACAACCCGGCCTCTGGGCGTATCGACAACCTCAAACGCCTGGCGCTGTTGCTGGCCAACGAGCACATTGCCAGCGTGCGCTACGACAAGCGCGGTGTGGCCGCCAGCCTGCCGGCCACGCCCGATGAGCGCAACCTCAGTGTCGAGCGCTACGTCGCCGACGTGGTGGCCTGGAGCCGCAAGCTCAAGGCCGACCCGCGCTTCGGCCCGCTGATACTGGTCGGCCACAGCGAAGGTGCACTGATTGCCAGCCTGGCCGCCGAGCAGGCCGGCGCCAGCGCCGTCATCACCCTGGCCGGCAGCGGCCGGCCCATCGCCGATGTGCTGCGCGAACAACTGGCGCAACGCATGCCGCCCGCGCAACTGGCCCGCAGCAGCGCCCTGCTCGAACGCCTGCAGGCCGGGCAGACCAGCCTGGATGTCCCCGCCCCCCTGCGCCAGGTATTCCGCCCCAGCGTGCAGCCCTACCTGATCTCACTGTTCCGGCAAGACCCGGCCAAGGCCTTCGCCCGCCTGCCGATGCCTGCGCTGATCATCCAGGGCCGCAACGACGTGCAGGTCGATGTGGCCGACGCCGAGCGTCTGAAGGCGGCCAAACCCGATGCCCAACTGGTACTGATCGACGGCATGAACCACATGCTGCGCATCAGCCCCAAGGCCATGAGCGAGCAGCGCGACAGCTACCTGAACCCTGAACTGCCGCTGGCCCGTGAGTTGGGTGAACGAGTGGTGACGTTCATTCATCAATTGCCCTCAGCCTGAGGAGATCGCCGCACAATGGCCTCAGGTCCTGGGCGATACGGCCGATAAGCTCGGTATTGGCTTGCATGTGAGAACGCCCTGATGACCGATGCCCCCGCCGCCGTAGAACCGGCCGAAGAGCCGCAAGCCCCGGAAAGCCCAGTGCTGCCCTGGGCTGACCTGGCAGTAGAACACTTTCAGTTGCTGCGCCTGGCGCCGCTGCCTACCGACCGCAACAGCGGCGCACGGCCGCTGCGTTTCGTCGAGTTCGGCCATGCCGAGCGCCACGACAAGGCGCACAGCCTGCTGCGCATGGAAATCCGCCTGCCCGGGCAGAAGGTGCGCAAGGAGCAGAACCAGCTGGATGTGCGGGTCGACCACCTTGAGCGGCGGGTGAGCATCGGCAGCGACAGCGGCCTGCAGCTGGAGCCACTGAACCGCGGCTTGGGGCGTTTCATGCTGGCCCAGGCCGTGCAATGGCTGCAGCGCAAGTGGTCGCACTACCACATCGAAGGCATGGCGCTACCGAACAAGGATGCCCTGAACGAAGACACGCGCCTGCGCCGTGACCGCTTCCTGAGCGCGACCGGCATCGAGGTGGAGTACGCCGACGGGCAGCACCTCAAAGGCCGTACTGTCGAAGCCACGGTGGGCCAGCTCAAGGGCGGCTGGAACAGTGAGAAGGTGCAGCGGGTGGCCATGCTCGAGGCGGCCGGGATGCTGCAGCAGGCCGAGCAGAACCTTCTGGAGAAGGAGGCGCAACTGCGCGAGCGCGATGAGCGGGTGGCCAAGTACCAGCGCGAGGACAGCGGGCTGCGCTTTACCATTACCTGCCTGGTGGCGTTTGCGGTGTTCCAGGCTGGGTTGTTGATCTGGATTGCCACCCGCTAGAGCAAGTGGGCGCATGCCATGGGTGTTACAGCGGTTTTGAGACCGTGCAACCAAGGCATGCCCCCGCCCCATTAAGCCCCTATCAAACGCGGGCCTTGAACAGCTCCTGATGCTGCCGGCACTGCTCCGCCGTCAGCATGAACACCCCATGCCCACCGCGCTCGAAGTCCAGCCAGGCGAAGTCGACCTCCGGGTACAGCGCCTCGACATGCACCTGGCTATTGCCCACCTCGACAATCAGCAGGCCCTTCTCGGTCAGGTGCTCGGCTGCCTCGGCCAGCATGCGCCGCACCAGGTCCAGGCCATCGTTGCCGCAGGCCAGGCCCATCTCCGGCTCATGGTGATACTCGGCCGGCATGTCGCCGAAGTCCTCGGCATCGACATACGGCGGGTTGGACAGGATCAGGTCGAAGCGCTGCCCCGGCAGGCCCGCGAAACCGTCGCCCTGCACCGTGTACACACGCTCGTCCAGGCCATGGCGCTCGATGTTCTGGTTGGCCACTTCAAGCGCTTCGAAGGACAGGTCGGCCAATACCACCTCAGCCTCGGGGAACACCTCGGCAGCCACGATCCCGATGCAACCGGAGCCCGTGCACAGGTCGAGAATGCGCGCAGGCTCGTTGGCCAGCCATGGCTCGAAGCGTTTTTCGATCAGCTCACCGATTGGCGAACGCGGTACCAGCACACGCTCGTCAACGATGAACGACATGCCGCAGAACCACGCCTCACCCAGCAGGTAGGCAGTGGGTACACGGTCTTCGATACGGCGCTTGAGCAGGTGCTGCAGGCGTACACGCTCGTCGTCCTCGAGCTGGCAATCCAGGTAGCTGTCGGCGATTTCCCACGGCAGGTGCACGGCGCCCAGCACCAGCAGGCGGGCTTCATCCCAGGCGTTGTCGGCACCGTGGCCGAAGAACAGCTCGTGCTCGTGGAAGCGGCTGACCGCCCAGCGGATATGGTCGCGCAAGGTGCGCAGACGAGATGTGATCACGGGGTACTCCTATTCAGATCTGGACAAAAGTCTAACAGCCCGCACCACACAAATGTTCCTGCGGATCGCCCAGCGGGTAGCCACAGGCCAGTAACTGCGCCGGTTTCGATGTCAACCATTCCCATTGGCGCCAAGGCAAGGGAGAATAGGTATACAAAAGCCCTTCCAAGGAGCCCTTGATGTCCGTTCCAACCACGATGTTCCGCCTCACTGGCCGCGATTACCCGCCGGCCAAGCTGAGCCAAGCCAGCCTGATCGTCATCGATGCGCAAAAAGAGTACCTCAGTGGTCCCCTCGCGCTGTCGGGCATGGACGAGGCCGTGGCCAACATCGCCAGGTTGCTCGACGCCGCCCGCAAGGCCGGCCGTCCGATCATCCACGTCCGCCACCTCGGTACCGTCGGCGGTCGCTTCGACCCGCAAGGCCCCGCTGGTGAATTCATCCCGGGGCTGGAGCCACGCGACGGTGAAATAATCATCGAAAAGCGCATGCCCAACGCGTTCAAGAACACCAAGCTGCACGAAACCCTGCAGGAGCTGGGGCACCTGGACCTGATCGTCTGCGGTTTCATGAGCCATTCCAGCGTCAGCACCACCGTGCGCCGGGCCAAGGACTATGGTTATCGTTGCACCCTGGTGCAAGACGCTTCGGCGACCCGCGACCTGGCCTTGAAAGACCGCGTGATTCCCGCTGCGCAGATTCACGAGTGCGAAATGGCCGTAATGGCCGACAACTTCGCCTGCGTCGCCCCCACCGCCAGCCTGATCTGAGCCTGGCGAGCTGACCACCGCCCGGCTGCCGGGCGGAACCCGGGGGCCGGTTGCGGGTCGAATTCCGGATATCCACAGAGGAAATCGGAATGAAGCTCAAAGGCAGTTTCGACGCCAAACGCCTGCGCCAGCGCGAGCCAAGCAACTGGGGCGCCCGCTTGGCCGCAGGCCTGTCGGCGCTGCTGGCCACGTTCGGTGTGCTGCTGGCCATGGCCGGCATCGCCGGTTTGCTCGGTAATTACCCGGCCTTTGCCGAGCTCAATGCCAACCGCCCGCTTTCGATAACCCTGAGCGTAGTCGGGCTGTTGCTCCTGTACCTGGGCGTGCGCTTCTGGCGGCGCAGCCGCATTCGCCTGCGCCGCGGTCGGGAGCTGAACATGTCGCCGCACCTTATGAAGAAGCACGACTGAAGGCTTTGCTGAAGCCTCCTGGCCCTGCCGGCGGCAGGGCCATTGCTGACGCCACAGGGTTGATCGCGTAAACTACGCCGCCCACGTGGAGGCCCCATGCAAGACGACGATTTTTCCCTGTTCAGCGCCGAGGTGCGCGGCGTCAAGCCGATCAAGCACGACCGTGCCGAGGTCGGCAAACCCAAGGCTGACCGCAAGCAGCTGGCCGGCCTGCGCCAGGCGGCGACCGTGCGCAGTGACCAGCCGTTGGTGATTGACGGCCTGTCCGACCAGTTCGTCATCGACGTGGGTGCCGAAGACGAGTTGATGTGGCGCCGCGACGGCGTGCAGGAAACCCAGCTGCGCAAGCTCAAGCTCGGCCAGATCGCCTTCGAGGGCAGCCTCGACCTGCACGGCATGACTGTCGAGAAGGCCCGCGAAACCCTGTGGGCTTTCATAGCCGAGGCCACCAAGCTGGAAGTACGCTGCGTACGCGTGACCCACGGCAAGGCCGCGCGCCTGGATGGCAAGCGCCCGATGATCAAGAGCCACGTCAACACCTGGCTGCGCCAGCACCCGCAGGTGCTCGGTTTCGCCTCCTGCCAGGCCCGCCACGGCGGCACCGGTGCCGTGTACATAATGCTCAAACGAACCATGATGGAAGGCCGCGACGAGTAACGCCGCGCTTGCAGCGCAGGCTTTGCCGCCGTAACCTTCGTTTTTGCGATTTTTTCCCACAGGTAGATACATGTCCCTGGAACAGAACTACACCGAGATCCTCAGCCAGATCGGCGAGGACGTCTCCCGTGAGGGCCTGCTCGACACGCCCAAGCGGGCTGCAAAGGCCATGAAATACCTTTGCCGCGGTTATGAGCAGACGCTGGAAGAAGTGACCAACGGCGCACTGTTCACCTCCGACAACAGCGAGATGGTGCTGGTCCGGGACATCGAGCTGTATTCGATGTGTGAACACCACATGCTGCCGTTCATCGGCAAGGCGCACGTGGCCTACCTGCCCAAAGGCAAGGTACTGGGCCTGTCCAAGGTCGCACGGATCGTCGACATGTTCGCCCGCCGCCTGCAGATCCAGGAAAACCTCAGCCGCCAGATCGCCGAGGCCGTGCAGCAGGTGACCGGCGCTGCGGGTGTGGCGGTGGTTATCGAAGCCAAGCACATGTGCATGATGATGCGCGGTGTAGAGAAGCAGAACTCGACCATGCTCACCTCGGTGATGCTCGGCGAATTCCGCGACAACCCGGCCACGCGCATGGAGTTCCTCGGCCTGATCAAATGATCGGCGCGTGACCCGAGCCGGCCCTGTGGGTCGGCTTTTTATTTTCAGGAGTTGCAGATGATCGTCAAAGCCTTGCGGGTTGGCCTCGGCCAGCTCATCGTGTTCGGCGACCTGATCAGCCGCCCGGCCAAGCGCAAACGCGATGCCGCGGCCCAGGCGCATGTCGAGCAGCAGGCCAAGGGCCTTGCGCTGTACCAGTTCCATGCGTGCCCGTTCTGCGTGAAAACCCGCCGCACCCTGCACCGCTTGAACGTGCCAGTGGCATTGCGCGATGCCAAGAACGACCCAGAGCACCGCCACGCGCTACTCGAAGGTGGCGGCCGGGTGAAGGTGCCGTGCTTGCGCATCGAAGAGCAAGGCAACGTGACCTGGATGTATGAGTCCAAGGCAATCATTGCCTACCTGGACAAACGCTTCGCGAGTATCTGAGGCGGTTTTTTGTAGGAGCGGCCTTGTGTCGCGAAGGGCTGCGAAGCGGCCCCAGGATATCAGCGGCGCCACAGATATCCTGGGGCTGCTGCGCAGCCCTTTCGCGACACAAGGCCGCTCCTACCCGCAGCAAGGTGCAAATGGCCTCGCTGAACAAAGCCAGGTGGTGATGACACTAAAAGCGCTCAAGGTCGCTATTCACGCCTGTAGGAGCGGCAAGGTGCAAATGGCCGCGCTGAACAAAGCCAGGTGGTGACGACACTGGAAGCGCTCAAGGTCGCGGTTCACGTCTGTAGGAGCGGCCTTGTGTCGCGAAGGGCCGCAAAGCGGCCCCAAGACTCAGCTGAGCAACACAAATTGCCGGGGCCGCTGCGCAGCCCTTTCGCGACACAAGGCCGCTCCTACGGAACCTGTGAGGCCTGCTCAGCCCACCATCGGCACATGCCGAGGATGCGCGGCCACCCGGTCCAGCCAGGCTCGCACCCCCGGGTACTCGGCCAGGTCGAACCCACCCTGATGCGCCACATGGGTGTAGGCATACAACGCCACATCGGCAATCGAATATTGCTCACCCACCAGATACGGCGTCATCTGCAACTGCCGCTCCATCACCCTCAATGCCTTGTAGCCGCCCTTGTGCAGCTTGCGGTATTCGTCCACGCGCTCGTCAGGCAAACCCAGGTAAAACTGGATGAACCGCGCCACGGCGATGTACGGCTCATGGCTGTACTGCTCGAAAAACTGCCACTGCAGCACCTGGGTACGCAAACGCGGCTCGCTGGGCAGGTACTCGCTGCCATCGGCCAGGAAATTGAGAATGGCGTTGGACTCCCACAGGCAGGTGCCGTCCTCGAGCTGCAGCACCGGCACCTTGCCATTGGGGTTCATCGCCAGAAATTCGGGCGTTTCGGTCCCCCCCTTGAGGATATCCACCGGATGCCATTCATAAGGGCTGTCCAGCAGGCTGAGCATCAGCTTGACCTTGTAACAGTTGCCCGACTGGTAGTCGCCATAGACTTTGTACATCGCCCCTCCCTCCCATGCAGTTGCGCATTCGTGCCCAATAGTTGGCGACTGTACGGCTAAAAGCAATGCCCGCTGTATGGCAAGAATCAACCCGGCGCGCGTTAGTCTGAAAAAACTGCTTACACATGGACAAGGACTTACCCCATGACCGATGCCACCTCCGCACGCCTGCGGCCCCTGGCAGACAGCTCAACGTCGGCCGTAGTCGCCGGTTTCATCGCCATGCTCACCGGCTACACCAGCTCGCTGGTGCTGATGTTCCAGGCTGGCCAGGCTGCAGGCCTTTCCACGGCGCAGATCTCGTCGTGGATCTGGGCCTTGTCCATCGGCATGGCGGTCTGCAGCATCGGCCTGTCGCTGCGCTACCGCACGCCGATCACCGTGGCCTGGTCGACGCCCGGGGCTGCGCTGTTGATCACCAGCCTGGGCGGGGTCAGCTACGGCGAAGCCATCGGTGCCTACATCACCTGTGCCGTGCTGGTGCTCATCTGCGGCCTGACCGGCAGCTTCGAACGCCTGGTCAAACGCATCCCGGCATCACTGGCCTCGGCATTACTGGCCGGCATCCTGTTCAAGATCGGCAGCGAAATCTTCGTCGCAGCGCAGCACCGCACGCTGCTGGTGCTGGGCATGTTCTTCAGCTACCTGCTAGTCAAACGCCTGTCGCCGCGCTACTGCGTGCTGGCAGCGTTACTGGTGGGCACAGCGCTGTCCGGCGCACTGGGCTTGCTGGACTTCAGCGGCTTCAGGCTGGAAGTGGCCACACCGGTGTGGACCATGCCCAGCTTCTCGCTGGCCGCGACCATCAGCATCGGCATTCCACTGTTCGTGGTGGCCATGACCTCGCAAAACATGCCCGGTGTTGCCGTGCTGCGCGCCGATGGTTATCAGGTCCCGGCTTCGCCATTGATCTCAACCACCGGCTTTGCCTCACTGCTGCTGGCCCCGTTCGGCTCGCACGGCGTCAACCTGGCGGCCATCAGCGCAGCGATCTGCACCGGGCCGCATGCCCATGAAGACCCAAGCAAACGCTATACAGCGGCAGTGTGGTGCGGGATTTTCTACGGCATTGCCGGGGTATTCGGCGCCACCCTGGCGGCGTTATTCGCTGCGTTGCCCAAGGAGCTGGTGTTGTCTATCGCGGCATTGGCGCTGTTCGGCTCGATCATGAACGGCCTGACGGTGGCCATGAGTGAGGCGCGCGAGCGGGAGGCAGCGCTGATTACCTTCATGGTGACGGCGTCGGGGTTGACCCTGTTTTCGATCGGGTCTGCATTCTGGGGGATTGTGGCGGGGGTGGTGACCCTGCTGATTCTCAACCCGCGCAGGGCCTGACCGAAGGGGTGCCGTACCGCCCCCATCGCCGGCAAGCCGGCTCCCACAGGAACCCCACTGACTTCACGGCATGTGGTGTACCTGTGGGAGCCGGCTTGCCGGCGATAGGGCCGGTACAAACGATCACAAACGGAAATGCCCCACCATCCCCTTAAGGTCACTGCCCAACTGCGCCAGCTCGATACTTGACTGCGCATTACCCTGCATTGCCAACGCCGCCTGATCGGCACTGCCCCGAATCTGCGTGACACTGCGGCTGATCTCTTCAGCCACCGAACTCTGCTGCTCTGCCGCCGCGGCAATCTGCTGGTTCATCTGCTGAATCAACGACACCGCCGCCGCAATACTGCCTAGGGCGCTTTCGGTTTGCAGCGCATCGGCCACCGCCAAGCGTACCAGGTCGGTACTGCCTCGGATCTGCGCCACCGACTGCTGGGCATTGCCGCGCAGGCTGGCAACCAATCGCTCGATCTCCTCGGTGGACTGGCGGGTACGCCGGGCCAGCGCCCGCACTTCATCGGCCACTACGGCAAAACCACGCCCCTGCTCGCCCGCCCGCGCCGCTTCGATGGCGGCATTGAGCGCCAGCAGGTTGGTCTGCTCGGCGACGCTCTTGATCACTTCCAGCACATCGCCAATGGTGTGGATCTCGGCGCTCAGGCTGTCGATACCCGCGCTGGCAGCATCCGCCGCCGCCGCCAGTTGCTCGATACGCTGCATGCTCTGGCGCACCACCACCTGGCCGGAATCGACCTTCTCGTCAGCGGCCTGGGCCGCCAGTGCCGCCTCTTCGGCATTGCGCGCCACATCGTGCACGGTGGCGGTCATCTGCTGCATGGCGGTCGCCACCTGCTCGGTCTCTTCCTTCTGGCTACCCACTTCGCGGTTGGTCTGCTCGGTGACCGCAGACAGGGCCTGGGCACTGCCAGCCAATTGCTCGATGCCCTGCTGCAGGCCGCTGACGATGCCTGACAGCCCGGCAGCCATCTGCTGCATGGCCTGCATCAATTGGCCCACTTCATCGTTGCGCGCAGCTTCCACGTCCAGGCTCAACTCCCCGGCAGCGATGCGCTGGGCACGGCCAATCACCCGTTTAAGCGGGCCGACCACCGCCCGCGTGATCAGCCACCCCGCCAGCACGCCCACCAGCAGCGCCAGGCCGGTAGCCAGGGCGATGGCCACGGCATTGCGCGTCAGCTCAGCCTGCATCGCCTGCTCGTCCGCCGCATAGGCCTGATCGACCCGCTGCGTAGCCTGCTCGGCACGCGCCTGCAGTTGCGCCTTGATACCGTGCTCTTTGCCGAGCAGGTCAGTGTATTCGTTGAGTTTGTCGGAGAAGCTGGTGATATGCCCCTGCACCTCGCCCAGCACGCTCTGGTAGCCCGCATCGCCGACCGCCGCCTTGAGCTGCTCGACCAGCCCTGCCGCTTCAACTGTCTGGGCGATGCGCCCTGCGCCTGCACCTTCCTCACCCTTGCGGCTCTGGTCCAGGCGCACGCGTGCCTCGTCCATGGCCTGCAGCATCAAGCGTGATACCTGGGCCACCTGCGCGGCCTGCTCCAAAAACTCCCCGCCTTGCTGGCCTTGTGACTGCTTGAGCGTGTAGGTGCCGTCATCGGCCAGGCCGGCCTGCAATACATCAAGGTTGTTGGCCACGCTGGAGACCGACCAACTGGCCATGTCCAGCGCCAGCTCCTTGGCCTGCACCGCTTCGACAAAGGCTTCGAAGGCCTGGCCATACGCCGCCAGGTCCGCTTCGGCCGCCGCCAGTGCCGGCAGGCTACGGGCGCGTTCGCTGAGGTTGTGCAGGCCGCTGCGCAAGGCGTCGGCCTCCTTGATATCGGAGCGCAGGGCAAAGGCCTGTTCGTGCTGGCGCAACTTGAGCAGGTCGGTATTGAACTGGCCCAGCTGGCGCAGGCCACCGAAATGCTGGCCGACGCTGTAAAGCGCGGCAATGCCAATAGCGGCCACCGCCAGGGTCAGCAGCAATACCAAGGCAAAGCCCAGGCCTAGCTTGCGGGCCATGCCCAGGTTGGCCAGAAAACCCTGCCTGCTCGTCTCCATACGCCGCCCCTTGCTCTCAGGATTTGCAAAGGCCAAGCGTGGCAATGATTGCGTTCAACTCACAAGGGCTTGAGGACGCGATGGTGTCAAATAGCCATGATCGTGTCGTAATCAGCTTGCTGAAGGTCGCCCTGCATGTGAAAGAGGGGCCAGAGCGCGGGCACCCTGCCCATGAGCGACATTGATACGCAAACTGGTCGGGGCCGGTGAGCACGTCACCGAAAAATGACCCGCCCAGGCATCATTTGCAGATGACGATCATGCTACGGCTGGTATAACCCGCAGGGTTTATGCCGAACAGGAAGTCCCCTTCCTCCTCATCGTCACTGGTCGAGCGGGCGACAACTTTGAAACCACGGGCCCCACAGGACTGCGCCGCCTTGCTATAGCACTTGTCCCACGATGACGAGAGGCCCGAGCAATTGATATGCAAGCCCTTGCGGCCTTTTCTCATCTCGGTCTTGGCAGTTGCCGCGCAGCCTGCAATCGCCACAATGGCCAAGAACAAAACTAAATGCTTCATTGCTGTCCTTAGATGAAGTGACTTCATCGTAAGACCGGTCACCAACGATCCAGTTCTTGCCCCAACCCTATCACAGAGAAATCAAACTCCGTACCATCGCCCCGTCGGCGCAGGGCCCCCTTTTCAAATAGCCGTGGCCCCACCATCCACCGTCAGGCTGTGCCCGGTAGTGAACGCAGCCCCATCACTGCAAAGGTACAACACCGCACTGGCGATTTCCTCGACCTTGCCGATGCGCCCGACCGGGTGCATCGCGGCGGCGAACTCGGCCTTGCGCGGGTCGGCCTCGTAGGCGCGGCGGAACATGTCGGTATCGATCACCGCCGGGCACACCGCATTCACCCGGATGCGCTTCTTGGCATATTCGATGGCCGCCGATTTGGTCAGGCCGATCACCGCGTGCTTGGACGCGCTGTAGATGCTCATCTTCGGCGCCGCGCCCAAGCCTGCCACCGAGGCAGTATTGACGATTGCCCCGCCGCCCTGGGCCAGCAACAGCGGCAGCTGGTACTTCATGCACAGCCACACCCCTTTGACGTTGACGCCCATGATGGCGTCGAACTCAGCCTCGCTGCCCTCGGCCAGACGGCCCTGCTCGATTTCGATACCGGCATTGTTGTAGGCATAGTCTAGGCGGCCGTAGGCCCGAATGACCTGCTCATGCAGCCGGCGCACATCAGCGTCACGGGTCACGTCGCAGGCCACGAAAAGTGCCTGGCCACCGGCCTCGTTGATCAACGCCACGGTGCCCTCGCCACCAACCGGGTCGAGATCGGCCACCACCACTTTAAGGCCCTCACGGGCAAACGCCAGTGCCGTCGCCCGGCCGATACCCGCCGCACCGCCAGTGACCAGTGCTACCTGGCCGGAAAAGATCATGCTCATCGAATGCTCCAATCATGAGTGCAGGAAAGCGCGGCTACCACAAGGGGGTGCAGCAGCCTTTGGCTTCTGCGCTCAGAGTCTAGTCAGCCTGCCAACCCACTGGGCAGCATCATCAAGCCAGCGGTTGGGCTATCATGCTTACCAGTGATTTTGCAGACCTACTGTCATCACCACGTTAAATTGACCTTTCTGCTTCCTGCCCACAAGGATCCCGCCATGACCCAGAACAACCGCCGCTTCCTGCTGGCCAAACGCCCGACCGGCGCCGTACGCCGTGACGATTTCACCTTCGAGACGGTGCCCGCCGATGCCCCCGGCGAGGGTCAGATCCAGGTACGCAACCTGTACCTGTCGCTGGACCCGGCCATGCGCGGCTGGATGAATGAAGGCAAGTCGTACATCCCGCCCGTGGCACTCGGCCAGGTAATGCGCGCGCTGGGCGTAGGCGAAGTGGTGGCCTCCAACCACCCCGACTTCAAACCCGGCGACCATGTCAGCGGCGCCCTCGGCGTGCAGGACTACTTCACCGGCGAACCCCAGGGCATGCACAAGATCGACCCCAACCTTGCCCCCCTGCCCCGCTACCTCTCAGCCCTGGGCATGACCGGCATGACCGCCTACTTCGCCCTGCTCGACGTCGGCCAGCCAAAAGAGGGTGACACCGTGGTCATCTCCGGTGCTGCCGGCGCCGTAGGCAGCATCGTCGGCCAGATTGCCAAGATCAAAGGCTGCCGCGTCGTCGGCATTGCCGGCGGCGCGCAGAAATGCCAGTACCTCAAGGATGAACTGGGGTTCGACGGCGTCATCGATTACAAGGCCGAAGACGTGCTGGCCGGCCTGAAGCGCGAATGCCCCAAGGGCGTTGACGTTTACTTCGACAACGTCGGTGGCGAGATCCTCGACGCCGTGCTCACCCGCATCAACTTCAAGGCCCGCATCGTCATCTGCGGCGCGATCAGCCAGTACAACAACAAGGAAGCAGTCAAAGGCCCGGCCAACTACCTGGCGCTGCTGGTAAACCGTGCGCGCATGGAAGGGTTCGTGGTGATGGACCACGCCAGGGAGTACGGCAAGGCCGCGCAGGAAATCGCCGGCTGGCTGGCCAGTGGCAAGGTCAAGAGCAAGGAGGATGTGGTGGAGGGGCTGGAGACGTTCCCAGAAACCCTGCTCAAGCTGTTCAGCGGGGAGAACTTTGGCAAGTTGGTGTTGAAGGTTTGAAAAAAAGGGGCCGCCTGTGCGGCCCCATAACATATTTCCATGTTAAGTATCGTTAAGAACTTGTAGGAAAAATGTGAAAAAACTGTAGTATTAAACGCCAATATGTATGGCTCTTTGATACTACAAGGAACGAGGGTGTGGTTGGCGATTCACAGATCTGGCAAAACGAATATCCCCATACCCTGCGCCATCGCAGCACCACCTTGCATCTTCAGGCCCCCATTGCCGCACACACCCGGCAAGCCTTCGAACGACTGATCGAGCAGACCGCCAGTGCCAAGCGGGTAAGCGCACCGCTGCAATGCTCCCAAAGCCTGCTGTTCACCAAACGTGAAAAGCTCGATTCGATGAAAAAGAAGCTGCGCATGCAGCGTGGCCTGCCCAAGCGCAACGGCATGTATGACTGGTCCCTCGAAGAACTGATCAACACCCGCGAAGCAGCCAGGCGGGGTGCGCGGGTGCCCAGGCTGGTCGGCTATGGCTACAGCCGCTCCCGGTTTGGCCTGATGCAGGACTTTTTCCTCATCACAGAGTTGCTGAGCGGGCACGAGGATGGGTGGGCAACAGTGCGCCAAAAGCCCGAAGCCGTGCACCGGGTGATCGCGGCAGCCTTCGAACTGCTGCATGCCCTGCACTGCCAGGGTGTCACGCACATGGACCTGTGGGCGGCCAACGTCATGCTCCCGGAAGAAGGACAAGCGCAGGCCATCGACCTGGAAAACAGCTTCTCCGGGCCCACGGCCTACCCGAGCGAAACCTTGGGTTTTCAGTTCGGCTTTTTCTACTACCGAGAAATTTACCGCTATATAACCGAAGCGGACTATGATGCTGCGGTAGAATGCGCACTGGCCGAGTACTTCCCTGATGTGCAACGCGCCGCCTTCAACCGGGTGTACGCGCTTGCCAAGCATGAGGAAATCGGGCGCCTGGAGCGCCGCGAAATCTTCACCAGCGGTGTACTCGAAAGTCGTTGGTAGAGCGCCATGGCTACCCCAGACTTCATAGAGTAGAAAATGATCAAGATTACCCAGAACATCGAATGTTCCAACGCCGCCCCGTTCGTGCTGTTCGGCGGTATCAACGTCCTTGAGTCCGAGGACCTGGCCCTTACCGCCTGCGCCGAATACGTGCGGGTAACCGAGAAGCTGGGCATTCCTTATGTGTTCAAGGCAAGCTTCGACAAGGCCAACCGTTCCTCGATCCACTCCTACCGTGGCCCAGGCATGGAAGAAGGCCTGCGCATCTTCGAGAAAGTAAAAGCCGAGTTCGGTGTACCGATCATCACCGACGTGCACGAGATCTACCAGTGCGCGCCAGTGGCCGAAGTGGTCGACGTGCTGCAGCTGCCTGCCTTCCTGGCCCGCCAGACCGACCTGGTGGTGGCACTGGCCAAGACTGGCAAACCGGTGAACATCAAGAAGCCGCAGTTCCTGAGCCCTTCGCAGATGCAGAACATCGTGCAGAAGTTCAAGGAAGCAGGTAACGACCAGTTGATCCTGTGCGACCGCGGTACCTGCATGGGCTACGACAACCTGGTTGTGGACATGCTGGGCTTTGGTGTGATGAAGCGCACCTGCGATGACCTGCCGATCATTTTCGACGTGACCCACGCCCTGCAGAACCGTGACCCTTCGGGTGCTGCTTCTGGTGGCCGCCGTGAGCAGGTGGTTGACCTGGCCCGTGCCGGCATGGGCGTTGGCCTGGCTGGCCTGTTCCTGGAAGCTCACCCGAACCCGGACCAGGCCAAGTGCGACGGCCCAAGCGCCCTGCCGCTGGACAAGCTGGAGCCGTTCCTGGCGCAGATCAAAGCGCTGGATGACCTGGTGAAGTCGTTCCCGCCGCTGGTTATTGGTTGAGTCGCTTTTACGTGATTTGAATGGGCCGGTACGCGCGAGTGTACCGGCCCTTTTTGTTGGCATTCAGGGTTTGGCTTGGGTATTGCGGCGTAACGGAAACCGAGTGCCCGAAGATTCTGTGACAGGCAGCCTCAGCCCCTCATCCCCAACTCAGCATCATCCATCAGCGCCTTGGCCATCGCGCTCAGGTAATGCGAAGCCCAGATCATCATCGGCTTCTCATCCATCAGCCCAACGATGGTCAGCTCGCGCACATACCCCATCAACTCCGAAGCCTGCTCACGGGCATCCTGGCAAGGTATACCCGGCTCGATGCGGAACAAGGGATGGCTCTGGTGCTCACCCTGAAAAAACGTGGTCACACCTGCTGTGACATGGGTAGCGTCTGTAGTCATTGCCGTATTCCCCTCAATGCAGGCCGTTAGTACGTTCCAAGGCCAGCGACAGCGCATCCGACTGCCCCCAGGCAATCTGCATGGCCCGCAGCCCGTTTACCATCAACTCACGGGTGGCCTCATCCTCGATTGCGTAGAGGGCCATGTGGCAGTGGTTGTAGGCCAGCATCAGGTAATGGGTGACGTTCATGACCACGTGATCGATCGGCACGATGCGCTCGCTGATGGCGCTGGAGAGGGTCTTGTCGGAGGGAAGGTCGAAATTATGGGGTGGATCGGGGACGATTTTTTTCATGAGCAACTCCTGAACGCTTGAGTCTGCCTCTTCCGTTTCCACAGGAAGGGTGGCAGCTGTACACGGAGTGGAAACCCGAGTGCATTCAGGAAAACTCGGTAGGCACGAGGCCTTCCGGGTACAGCCGCCATTACACGACAAACCCGAAATGCTTTTGGCGGGTTTCCACACCCGATCGCTGAACCGACAGCGACCCAAAGAGGCTAATGGGCAGCGGTTTCAGGAACAATCAGACGCGTGTCGACAGAACGTGTAGGGTATTTCCTCAGGCTGGGCGCCACCAGTCCTGATTCGTAGGAACCTTCTGAATCAACGAGTGGATTTATGCCTCTCCGTATCCATCGCACCCTGCTCCACCATGCCTGAAGTATCCCTCGCATCCCCCTTCCTTTAGAATGACAAACACCTGCATAAGATGCTGAATTGGCACCGTTTTGGAAAACGAGCAGCTAGTCTGCATAGAAGCGTCACACGACATGGATCAAAGCTAGGGGTTTGAAATGGTTTCTCAGAATCACGACGTTACTGACACACCGTTGGTGACAGTGATCATCGCGTCCTACAACCACGCGCGTTACATCGAAGCCAGCATCAACAGCGTCGTCAACCAGACCTACAAGAACATCGAACTTCTAGTAGTGGACGATGGTTCCAAGGACGACAGCCCTGCAGTGCTCAAGCGGCTGCAGGCACAACACGGCTTCGATCTGCGCTTCCAGGCCAACCAAGGCCTGGCGCGAACCCTGAACGACGCGATTGCACGCGCCAAGGGCGACCTGATCGTGCCTTTTGGTTCCGACGACATCATGCTGCCCCACCGCATCGCCACCCAGGTGGAGTACATGCACGGCAAGCCTGAAGTAGGCATCTGCTCGGCCAACATCGAAACCATCGACCATGACGGCAAGGTGATGGGCGCGCGCGAACAGCGCAAACGCAACCTGCCCTTCCGCCGCCTGGACTTCGACGACCTGTGGCTGGACCGCAAGCCAGGCCCCATGGCTGCCACCCTGATGCTGCGCCGCGAAGCCCTGGAGAAGGTCGGTGGCTTCAATGCCGATATCCGCCTGGAAGACGTGTACATCGAACTGTCGATCGCACGGGCCGGTTACTACATCGACGTGCTGGGCGAGGTGCTGGCGCAGTACCGCGACCACCCGACCAACACCTTCAAGAACGGCCGCTTCATGGTCGACAACGTGCTCAAGACCTACGCACACTTCAAAGACCATCCGCAGTACGAGCAGGTGTGCATGAAGTTCCGCAACTCCATGGTGCTCAAGTACGCCAACCGCGACAAGCAACTGACGCGGGAGATCCTGGCTGATATCCCGCTCAAGTACTGGAACAGAAAGACCTTGCGTGGCCTGTGGCGGCTGCTCTGGTCTTAAGCGGGCTTTTTACCGGCCCGGTGTATCAGCCACTGGGCGTAGACCACGGCCATTGGCATCCAGATCAGGAACCAATGCTCTTTCGGGCGTGACATGAAGGCGCTGCCTTCGGTCAGCCCTGACGCAAAGCCGAAGATCAGCCAGGTTGCCGCAAGCGTAACCCCTGGGTGCTGGCGGTAAGCCCAGCAAAAGCGCATGGCCAGGCCGTAGAGCACCAACCAGAGCACCAAGCCCACGACCCCACCGGCATACAGCACGCCCAACTCGATGTTGTGCGGGTCGGCCAGCGTCTGCTCAAGGCCTGGAATGATCACCGTCATCGGGGCGTCGTAACCATGGCCAAGCCAGGGGTGTTCACCGATCTGGCGCAGCGACTCCATCCAGATTTCGGGGCGGTAGGACACGCCACGCTGGGTGATCGCTTCAGGGTAGAACACCGCAACACCGACCAAGGCCAGGGCCACGGCCGCCATTGCGATCAAGCCGTGGCGCCGGTCACCCACGATCAGCAACCAGCCCAGTGCAGCCGCCAGCCCGATCAACGGCGTGCGCGAGCCCGTGGCCAGGATGGCCATGCCCAGTACCGCCAGGCAGGCAAGTGCCAGGATGTTGAGCGCGCCGCGTGTCTGGAACCAGGTCGCCAGCCAGATAGCAGCGAAAGCGCCGAACACATGAGCTGTCAGCAAGGGGTTATAGAGTGCGCCGTAGCCATCCAGGCGCCCACCCTCAGCCGCCTGCCAACCCAAGAAGTAGATCAGCGAACCACCAGCGGCCACTGCGGCAAACAGGGCAGCCAGGCGCACACACTGGTGCAGCTGCGCCGGTGACTGCAAGCTGATGAGGCCGGCCGACAGCAACACCATGGCAATGTACAACGGCCGCTTGAGCAAGCTGCCGACCGAGTTTTCCGTGTCGGACCAGGCAATACTCAGCAGGGTGTAGGCAGAGAACACCAGGAAGGCAATGAACAGCGGGTTGCCAAACAACGCCTTGGCCTGCCGTGGCTGCAGGATCAGGACGATCAAGGTGGGCGCGGCAAGCAGCAGGTAAAAAAGCTTGTGATACAGCGAGCGGTCCCACGCCCAGAACATCCCGGTCAGCAGCGCCAGCCAGCCCAGCGGCAACACATAGCGCGTGATCATGCCTGCCCAGCGTTGAGCCGGCGACTGTATCGACACATCAATTGACATCTAGCATCCTCTGGCAAACGGGAATGTTCAGTGTGAGCCCTGCATTCCAATGTAAGGATCGTAGGGCTCGCTGAACGCCACCCATATTGAAAGGTTGCTTTGAAGCGGCTGCAGGTATCAGCTGCGGATCTCAGCCACCACTGCTGCCAAGGCTTGGGCGGGGTCTGCCGCCTGGCTGATCGGGCGGCCGATCACCAGGTAATCCGAGCCGGCATCCAAAGCCTGGCGCGGGGTCAGAATGCGGCGTTGGTCATCTTGCGCGCTGCCAGCGGGGCGAATGCCCGGGGTTACCAACTGCAGCGACGGGTGCGCAGCCTTGAGCGCCGGCGCTTCCAGTGCCGAGCACACCAGCCCGTCCATGCCGGCCTTCTCGGCCAGCGCCGCCAGGCGCAGCACCTGCTCTTGCGGTTCGATGTCCAGGCCGATGCCGGCCAGGTCTTCACGCTCCATGCTGGTCAGTACGGTCACGCCGATGAGCAGTGGCTGCGGGCCGCTGCGCTTGGCCAGCACTTCGCGGCAGGCCGACATCATGCGCAGGCCGCCGGAGCAGTGCACGTTTACCATCCACACGCCCATTTCGGCGGCAGCCTTCACGGCCATGGCGGTGGTGTTGGGGATATCGTGGAACTTGAGGTCCAGGAACACCTCGAAGCCCTTCGCGCACAGGGACTCGACAATGCCGGACGCGCTGCTGGTGAACAGCTCCTTGCCAACTTTAACCCGGCACAGGGCAGGGTCGAGCTGGTCGGCCAGTTTCAGGGCGGCGTCACGGGTGGGGAAATCCAGGGCGACGATCAGGGGCGTCTGGCAGGCGGACATGGTCGGGGTCTCTTGGCAAGTCGTAAACGGCGCGCATTGTAAACGAAGTGGCCCAGGCTTTGGGGCCCGCGGGTCACGAGATTTGGCCAAGCCACGCCCGGCTCCTATAATTGAACCAACGAATACGGCCATTGCTCAACATGCATACACGCCACGTTGTGTGCGATCACAGGAGATAACCCCATGCCTTGGTACGCCTGGCTGATACTCATCTTAGCCCTTGGCTCGATCGTGGGCGGGCTGATGATGTTGCGCGATACGGCGAAGAAGCTGCCCTTGACCGATGAGCAGTTGAAGAAGGTACACGAGCGCAATGCCGAGGCGGATGCCAAGGATGCGCAGGACCGCTAGGGCTGGGGTATGGACCGAGCGCCGCGCGGGCGGCGCTCGAACTCAAGGGCGCTAGCACAATCAGGACGAGCTAGCGGAAGCCCACGCCCCTACTCCACCGTCAACTTGTCGCGATTGCGCTCGAGCAGCGCATTGCCGATGCCTTTGATCTCCAGTAACTCGTCCACCGACGCGAACGGCCCGTGGGCATCCCGGTAGGCGACGATCGCTTCAGCCTTGGCCTTGCCGATGCCGTTGAGCCCCTGCTGCAAGGTGATTGCATCTGCACTGTTCAAGTTCAGCCGGCCAGCCGCGGCCGCCGCTTGAGCCACCACAGGGGCCGGCTCGGCCATCATTGCGTTGGCCGCCGGCGCGGCGCTGGCCGCCATGGACAGACCAGCGAACAGTGGCAGGAACAGGTAGGAAAGAACGGTATTACGCATTGCGGACACTCCTTCGAGAAAGTTTACGAGGCAGCGTTTCCTTGGCTGCCCGGTAAAACTAACGGCTCGAAGGCCACTGAGAAAGCACGCTGATCAACCGATTGGTTACCAAATTCAACAGCTGACAGCACACAATGGCGTCAGCTGTAGGAAGGCGCCCAGCGCGTTGAAAGAGCTAGGCCAGGGCTAGCGGTCCCGACGCTGCTGCTGGTAAACCCAGTCGACAATGTCACCCTCTGGCGAGTAGCCGCTGACCAGTTCGCGCAGCAGTTGCCGCACGCGGGTGAAGTCATCTTCGGCCACCGCCTTGAACAGCATGGCCAAGCGCTCGCGCAATACGTCCCAGGCGATGAAGTCTTCGTTGGCCGCCATGATCATCGGGTGCGCCGTTGGGGAGACGTCATCGCCAATCAGCAACTCTTCATAAAGCTTCTCGCCGGGCCGTAGCCCGCTGAACTCGATGGCAATGTCACCGTGCGGGTTATCCGGGCTGCGCACACTGAAGCCCGACAGGTGGACCATCTTTTCTGCCAGCTCGACGATTTTTACCGGCTCGCCCATGTCCAGCACGAACACATCGCCGCCCTGCCCCATGGCCCCCGCCTGCACCACCAGCTGCGCAGCCTCGGGGATGGTCATGAAATAGCGGGTGATCTTGGGGTGGGTCACCGTCAGCGGGCCACCGGCTTTGATCTGCTGATGGAACAACGGAATCACAGAACCGGAAGAGCCCAGCACATTGCCAAAGCGCACCATGGTGAAGCGGGTTTTATTCACCCGGGAAATCTTGCTGCTGTCGCCATACATCACCGGCGCCGCTTCGCGGCTCAGCGCCTGCAGGATCAACTCGGACAACCGCTTGGAGCTGCCCATCACGTTGGTCGGGCGTACGGCCTTGTCGGTGGAGATCAGCACAAAGTTGGCCACCCCCGTCTGCAGCGCGGCCTGCGCCGTGCACAGCGTGCCGAACACATTGTTGAGGATGCCTTCGGCCACGTTGTGCTCGACCATTGGCACGTGCTTGTAGGCCGCCGCGTGATACACGGTGTCCACCCGCCAGGTGCTCATCACATCGGCCAGGTGCTGCTGGTTACGCACCGAACCCAGAATCGGCAACAACTGCACCGCCAGCGACTCGCGCGTAATGCGCTGCTCAAGCTCGGTGAGGATGCTGTACAGGTTGAATTCACTGTGGTCGAACAGCAGCAGGGTCTTGGGCTCCAGCCCGATGATCTGCCGGCACAGCTCGGAGCCGATCGAGCCGCCCGCGCCGGTCACCAGCACGGTACGCTTCTTGTTGCAGCGCCAAAGCAGTTCATCCTGCGCCGGCACCGGGTCGCGGCCCAGCAAGTCGGCAATGTCGACATCCTGGATGTCATCGACCTTTACCCGGCCACTGGCCAGGTCGGCAAACGCCGGCACACTGCGCACATGCAACGGGTACGGTTCGAGGAAGGCAAGGATCTCTTTGCGCCGCGCACGTGAAGCGGTTGGCAGCGCCAGGAGGATTTCCTGGGCGCCGGTTTCTTTGATCATCTGTTCAAGGTGCTTGGGCTTGTACACCTGCAGGCCGGAAATGACCCGGTTGGCCAGGTCGCCGTCATCGTCAATGAAGGCCACGGGGCGCATCACACGCCCCATGCGCAATGCCGCCAGCAACTGGTTGCCGGCCGTGCCTGCGCCGTAAATGGCAACTTTGACCTGGCCATCATCGCGGTTGGTAAAAGGGATTTGATGAGCACCGCTGAACCAGTCGCCCAGAAAATACTGGCGCATGATCAGGCGCAAGCCGCCCATGATGACCAGGCTCAGCCACCAGTAATTGAAAATGATCGAACGCGGCACGATGACCTGATGGTTGCTGTACCAATAGACCACCACAGCCAGTATCAAGGAGGACAAGGTGACCGCCTTGATGATGGCAACCAGCGCGTCATTGCCGAAGTAGCGCATCACCGCGCGGTACATGCCAAAGCGGATGAACAGCGGAATGGCCACGACCGGCGCAGCCAGGAACAGCCAGGTGTGTTCGATGATGGGGTTGTACATTTCATCGATGCCCAGGCGCACGATGAACGACAGCCACAGTGCAAACCAGATAAGCACGACGTCGGTGCACACCTGTATCAGGCGCTTCTGACGCCGGGACAGGTTCACCAGGTACTGGCGCACCCTGTCTTTGTTCGCGTCACTCATCCGGTTCTCCTAAGCCACATATGCCCCAGTCCATTCTGGCCATGTTATTCGCGTTTGCCTGCGCGATACTTGATCGCCAGCAGTGTAAGAGGCGCGTAGGCAATCAAGGTTCCCGCCGCGCCATCAAGCTTGAACAGCAGCACGGCTGCAGCCACGGGCAGCAACCAGCCGATATTGATGGCCGCCACCGCCAGGCTGACGGGCAGATGGCTGCCGTATTGCCGCGACGCATACTGGTAGGCATGGCTGCGATGGGCTTCATAGACTTTTTCGCCCCGCAACAGGCGCCGCCCCAATGTGAACGTGGCATCCACCACGAACACACCCATAAGTATTAACCACCCCCAGAATAATAGCGGGTTTATCCAGGCTGCCTGCAATGCCAGCAGGCCCAGCACGATACCCAGGAAACCACTGCCGGCATCGCCCATGAATATGCGCGCCGGGGGGAAGTTCCAGGCCAGGAAACCCGCCACCGTCGCTGCCAGCAGCAACGGCAAGGCAATCGCCTGTGGGTTGCCGGTAATCGCGTAGAGCAGGCAACCGCCCAGGCACACGCAAATGGCCTCGATACTGGCAATACCGTCGATGCCATCCATGAAGTTGTAGAGGTTCAGCAACCAGACCAGGTACAACGCGGCGAGGATGGCGCCTAGCCAGGCAATGCCCAGCGGCAGGCCGAACAGCGTGATGGCAGGCATGCCCCCCAACCAGTACAACCCCCAGGCGGCCGCCACAAAGTGGCCGAGCAAGCGCCAGCGTGCGGCGATGTGCCCGTGGTCATCCATGAAGCCGATCAGCGCAACCAGCCCCCCGGCCCCGAGCAGGCCGACCAGCAACCCGACTGCGACCACCCCGCTCCACCCCAGCACCAGCAGGGCGGCCAGGAATGTGATGACGAACGCCAGGCCGCCACCGCGTGGCGTGGGCAAGGTGTGCGAACTGCGCGCATTGGGGATGTCCAGCAAGCTGCGCGCCAGCGCGTAACGCCGAAGCCCTGCGGTCAGGGCTAGGGAAATGAGACCAGCAGCGATAATCAGCCAGATCATGGGCGGTGGGTTTCCAGAAAAGAGCGGGCGGTGGCGTCAAGCCCCTGCTGCAAGGTAAACGGGGGGCGCCAGCCCAGCAGCTGCTGATTCTTGGCAATGTCCACCTGCAACGACCCGAGCAAACGCTGGGCCAGGTCGTGCCGGCCGAGCAGATTGGCGGCGCGCTGGAGCAAGGCCGGGGGCACCGGCAACAGCCGCGCCGGGCGGCCGAGCGCACGCCCCAGGGCACGCAAGAGCTCGCTCAAGGAAACATCCTCACCATCGCTGGCCATGAAGGTCTGGTTACGGGCCTGTGGGTGATCGATGCAGGTAACCACAAGATCCACGAGGTTTTGCACCGAGACCAGGCTACGCCGGTTGTCGACAGCCCCCAGCGGCAAAGGCACCCCGCGCTGCACCCAGCGCATCATGCTGTGGAAGTTGGCTTTGACCCCAGGGCCATAGACCAGCACCGGCCGGATAATCACAACCTCCATCCCGGTGGCCACGGCTAGCTGGCACAACGCCTGCTCCGCTTCATGTTTGGAAATGCCGTAGGCATCCAGTGGCATGGCCGCGTCATCGGCGCGCAGGGGCCGGCCTGCAATACTGGCCTCGCCGTTGACCTTGACCGAGCTGATGAACACGAAGCGCCGTACGCCTGCCGCGGCGGCTTGCCGGGCGAGGTTGAGCGTGCCCTCGACATTCACCCGACGGAACGCGGCCAGGCTGTCGGCGGCGGTTTCTTTCATCACATGCACGCGCGCGGCGGCGTGCACCACGGCATCGACGCCGGCCAAGGCTTCACGCCAATCGGTCGTGGCGGCCAGGTCGCCTACGGTGACCGCCGGTATGTCCGCCGGCCCCGTCCCAGCATGGCGCAAAGCCGCCCGAGGGGCGTAAACACCTATTGACGCCAGCCTGCGGCAGAGCGCGCTGCCGACAAAACCGCTGGCGCCGGTGACAAGAATGGTTTGTCTATCCATGAGTGAACATCCAGCCCGCAGGCGTAACATTAGTGCACGGGCAGCCGGCCCCCTGGGAATCAGGCGTGGCCTTGCCTGCCTTGTAACAGGCTACGGTAAAGTTCGGCGTAAGAGGCGGCCATCAAAGGCGCGGTAAACACCTCTTCATAGCGCTGCAACGCCTTGGCCCCCATGGCCTGGGCCATGGCTGGGGCGTCCCACAGGCGCTGCATGGCCTGTGCGAGCGCCGTGGCATCCCGGGGCGGCACCACCAGCCCGGTCTGATCGGCCAGGTTGATGAACGTGGTACCCGAGCCCATTTCACAGGAAATCAGCGGCTTGCCATACATGGCAGCCTCCAGCAGCGAAATGCCGAACGACTCGGAGCGCAGGTGCGACGGGAACACGAAGCCGTAGCACAGCTCCAGCAGCGCGGCTTTGTCTTCATCGGGCAGCCCGCCGAGAAAGTGCACATTTTCCAAACCCAGTTCGGCTGCCTGCTGCTTGAGCTGCCCTTCAAGGAAGCCCCCGCCCATGATCGCCACTGGCAAGCCATTGAGTTTTGCGGCCTGCAGCAAATAGTCCAGGCCCTTGTAGTAGCGCAACGCACCGACGAACAGGAAAAACCGCTCACCCAAGCGCGCGCGCCAGTACGCCAGCTTTTGCGCCGATGCCTTGGGGTAAGTCGACCGGTCCAGGCCATAGGGGATGATCGAGACCTTGTCTTTGAAGCGCGTCAGCACCGGGCTATGCGCGGCATAGTTGGGCGATGAGGCGACAACTCGGTCCACGCTCTGGAAAAACCGGTGCATCAACGGCTGATAGAGCTTGAGCAACCACTTCTGCTTGACGATATCCGAGTGGTAGCTCACCACAGACGGCTTGTTCACCCGTGCCATGAAATGCACAAGGTCCATGTACGGCCAGGGGAAATGGTAATGCACGATATCCGCCTCCCTGGCCAGCTCGGTGAAGTCTTTGAGCGCCGACAGCGAGAAGCCGGTAGAGGCCAGGTGCAGGTCAAGCTTGGCGCGGTGGGCCAGGTGGTTGGCCACCGGCTGGTTGCGCGCCGCCCCGCGGTTGCTGAGGTAGAGCACTTGCGAATCGATACCCTCGGCTCGGCAACCTTCGGCGATCTGGAAAATGACCTGCTCGATACCGCCCATGGAGTCGGGGTAGTAGGTTTTGAAAAAATGCAGAACCTTGATCATTGCCCTTCCCTGACTTTGCGGTAAACCTCGAGGGTGGCTTGCGTGCAGCGCTCCCACGAAAACCCGCCGGCATGGCGCAGCCCCTGCTCTACGGCGGCCGCGCGCCAGGCTTGATCCTCAAGCCCGCGCTGCAACAGCGCCGTCAGGCCGTCCACGTCATCGGGCGCGCACATCAAGGCGGCCTGGCCTGCCACTTCAGGCAGCGACGAGCTGTTGGAACACACCACTGGCACCCCGGAGCTCATGGCTTCGAGCACGGGCAAACCGAACCCTTCGTAATGCGAGGGGAAGGTGAACAACCGGGCCCCGGCAAACAGCAACGGCAGGTCTTGGGCGGCAGCGAAACCCAGGTAACGGGCCCAGCCCTGCTGCTGCGCCTGGGCGATGCGGGCGTGGATCGCTTCGCTGCGCCAACCGTGGTAGCCGGTAAGCATCAGCGGCCAGCGCTGGCGCAGCGCCAGCGGTAACCTGCCGTAGGCGTCCAGCAAGGTTTCGATGTTCTTGCGTGGCTCGATGGTGCCCACGAACAGGCTGTAACCGCCTGGCTCCAGGCCATGACGGGCAAGGGTTTCGCGGAGCATTTCGGGGCTACGCGGGTAGAACTCCGGCGAGCTGGCCAGCGGCACCGCATGGATGCGCTCGATGGGCCAGGCAAAGTAATCGGCCAGCTCCTGACGGGTGTAATGCGAATCGGTGATCAACGCATCAGCGCGCTCCAGCGTAAGCATGAGCTCTTTTTGCAGGTAACGCGCAATCTGCGGCGCATGGCAGTGCGCCCAGGTGAACGGTGACAAGTCGTGGAAGGTCGCCACACTGCGGCCGGCGAAGGGCGGCAGGTAGTAATTGGGGCTGTGGTAGATGAATTCTTCATAGCCCTGCAACGCCCGCTTGCGCAAAAAGGGCATCAGCCGGCGATACGCTTCGACCGCCAAGGCGTTCTTCTGCACGAAACGCTTGAGGCCATGCACGGCATCGGACTGGTCCGAAGGCTGGGGCAGGCCTGGCAGGAAGCTCCGCCCGGCAAACAGCTGCAGGTCGGTGATCTCGCTACTTTTCTGCAGCCGCGACGCCAGTTCGTAGGTATAGCGCCCAATGCCGGTCAGCGGGAAGCGGATCGGCTCGACGGAAAGGATGAGCTTCATTTACCCGCAAGCATCCAACCCAGGGTTTCATCCAGTGTCGGGGTTTGCCAGCCGGGTACCAGGCTACGCAGCAGGCTGTTGTCGCCGCACAAGGTCTTGACCTCGTTGGCGCGGACAAAGGCCGGGTTCACCTGCACGTCGATCTGATGCCCGGTAATGGCCGAGCATTTAGCGATGACTTCGCGCAGCGAATGGGTTTGCCCGGAGCTGACGTTCACCGTCTGCCCCAGCGGGCGCGCTTCGATCAGCCCGCGGTAAGCCTGCACCACCGCACGTACGTCGCTGAAATCGCGCCATACGTCGAGGTTGCCCAGTTCGATGGTGCTTGCTTTGCGGCTGAAGTGCGAAACGATCTTGGGCAGCAGGAAGTTTTCTGCCTGCCCAACACCGGTGTAATTGAAGGGGCGCGTGATGACGATTGGCAGGCGGTCGAACCACAACCGCGCCATGTATTCCATGGCCAGCTTGCTGACCGCGTAATCATTGGCGGGCGCCGGCGGCGTCTGCTCGCCCAGCATCCCTTCGGAAACATTGCCATATACGTTGGCACTGCTGGCAATCAGCACACAGTCCGGTGCCTTGCCGCAGGCTGCGATGGCTTCGAGCAGGTTGCGCGTGCCTACCAGGTTGACCTGGTAGAACGCATCGGCTGCGCCGTGCCCGACAAACGCAATGGCAGCCAGATGCACGATGACATCCGGCTGCACTTCGGCCAGCAACGCACGCAGGCCCGGGCCGTCGGTAAGGTCGACCTGGTGGTAGTCCGGGGCATCCAGCACCTGGCTGCCCGTACCGACTACTTCATAGCCACTGGCTCGCAACTCGGCCGCCATGTAGCGGCCGGTGAAACCCTGAATCCCTGTGATAAGCGCGCGTTTACTGGCCATTTGCATCAGAACGAGAACCCTTTTTCGTTACGACGCAGGTCGGCTTCGACCATCATGCGGCACAGCTCTTCCAGGCTGGTTTTTGGCTCCCAACCCAGTACTTCCTTGGCCTTGGCCGGGTTGCCGATCAGCAGCTCCACTTCGGCAGGGCGGTAGAATTTCGGGTTGATCACGACCAGCACCTTGCCGGAAGCGGCGCAGGTACCCTGCTCTGCCTCGTCCTTGCCGCTCCAGTTGATTTCGATGCCGGCGGCCTTGAAGGCCATGGTAACGAAGTCACGAACGGTTTCGGTACGGTTGGTGGCCAGTACGAAGGTGTCTGGCTCGTCAACCTGCAGCATGCGCCACATGCCTTCGACGTATTCCTTGGCAAAGCCCCAGTCGCGCTTGGCGTCGAGGTTGCCCAGTTCCAGCTTGTCGAGCAGGCCGAGTTTGATCTTGGCTACCGAGTCGGTGATCTTGCGGGTCACGAACTCACGGCCGCGCAGGGGCGACTCGTGGTTGAACAGGATGCCGCTGGTGGCGAAGATGTTGTACGACTCACGGTAGTTGATGGTCATCCAGTGAGCGTACAGCTTGGCCACGCCGTAAGGGCTGCGCGGGTAGAACGGGGTGGTTTCTACCTGCGGGATTTCCTGCACCTTGCCGAACATTTCGGAGGTGGAGGCCTGGTAGAAGCGCACTTTCGGGTTGACGATGCGGATGGCTTCGAGCAGGTTGACCGCGCCCAGGCCGGTGATTTCGGCGGTGGTCAGCGGCTGTTCGAACGACACGCCAACGAAGCTTTGCGCAGCGAGGTTGTACACCTCGGTGGCTTCGGTGGTTTGCAGCAGGCGGATGCTGGCCGACAGGTCGGTGAGGTCGTACTCGACCAGGTGCAGGTTGGGGTTGGTGTGGATCCCCAGTTCCTCAATGCGCCAGAAATTGACCGAGCTGGTGCGACGGTAGGTGCCGTAGACCGTGTAGCCCTTTTCCAGCAGCAGTTCCGCCAGGTAGGCGCCGTCTTGACCAGTGATCCCAGTGACGATTGCTTTCATGCGACTTAACCAACTCCGATAGTGCCGTGCGGGCATGTGTGATTATTAGACCGGCGCGGGCTGTTCCTGCCGCGCGCACGTTAAGGTTCGATGACGGAGTATACATCTGTTGGGCGAAGTGCTCGACTCAGAAAAAGCTTGTGTTGGGTAGCGGGTAGTTTTTGCCTCGGCGGTAGGCGTGGTTGGTGGGCGCAGGTGCCTGGCGAGGGATTTTGCAGGGCCTGTGAGAGCGAGCGCCGCGCGGGCGGCGCTGGCCCCCTCCACCGCTCAATTCAGCGCAGTATCACCATCCACCGCCTTACCAGCCACGGACCGCGCAGCAGCTGCGCCATCAACACGCGCCACATCGCCACCAGGCAGGCTGGTCTCGGGCACCGGGCTCAACCACACATTCACGTTGTCCACGCTTTCCTGGTTCAACTCCCCTGCCCAGCGATTGAGCAGGAACAGGTTGGTGATGAAATCGTATTGCGACCTCAACAGATCACGCCGCGCCTTGAACTCGTTCTGTACGGCCGTCAGCACATCCACGGCGTTGACCACGCCGTAGGTGAACGCCTTTTGCGCGGCAACGCTGGACTTCTGCGCCGAGGACAAGGCATTACGGTTGGCGCGGATCTTCTCGACACTGGACTGGGCAGTGAGGTACGCCGTGGTGGTTTCTTTAACCACTTGGCGGCGCACACCTTCCATCTGCTCTTCGGCCGCCAGTTGCTCGTCATACAGCCCACGCACCCGGGCAGAGGTGGAACCGCCGCTATAGATCGGGATTTTCACCCCGAACGTGGCCACATAACTGTCGCTGCGCGGCGCCTGGGTGTTGTCGTAACCCTGGTCACTCTGCTGTGCACTCAAGCTCAGGGACAGCTGAGGATAATGCTCGCCCTTGCCCTCGCGCACAGCAGCATTGGCCGCCTCGGCGCCGCTTTGCGAAGCCTTGAGCATCGGGTTGGTTTCAACCGCCTGGGTAATCCAGCTTTGCAGCGGGCGCGTCGGCGCCTGCAGTGCCACATCATTACGCACCCGACTCAGCGGCTCGTTGATCGGCCGCCCGACAATTTCGGCCAGTGCCTCACGACTGACCTGCACCTGGTTGCGTGCGTCGACCTCTTGCGCCGCCAGCGAGTCGACACGCGCCTGCATGTCGAGCTTGTCGGTGATCTTGGCCATCTGCCGGTCGAACATCATGCTGACGCGGTCGAGGTTCTTTTGCGTGGCGCGGCGCTCGGCCTGCACCAGCGCCAGCTCATCGTCTGCCGCCAAGGCAACGAAGTAGCGCTTGGCCAGGTCGACGGTCGCTTCGGCCAAGGTATCCTCGGCCTGCTGGCCTTTCTGGGCCTTGACGCTCTTGGACTTCTGGTAACGCTCCCAGGCCGGCTTGTTGTACAGGTACTGGGTCAGGCTGAGCGAGTAGCTTTCGTTGTTATAGATGTCGCGCGACAGTTCATTCTTGCGCAACACGCGGCTGGAGTTGGCGTTGGCCGACACCTGCGGCAGCAAACCACCCAGGGCTTCACGCTGCTGCTCGGCCGCCGAACGCGCCCGGGCGTAGGCGGCCAGCACGCGGGGGTCTTCCAGGCGGGCTTCGCGGTAGAGCCCTGCGAGGTCCAGGGCGTAGGTCGATGCGGCAACACCTTTTGGCATTTCGCCCTGGGACTCCACCGCCATCGCCTGCCAGGCGGTCATGCAAATCAAAACACCAGGTAGCAAACGCAGCACAATCATTCCTCGATCAGCGATTCAGCGAACATGTTGCGCGCCGGTTTCAGCAGGTACTGCAGCATCGTGCGGTCACCTGCGTTGATCAGGACCTCGGCTGGCATGCCAGGTTGCAGCTTGCGGTTGCCGAGTTTTTTCATGCCGTCTTCACTGACTTTAACCCGGACCAGGTAGTACTGATCGCCAGTACGCTCCTCGGTGAGGCTGTCTGCCGAGATGCGGGTCAACGTGCCTTCGATAACCGGGGTGGTTGCCTGGTTGAAGGCACTGAAACGGATATCCGCCGTTTTGCCCAGTTCGAGGCGGTCGATGTCTTTGGTCGCAACCTTGGCTTCGATCACCAGCTCCGAAGAGGCCGGAACGATATCGAGCAGTGGCGTAGCCGCACTGACCACACCGCCGATGGTGTGCACCTTCATGTCCAGCACCATGCCGCTTTCGGGCGCGCGAATCACCACCCGCGACAGGCGGTCACGCAGCGCAGCTTCTTTTTCCTGCAGGTCGAACACCTGGGCCTGCACGTCAGAAAGCTCGTTGGCCACATCCGAATCGAATTTCTTCTTCAACTGCACGATCTGCAGCTCGGTTTCGCCGATCTGCAGCTTGGTCTTGGTGATGGTCGACTCATGGTCGGCCACTTCGGTCTTGAGCATGTCGAGTTTGCGCTCCTGCTCAAGCAGGCGCTGGTTGTCGACGAAGCCTTCGGCCAACAGCTCTTTGAGCTGCCTGATTTCACCGGTGTAGGACTTTTCCAGGTTGCGCTTGGTACGGATCATGTCGTTGAGGCCAGCGATCTGCTGCTTCATCTGCTCGATGCGCTCGCGGTTGACCGAGATCTCGCCTTGCAAAGAATCGTGCCGCGCCTTGAATACCTGCTGCTCACCAGCCAGGGCTTCCATGGCCCGGTCCGAATCGGTGCCGTCCATGGTTACAGGCGGGATAGCCTGCAACCCATCGCGCTCGGCGCGCAGGCGTGCTTCTTTGTAACGGGCCACGATCAGCTGGTTACGAGTGGATTCGTACTCTGCACTCAATTGCGCCTCATCCAGCACGATCAGCGGGTCACCCTGCTTGACCATGTCACCGTCACGGGCCAGCAGCTCCTTGACGATACCGCCTTCCAGGTGCTGCACGGTTTTGCGGTAGTTCTGCACAGTGACAACGCCGGAGCCGTGTACGGCATTGCTCAACGGGGCAACGGCAGCCCAGGTGCCAAAAATGCCGAAGGTAACGAAAACGATGGTCAGGCCGATGCGGCGAATACAGCGATCGGAGGTGGGCATGTCATCGAAATTGTGGTCGAACGTGCTGATTGCTTTGCTGCTCATCAAAAAATCCTTTTATGCGCCAGTGCTGGTCGTGGTAACAGGCGCAGCGGCAGGTGCCGCAGGGGGAGCCGGGCGAGGTGCGGTGGGCGCGACGGCCGGAGGTTGCGGCGCGGCCGGTTGGGCGACGCGCTGCTGGCCCTTGGCCTGCTGCGCGGCCAGCTCGGCGATGACGCGATCACGCTCGCCATACATCGAGATGGTGCCGCCAGCCATGACCAGGACGCGGTCCAGGCGCGTGAGGATGTTGGGGCGGTGCGACACGATGAACACCGTGGCGCCGGTTTCCTTGAGCTTTTGCAGGGCTACGCCCAGTGCGCGCTCGCCCACATCGTCCAGGTTGGAGTTGGGCTCATCGAGCACGATCAGGCGCGGGTTGCCATAAACGGCACGGGCAAGGCCGATGCGCTGGCGCTGGCCGCCTGAAAGGTTGACGCCGTCCTTGCCAATCACGGTGTCGTAGCCGTCCGGGAGCATCAGGATCATTTCGTGCACACCGGCCATCTGCGCAGCCTGCACCACCTTCTGCGGGTCGACCTTGTCGAAGCGGGCGATGTTTTCGCTGATGCTGCCTTCGAACAGCTCGATGTCCTGCGGCAGGTAGCCGACGTACGGGCCAAGGGCCTGCTTGTCCCAGGTCGAGATGTCGGCGCCATCCAGGCGCACCACGCCGTGCTGGGGTGGCCAGATGCCCATCAGGGCGCGCACCAGGGTGGACTTGCCCGCAGCGCTCGGGCCAACGATGCCGACGACGGAGCCGGCTGGCGCCACGAAGCTGATGCTGCGCAGTACCGGGGCCTTGGCGCCAGGGGGCGCGACAATCAGGTTTTCCACCTGGATGTGGCCTTCCGGGGCAGGCAGCGGCATGCGCTCCGGCTCTTTGTTGAGGTCGTCCATCACCTTGCTCAGGCGGTCGTACTGAACCTTGGCGGCGACGAAACCTTTCCAGCTACCGATCATCTGGTCGATGGGCGACAGCGCTCGGCCCAGCAGCAAGGAACCGGCCATCAGCAGGCCTGGGTTGATTTCGTGAGTAATCACCAGATAAGCGCCGATGGCCAGCATGATCGACTGGGACCAGGTGCGGAACGTTTTGGAAATCGAGCTGACCACCCCGCCCTTATCGCTTGCCTCGGACTGCAGCAGCATGATGTTGCGCTGACGCTTGGCCCAGCGATTCATCAGGGTTTCCAGCATGCCCATCGACTCGATGACTTCGGCATTGCGCAGGGTTTTGGTGGTGATGACGTTAGAGGCGACGTTCTCTTTGTTGGCACTGGCCAACGCCTTACCGGTCACTCGGTGGTTGACCACCGCCAAGACCGCGAGCGCTGCACCGCACCCAAGCGTCATCCAACCGAACCAAGGATGGAACAGGAACATTACCACCGTATAAATGGGAAACCATGGAGCATCGAAAAACGCAAAAAGCCCCGAGCCAGTGAAAAACTGACGCAATGCGGTCAAATCGTTCAGCGACTGCGCCGTGGCGTCCGAACCACCACTGCTCAGTGCGCGCTTGAAGCTGGCCCGATATACATCGCGGCTGAGCATCACATCCAGGCGGTTGCTGATACGCACCATGATGCGCGAGCGCACCCATTCCAGCGCACCCATGGTGGCGACCAAAACAGTAAGAATGAGAGTTAGCATCAGCAACGTTGAGGTGCTACTGGAAGGTACGACGCGCCCGGACACCTGGATCATGAAGAAGGTGGGCACCAGCATCAGCGCATTGACGAAGAAGCTGAAGAAACCGACCGAAAGGAAGCTGCTTTTACAGGCTTTGAGTGCGGTTTGCAGGTTATTTTCGGATTGTGAACTCATGGTATCCATACTGAGAAAGACAAAAGCGGCCGGCAGTGTAACACCCACCGAGATGAACGCAGCCTGCCTTATCTGAAAGCGCGGCGCATGCACAGCCGATGAACAGTATTATTTATGAAAAAACGATGACACTCGTCAATAAACCGGCATAAAAGGTTGCACGATCGTTTACTTACGCAGCAGATGGCCACCATTAATCATGAAGCCGACCAACGGCCCCTCGGCGCTGCGACAGCCTGCCACACCTAAGTTCTGACCGATAATAAATTGACGAACCGACGAATGGGTAAGATAAATTCCTGTTTTTACAGGGAAAAAATCAGAATTACAGGCTCCCCGTCACTCGCCCGATTCCTTACCATACGCCGCCTGCGATCCTTAACCCGAGGATTTAGTTCAGTTTTTCGATGAAATTTTTTTTAGCTTTGTGAGTTGACAACAATTTCACATCCCTTCATCTTCGCCCCTCGCAAGGAGCCTTTACCGGCCGCTTTAGCTGTACGCACGGGTTTGAGCAAGTTAGCTACCGGTGTTTCGTTTAAAAGGAGCTTAACAACGCCATGTCTATGCCTTCCCAGCCCCTCGATGGCTTGAAGATCAGTTCCCGCGTGACATTGCTGGAACCGGGCATGTACATCTTCCGTTATGCCTCGCAGCCGCCGGCCGACAAACCTGTGTGCATCGCGCTTCAACAAGCGCCGTTAGGCAAAGGCTCGATCGATTTCTTCCCCGCCGAGGGGGTCAGCAAGAACATGCTGACCAAACTGGGCGACACCATTGTGGCCCGGGTCAAGGGTGGCGTGACCACCGTACTGATCACCGAATACCACATGTTCGACGACGTGATCGACCCAGTCGACCTGCGCATCGACCGCATCGACACCTCGCCCGCCATCATGCGCACTTTTGCCGTGGTGGCCAGCAGCGAGCCTGCCCCAACCCTTACCGCAACCGCTGGCCCCACCGCTTTCGAGCTCACCGCGCACCTGCAACACACAGGCGAAGTGGTTTCCAGCGAAGGCCGCATCGGCACGCCCGGTAGCGACGAATTCATCGAGAGCTTCGCCATCAACTGGCCGAACAAGCCGGATGGCGTCGACCTGCTATACACCTGCATGGTGGCCGGCTCCGGCCCCAGCCGCAATGTGTCCACCGGCACCTTCGTTGGCGTGCGAGGCGAAGGCCTGCCGCTGATCTGTGCAGGCTTCAGCCTAGTCGGGCCACTGCGTAAACACTACGAATTGACAGGCCATATCGTGTTCGGCAATGCCGAGCCACAGCGCCTGCTCGCCAATCAGATGATGCATGGCCCCACCGGCAACGAGCCGTTGGTGGCGCTGCATATCGCCGTTACTCCCGTTACGAAGATGAACGCTGCCCGCTCTAAGTCTCCGTGGGAAAACTCTGCGCAACCGCAGAAACTCAGTGCAACAAGCCAACTGGCTTGAAGTAACAGGAATACACCATGCAATACGATAGCCCCGTAGCAAGCGCCGACCTGCAAGAAACACTGACCGCCGCTAACATCTCGGACACCACCGTTGAGGCCATCAGCACCCTGCTGGGCCTGGACACCGTTGAGACCGTAGGCGTTGCCGGCATCGTTGGTAGCACCGTAGTGCTGCCAACCGAAGGCGCAGTCGATGTCGTTAGCGGCGTCGTAGAAGGCGAAGAAAACGACCAGGTCGTTGTTGACCTGTCCGCTGCCGAAGCCGCTGGCGCTCGTGCATACATCCTGCAAAGCGATGCCAACCTGGTTGTCGACCTGCAAGGCCAAGCAGCTGCTCTGCCAGAAGCTCAGGTAGCTGCCCTGGCTGCTGACGTAGCTGTTACCGCTGCTGCCGACGAGCAAATCGAACTGGTACTGACCACCGGCAACGGCGATGACGTGATCACCGTCAACGGCGACCAGAACACCTTCATCGATGCAGGTGACGGCAACGACACCATCGTTACCGGCAACGGCAACAACACCGTCATCGCTGGCGCTGGCAACAACAACGTGAAGACTGGTTCGGGCAACGACACCGTTGTACTGAGCGGCAGCAACCACGCTGACATCGTCAACACCGGCGAAGGCTACGACGTTGTCCAGCTGGACGGCTCGCGTGACGACTACAGCTTCGCCACCGGCAACAACTTCAACGTGAACCTGACCGGCAACCAGACTGCCGCCATCAGCAACGCTGAAATCCTGACCTTCGTCGACGGTGAAACCGTTGAAACCGTAGCCCTGGCCCACAACGACGCAGAAGCTGCTGCCCTGCGCCTGTACCAAGGCATCCTGGACCGCGACGCAGACGTTGAAGGCGCCAAGTTCTTCACCGGCTTCGTCAACAACGGTGGTTCGCTGACCGACGTTGCCAACGCCTTCCTGAGCTCTTCGGAGTTCGCTGGCGTGAACAACGCTGCTGACGTCAACGACCTGTACCAAGCCCTGCTGGGCCGTACTGCCGACGACGCCGGTGCTGATGCCTGGACTTCGCTGCTGGCCAACGGCGGCTCCCTGGCTGACGTCGCTGCTGCCATCTCGGTTTCGGCCGAAGCGCAGGCACTGGACGAGTCCAACGGCACCTTCGTTGAAAACCTGTACGAAGCTGCTCTGGGCCGCGAAGCCGACGAAGCTGGCCTGCAGAACTGGGTATCCCAGCTGTTCAACGGCGCAAGCCGTGCCGAGATCGCTCAGTCGATCGTAGGTTCTGCTGAAGCTGCCTCGAAAGCCAACGCCGACTTCATCGATTCGCTGTACCAGTCCGCTCTGGACCGTACTGCTGATGACGCTGGTAAAGCGCACTGGGCTGCACAGCTGGAAGCTGGCGCTTCGCAAGCAGACGTTGCCATCGGCATCGTTGGTTCCGCCGAAGCTGTTGCAAACAACGACAACGTCGTTGTACTGCACGGCCAGGTGTAACTAGCCCTGCTGTAGCCAGGCATACACTCCGCCGCAAGGCGGGGTGCATGCAAAAGGGGGCGACTTTAGGGTCGCCCCTCTTTTTATTTTTTGTAGCCAAGCCAAGCTTATGTCCAGACACCTCGACCATGGGCGAGAAACGCTCATGGACATGTTCCACCGCCATCGCCAAGCCAACGAGCAGGGCCTAGCGGCTGCTGCACTCGAGCGTGCCATGCAAACCGCCGAGTACCGGCCGGAAGCGCTGGTGTGGAAAGGCATCGCGGCATTGCCGCAAACGCCTGAGCTGGCCTTTTTATTTTTTGCCAATGCCGCCAAGGCGCTACCCGACCGGGCCGACATCCACGCCCTGATCGGCCGCAGCCTGCTGGCGCAAAACCACTTCCAACTCGCCACGCGCTACCTGACCACGGCGTGGAAAACCCAGCCCAACGACCTCGCCCTGCGCATGACGCTGTGGCAAGCACGCAGCCAATCGGAAACCCCCGCCGAACTGCGCCGCATGGTGCTTGCCCACCTGCCTGACATTCACACCGGCAAGGAACTGGCACAGGTGCTTAGGCTGCTGGCCGCGCAACCTGATGCGCCCGGCACAGTCGGCGTGGTGCGTTACCTGCCCGAGCAGCGGGAGATACAAGGTTGGGCCATAGACCTGACCAACCTGCAGGCACCGGTAGCGCTGAAAATCGAAGCCAACGGCAAGCAGTTCGACACCCAGGCCACAGCCCAGCACCCGTTGCTGAGCGCCGCTGGGCTGCCTGCCACCCACGGCGGCTTGCGAGTGAGCGTGCCAAACCCGACTGCGGCAGTACACCTGCGCTTCGCCAACGGCACTGCCCTGCTTGGCAGCCCCGTCTTCGCGATGCCGGCATTCGTGCCGCCCGCCAGCGTGAACGGCGGCGGCGAACAACAGCCGGTCGACGTGCTGATCCCCGTGTATGACGGCCTCAACGAAACCCTGGAATGCATCAACAGCGCACTGGATGCGCGCAAGCTCAACCGCACCGCGCACCGGCTGGTGGTGATCGAAGACCACACGCCCGTTCCCGCCCTGGCCAAAGCACTGAAAGTGCTGGCCGCCAAAGGCAAAATCACCCTGGTGCACAATGCCGTGAACCTGGGGTTTATCCGCAGCATGAACCGCGCCATGGCCCTGAGCCCGAACAAGGACGTGGTGTGGCTGAACGCCGATACCCGCGTGCATGGGGCATGGCTCGACCGCCTGCGCCAGGTGGCCTACAGCGATGCCAGCATTGCCTCGGTGACACCGTTCACCAACAATGGCGAGTTGATGAGCTTCCCGCAAAGCCGGGTGAGCCACGCCATGCCCAGCGCCAAGGCGCAAGCCGAACTGGATGACCTGGCCCGCCAAACAGACAGCCCGCCAATCGAAATCGAGACGGGCTGTGGCTTTTGCCTGTACATCAAGCGCGAGGCACTGGACCAGGTAGGCTACCTGGACGAAGTGCATCTTGCGCGCGGCTACGGCGAAGAAACCGACTGGTGCCTGCGCGCCCGCGAGCACGGCTGGCGGCACATGGGCGCGCCCAATGTGTTCGTGGCGCACCAGGGCGGCATCTCGTTCGGCGCCGAAAAGGCCCTGCGCGTGGCCCACAACAACGCCATTCTGCGCAAACGCTACCCAGACGCCTCCGCCCGCTACAACACCTTCTGCCTGCGTGACCCGATCAAATCGGCCCGCCAAGCACTACAAAAAGCGCGCCTAGCCAAGCTGGCCAGCCTAACCCCCGATGCCCGCCAAGCCCACTGGCCAACCCAAACCCGCGAGCCCTCTGTAGGAGCCGGCTTGCCGGCGATGAGGCCCTCAGCCGCCCCATCCCCCCTCAAGCAATGCACAACATCAGGGCCCGGCCAAACGCTGCACATCCACAACGGCTCACACAGCGACGCGGCATTCAACCTCGCCTGGCGCCATGAGCACCATCGCACCTGGGCGACCCTGCAAGCCCCGCTGCAGCCACTGCCCTTGAGCCTGGACTTCGAACTGCCCGGCGAATACCCCCAGCTGGTCGAGGCGCTGCGCCTGCTGCCGCTGAACGGTATCGCTTACCAGCAACTGGCGCGCTGCCCTGCCACCCTATGTGAGCTGCCTGCCATTCTGGGCATGCCCTACAGCATCATCTGCCGCGACAGCCGGCTGCTGAGCCAGGATGAAGCCTTCGATTGGCAGCATTTCGCACACAAAGCCGCAAACGTGCAGCTGCCATGGCAAGCCTTGCACCGCGACTACGCCAAGGCCCTACCCAAGGCGAACCTCGTATCGCCAGCCCCAACCGAACGCCAACCGATTGCGGCAGATACGCCACGCGTGCTGCTGATTGGCGATAGCCTCAGCAACCCGGCCATTGCCCAACGCTGGCTGGCCCTGGCCCGGCAGATCATCCGCGAACAGTTGCCACTGGTGTTACTGGCCAAAAACGACAGCCCCTGGCTGAAGGCACTCCAGGCCACAGGCACAGTGCACCGCTTGCCGTCGCTGGAGGGCTTCAGCCTGGCAGAACGCGGCCGCGCAGCGGGCTGCGCCGGCGTGCTGAGCCTGGATGACGCCCCAGGTGCCGACTGGCAGGCAGCGCTGCTGGCCGACGAACTGGCCGCCCCGCTGTTTGCGAGCCTTAGCCCGCTGGCCGCCGAGGCCGGCGCGAGCCCAATCACTTCCCTACCCTTTTCACTGAGCCAAGCCTGATGACTCAAGACCTCTTGGAAAAGCCCCAGGCGGGCCAGCAACCCGTCCAACTTACCGGTTACACCGGTGCCATCATTGGCCTGCAAGGTGATGTGCTGCAAGGCTGGGCAATTGATACCGCCCAGCCGGAGCTGCGCCCGGTGGTGGAAGTGGTTATCGACGGCGCGACTATCGCCTTGGCGCGTGCCGACCAATACGAACCACTCGCCCCGCTGGGTGACCAGTTCCACGGTTTCACCATTCAGTTGCGCAAAAGCTGGCTGGACGAAGCGCGACTGATCACGGCGCGTATCGCCAACCAGGCATTCGAGCTGGAAGGCCAGGTACACCTGCCCGCCGCGCCCAGCCAGGAAACTTCGGCCATTACCTCGCAGGTGTGGCATACCGGTGGCCTGCGCGTCGGTGGTTGGTCATGGGACCCGCAATCGCCACGCCGTCATGTTGAAGTGACTGTGCGCGAAGGTAACAAGGTCATCTGCACTGCGACCTGCAATGTGCATAACCAGGCACTGGCGTATCGCGATACCAGCGACCATGGCTTTGCCATTGACCTACCGTGGGAGTTGGCCGATGGCAAGGTGCATGTGCTGGATGTAGTCGATGATCGCGGGCAACCGCTTGCCGGCAGTCCAATACGCCTGTGCTGCTGGCCGGAAGGGGTAGAGGGTTTGATTCGGCAGCTGGATGCGAAGCAGGATCCGGCAACCATCGCCCTGCTCACTGAAGTGGCCAAAGAGCAGTCAATGCGCTTGCCTAAAAGTGCAGGGTGGCATCTTTACCCGCAGTGGTTCGAGGCGTTTCAGCGCCTGGAAGGCCTGGAAAAGCCTGCCATGCAAGGCAAGGTCGGCTTGCTGATCATCAGCGAAGGGGATTGCGCGCAGGAAAAGGCCAGCCTTGAAAGCCTGGGTACTGACCGTGCAAACGTACATCAAGTCGCCATCGCCTCCCCTACCGATTTGGCACCCGCTGTGCAGCAACTGTTGGCAGAGGGTTGCGATCGCATTCTACCTTTGGCGGCAGGTGATCGCTTGGCCCCGTTTGCGCTCGCGCACCTTTGTGCATTGCTGGACGATGGCAGTGCCTGGGCATTTGCAGACTGCGACCGTGACGGCCCACAGGGTGAGCGCAGCCTCCCTTGGCTAAAGCCCGTGTGGGACATTGACCTGTTCATCGGTGCGGATATTTTCACGCCAGGAGCGGTATTCGGCGCAGACATCATCAAACAGGCACTGAAGCTGCTGACAGTGCGCGCCGAACAATCAGCGGTAGGCTGGCAAGACCTGGTTGCAGCAATTGCATTGGCTACCCAAGAGAACAACGCGAGTGTGGTGCACTTGCCCCGAGTGCTTTACCACCGTAACAACAATGCGCCAGCCAGCCCTGAGCAGGCAGAGCCATCAGCCGAACGACTGCGTGCCATCGAGTGGCTCTGCCAAGAATTGGCCCCTGGTACAACAGTGAGCCGTGTAGAGGACTACCCTGCACTGCTAAGGGCGCATTGGCCACTACCAGAGCAACTGCCGCGGGTGAGCTTGATCGTACCCACCCGCGACCAGTTCAAGCTATTGCGCGCGTGTGTTGAAGGGTTGTTGAACGACACTGACTATCCAAACATGGAAATCATTGTTGTCGACAATGACTCGAGCGACCCCGATACCTTGTCTTATTTCGAGGATATCAAGGCGCGCGGCGTGACCGTACTGGCACACCCCTACCCGTTCAACTATTCGACCATCAATAATCGTGCGGCGAGCATTGCTACGGGTGAGGTGATCGGCCTCGTGAACAATGACATCGAGGTTATTGACAGCAATTGGCTCAAGGAAATGCTTGCTCAACTGTTCCGCCCAGGGGTTGGCGCTGTGGGTGCGAAGCTGTTGTGGCCAAACCGCATGGTGCAACATGGCGGCGTAGTAGTAGGGGTAAATGGCCTAGCGGCGCATACAGGCAATAATCTGGAGCAGCGTGACGCTGGCTATCTGGGGATGAACCAGATTGTACGTAGACAGAGCGCAGTGACCGCGGCATGTCTCTTGCTAAAGAAATCGGTGTTTGACTCGGTCTGTGGCTTGGACGAGCGCGCTTTTCCTGTCGCTTTCAACGATGTAGATCTTTGTTTACGGATTCAACAGCAAGGCTTGCATATGGTCTGGAGCGCATTTGCGCAGTTGGTTCATGCCGAATCAGCTAGCCGAGGAAAAGATCAAACGCCAGAAAAACGCGCACGAGCACAACGGGAACAGGATCAGTTCATTGAAAGATGGTTTAGGTTCTGGGCATCCGATAGCTACTATCACCCAGCCCTGAGCATGGATTATCTCAGCGGCCCTTACGGTGGATTGGCATTGCCCCCGGCGGAAGGCAGGTGCACTGTACAATCTAAAGTGACTAACGAAATCGCCGACCGCCAAGCCTAATAAAACACTCTTGACGAGAGACAATCTAAAGCTGCGCCTGACCAAATGTGGAGCAAGGGCACTTCCCAAAGGATTTGAATGATGAAAAAAACAATTTTGGTAACCGGAGGAGCAGGTTACATAGGTTCCCACGCCGTGCTAGCGCTTCTGGAAAGCGGGCACGCGGTCGTGGTACTTGATAACCTTGATAACAGCCTGCCTGCCGCCTTGGATCATGTAGAAATGATTTGTGGCGAGAGCCCAGACTTTGTGAAAGGCGACATCCGGGATAGTTTTCTTCTCGATCAAATTTTCAAGGAATACAACATTGATTCGGTATTCCACTTTGCGGGCTTAAAAGCGGTCGGAGAGAGTGTAAAGGAACCATTGAAGTACTACGAAAACAATGTGAGCGGGACCCTAAACCTGCTCAAATGCATGGCAAAGCATAATGTTTTCAATTTCGTATTCAGCTCTTCGGCCACTGTTTATGGTGAGCCGTCAACTATGCCTATCAACGAAAAAACAAAGTTAGCCCGCCCAACAAATCCCTATGGACGCACAAAGCGGATTATCGAGGATATGCTTAAGGACCTCAGCGAGTCAGATACCCGCTGGAATATTGCATTGCTGCGCTACTTTAATCCAATCGGTGCACATGAGAGCGGTCAGTTGGGTGAGCACCCACAAGGCGTTCCAAATAACTTACTGCCCTACATTAGCCAGGTAGCCATCGGCAACCTGAAGGAACTCAAAGTTTTCGGCAACGACCATGCCACACCAGACGGCACAGGAGTCAGAGATTACATCCATGTTGTTGACCTCGCAGATGGACATCTGAAAGCGTTGAACTACATATGCCTCAACAAAGGTCTTCACGTATGGAACCTCGGAACCGGCGTGGGTTACAGCGTAATCGAGATCATAAAATCCTTTGAGAAAGTAACAGGAAAAACCATCCCTCACTGTTTTGTAGGTCGACGCGCAGGTGACGTAGCGGAATCTTGGTCCGACCCGAGTAAGGCAAAGAAAGAGTTGAACTGGGTGGCCACGCGAAATCTAGAAGACATGATCCGCGATACATGGCGCTGGCAAGCCAATTATCCAGCCGGCTACCCCCAAAAACCAGCCGCCAGAATCCTATAAATATTCACCTTAGGGAAAAACCAGTGAACAGTGAAACCGTGGCCCCTGAGCCTAAGCAGTCAAAAGCATTACCCAGCGTACCTGTTGTGCTCCAAGATATTAGGACGCAGCCAGTCACGCTGACCAGTAAAAATGGTTCAAAGAGCTTAATCATCAAACTTGATGAGGTCGTGCAATCGGGTATCAATATTCGCTTGAACCTGTGGGCATCTCAGCCTGGACTGCAGTTCTGCCTGGCCACTGCCGACAAAGCTATCCCATGCAAAATCAGCGAAGTCTCTCGCCCGGACGTAACAGCATCATTTGGGAGTAAATCAGACATCTTAGCTTCGGGATATACTGTGACAGCAGAGTTAACGAAGCTAATTACAAAAGATGTCTATCTGACGTTTAGCCTCGAAGGCACCCTCTACGTTTACAAACTCCCACTGAGAAAAAGTTTTGCCGACTCGTGGAATATCGCCGACCTCGGACAAGAAGCGTCAAATAAGTCTAAAGCACACATTGACCTTTGCGGCGCGATTCCAGGTAAAGTTGGTGCGCTGGCTGGTTGGAGCGTAGCTAAACCTGGTGTTAAACTCTGGCTAGTAGATACTAAGGGCAATAAAAAAGACCTTTCAACCTGCCTGCGGTATCACCGTAATGATGTCGCAAAACTATTCCGAAATGAATTCTCCACTCAGATCTATGCGGGTTTCGTTACTGACTGGCCTTACCCTCAGGAACCCGGCGACCAAATCGCAGTTGTAGAAGAACACGCTGGCCAGTTCACGATGGCGACCATCAGCCCTTGGACTGTAGTTGCAGATGACCCCGTAAGCTACGCTGAATTTTCTTTCAAACTGGCAACACCGGCACAAGACTTCGACACCCGCCTGAACAGCTGGGAGGGTGATGTTGTCAATTCCCTCATTTTCGAGAAAAACCTTGAGAACCAGCGCAACGACCAGCCAGCAAGCATCTGGCGGTTTGGCGGTTTGGCGCACGAAAACGTTAAGACAAGCCTCATTATCCCGCTTTACGGCCGCTGGGATTTTGTGGAGCATCAATTGAGTGCTTTCGCTAAAGACCCAGTTTTCAAAAAAGAAGCTGAAATTGTCTATGTTATTGATGACCCTGCGCTGATCAACGCTTTCGTTAACGAGGCCGAGTCTCTCTTCAAGCTCTACCAGGTCCCATTCTGTATTGTTTGGGGCCATCGCAACAGAGGCTTCTCTGGTGCTAACAACCTAGGCGTGAAGCACTCGCTCGGCAATACCCTGGTCCTTTTAAACAGTGATGTATTCCCACGACACACGGGGTGGGTCGAAAGCCTTACTCAAATTCTTGATAGTAATCCCGATTACGGAATGATTGGTCCCAAGCTCCTGTTCCCCGACGGCAGCATTCAGCACTGTGGGATGCAGTTTATTTTTTCGGAAAGCTGGAACGTTTGGCTTAACAAACATCCATTGGCAGGCCTTGACCCAATTCTTGATCAAGCTGTGGGGCTTACTGAAAAACCCGCAATTACTGGCGCATGTGTAGCTATTAAGCGAAGCACCTACGAGCAGATTGAAGGGCTTGACGAAGGGTATTTGATTGGCGATTTTGAAGATTCAGACCTGTGTCTGAAGGTCCATACGGAGGGCTTAAAAGTTGGCTACGTGCCCTCTGTAACACTCACCCATCTCGAGCGGCAATCTTTTACCTTGCTTGGAGATGTTTCTTACAGAACTCTTGTAGTCAGGTTCAATGCTTGGCGCCACACAAAAAAATGGGGCAAACAAATTGAACAGATCATGAATAAGTTTAAGTCGGAGTAACACAATGAGCAAAGAACGCATTTTAGTGCTAGCACATGGTCACCCCGACTTCAATTTAGGCGGGGGAGAAATTGCCGCCTATAACTTGTTCAAGGCATTCAAAAAAGATAGTAACGTGGAGAAGGCCTGGTTCATAGGGCGGGTGGATCGTGGCAACGGTCCTACCGGAAGCTTCAGCCTACGACGGGAAGATGAATATCTGTGGGAGCAATCTCTGGGTAACTCCTTCCTCATAAAAGCTGCGAACGCACATGCGGTTTGGCACAATTTTCGTGCAATGATTGCGGCGCTCAAGCCCACAAAAATTTTCGCTCATCACTACTTCCACTTGGGTCTTGAGTACTTCAGGATCATCAAGCAAGAGCTACCTGATGCGCAATTGATCGTCACGCTCCATGAGTATATGGCCATATGCCACCAGCAGGGTCAGATGGTAAAAGCCGGTAGCAAAAAACTTTGCTACGAATCTTCCCTCGATGATTGCCATCGGTGCATCCCTGCGTTCAGTAGAGAACAGTTCTGGCTACGCGAAATGTTCATCAAGGAACACTTTGAGTTCGTTGACCACTTTGTTTCTCCCTCGGAATTCCTACGCCAGCGCTATATAGCTTGGGGCATTGCCCCTGAGAAAATTACCGTTATTGAAAACGGGCAAGAGGAAGCTGAGCCGCTGCCAGCAAGAGCAACGACATCGCTTCGAAACCGGTTCGGTTTCTTTGGGCAGATCAATGAGTTCAAAGGAGCTGATTTGCTGCTTGAGGCTATCACCAGGCTCACGCCTAAACAGAGAAAGAAAATTGTGGTTGAGTTCCACGGAGCCAACCTTGAGCACCAGTCCCAAGAGTTCCAAAATAAGATTAACCACTTGATGCAACCTCTCATCGCGGAAGGTTGTGTGCGTTGGGCCGGCCCGTACCAGGCTTCACAATTGAAGAGCAGACTTTCTAAAGTCGATTGGGTGCTTGTTCCCTCAATCTGGTGGGAGAACTCTCCGATGGTCATTCAAGAGGCCTTTATCTACGGGCGGCCGGTGATTTGTGCGAACATCGGTGGCATGGCCGAGAAGGTTACCCACGGCATTAATGGACTGCATTTTGAGGCACGCAATTCAATAGACCTCGCCGATACATTGCTGGAAGCAGCGACTACGGAGGGGTTGTGGGAAATTTTGCAAGAAGGCATTGTAAGCCCCATTAGCTACACGCAATGTGCCAGAGAACATCTTGCTATCGTAGCCAATACCAACAACAGCACAGCCCTTGAGCAGCAGTCGGTCTCTGCATAGAAAGTTACAGCCTGAAAGCGAAACGACTTTTGTCGTTTCGCTAAAGTCACGCGTCGTGCGGGGATTAACTTTATATCCTTACACGCACCAGAATGGAGATTAGCATGCCAAGCATTTTTACTTTCGGCCTGAATGAGTCTGTGGCGGCATCTCATAGCATCGCTACCAAAGAACTATACAACTTAGTAGGTCACAACACCGGGAACTTGGCCTTCCATTACGCCATCAACCGATTGATCGGGACAGTACCTCGCACAGCCTCTTGGAGTTCGAATCCGGAACTCATAAATTCGCTGGGTGATATTGGTATCATGCCTTGTGCCAACCAGTTGGGAGCGCACATGAACATGGGCGGGCTGGCCAACGTATTCAAGCAGTTGAAACCCAACTTTCTAGCGATTGGCTTGGGCGCACAAGGTGGCGTAGGCCACAATGATATCCCTGAACTTCCTGAAGGTACCCTCGCATGGCTGGACGCGCTGGTAGCACGCGCTGCATCGAGTCATCCGAATATAACTGTAAGGGGGGATTACACCCTTCGGGTACTTGATCACTATGGCTTTGGAGACAAGGCAGTTTCACTGGGTTGCCCGTCGCTGTTGATCAATAAATCCAAAGATCACGGAGTAAAACTACAAGAGCGCTACAAGCTGAAGGTAAATAAAGTCGCGATCGCTGCCGGCCACCCGAACTGGAAGGGGCTGAGCGTCTTGGAAGCGTCACTAGTCCGCATGATGGAAGACACGAACGGCATGTATATCGTGCAAGCAACCGACGAAGCAGTCGCCCTGTCTCGTAATGACTTTGAACTAGTTAGCCCGGACTACATCAGCAAACTGAAGGCCTACCTGAAACTTAATCTGGACGACGCACAATTTACTCAGTGGATCCGTAAGTATTTTATCTCCTTCTACAACATCCCAGCTTGGATGGAGTACTTGAGACGCTTCGACTTCGTAGTAGGCGCTCGCATTCATGGCGTAATGCTTGCCATTCAAGCGGGAGTACCAGGCCTCTGTATTGCTCATGACTCTCGCATTCGTGAACTGTGTGAGAAATGTAAAATTCCTTTTGTAATGGCCGATGACGTCAAGAACGGTATAACAATCGCTGACCTTCCACACTTGGTTGAGTTCGACGGCAAGGCTTTCGACCAAAATAGAGAATTGATAGCCGAGCAGTATAGAACCTTCTTCCAAAATAACGGACTTGCAATACGCTAGCTTTGGCGGCAAACGACAAGGTGGCCTCAACCTTCGCAAAGTATAACGAGCGCCACCTTAACATTTGAACCAGTTAAAACTATGCTTCGAAGCAGAAAGCGTCAGACCGCGGGTGGACTGCATCACCAGCAGGAAGATCAGACATGCTCAACACCGTAAAAGCAATGTTATGGATAGCGCTATTGATATCTGCGCAAACCCAAAGCGCTTCTATTCCACTCCGCATTGATGCAAATGCAGAAGAGGTGGAAACAGTTTTTAGCTGGCGTAATGATAGGTGTTTCGATGAAAACATTCCAGACTCACCAGCGCGGGCATTTCGTTCCAAAGGTGGGGTAGTGTACCTCTATGCAACTCACCACAAAAACGTACCCTTAACGGGTGCTTCGCTCGACAATCTTAAACCTGCCTGCGCCACGCAATTCCAAGGCGCAAATAGTGCCGACCCCAGGCATTACAATACACGCATCTGGCTACAGACATTTTTCAGCACTAATTCTGGCAAGGATATTTATAGTTTAGGTAGCTCCGACTATCACGGGAAATGGTTCAAGAATTGTAAGCTGACGAAAAATCCGAGCAGCGACTGCTGGTTTAGCGCAATTGTACTGGCTCATTCCATTGATGGCGGCAAGACCTTTACAACGGCGACGCCGCCGGATCATGTGGTCGCCAATTCCTCACAGCAGTACTCACCAACCCAAGAGGGAAGTGTTGGTTTCCTGACGACGTCCAACATAGTTAAAGTCGACGACTATTTTTACGCTTTGTTTTATGCCTCTGCCGACAAGCGCCAAGAGAACGGGAACTGTTTAGCCAGGACAAACGACCTAGCCGATGCTAGATCTTGGCGAGCTTGGGACGGGCGGGATTTCAACGTTTCTCTATATCAACCTCAGAAATTGAAGGGTAGCAGCGCCACCTGCAAAACGTTGCCCAGCCTCCCCTACAAGATTCGCAGCCTGCTGTGGCATGAGGCAAGCCAAGGTTACATTGCTACATTCGAAAAGACTAAATCAATCAAAACACTACAGAGAAGAACCGACGTCACCTTTAGCTACTCGTGGTCCAAGGACCTAAAAGACTGGAGTCGACCAAGAGAAATCGTGACCTTGGAAGGGCCCCTGCACTGCAGCAGAGCTCAGGTAGCTGGAGCTTACCCTTCTTTGGTTGATAGCTCATCCTTAGACGAGAATTTCGGCAGCGTAGGCGATAGCGCTTATCTCTACTACACAAAGTTTAACCTGCAATCTAAATGCCGCTTAACGCTCGACAGAGACTTGGTTAGAATACCGATTAAGATACACTCTGAATGAAACACCTAATTCAGGCTAAACCTATAAATTTCAAACGAGAGATCTCATGATCCTAGTGACAGGCGGGGCCGGCTTCATCGGCTCGAATTTCGTTCTGCAATGGTGTGCTCAAAACCAAGAATCCGTTCTTAACCTCGATGCGCTTACCTATGCGGGCAACCTGGCCAACCTGCAAGCGCTGGAAGGCAATGAACAACACCACTTTGTCCATGGCAACATTTGCGATGCACAGCTGCTAGCCCAGTTGTTCGCCGAGCACCGTCCCAGAGCGGTAGTGCATTTTGCCGCCGAGTCGCATGTAGACCGTTCAATCACCGGCCCCGAAGCCTTCGTCGAAACCAATGTGGTTGGAACCTTCCGTCTACTGGAGGCGGCCCGATCACACTGGAACAGCCTCGAAGGCGCTGAGAAGGAAGCGTTCCGCTTCCTGCACGTCTCCACCGACGAGGTCTACGGTACCCTGACGCCAAAAGACCCCGCATTCACCGAGACTACCCCATACGCACCTAACAGCCCCTACTCGGCGAGTAAAGCCGCCAGCGACCACTTGGTGCGCTCGTATTTCCACACCTACGGCATGCCGGTGCTCACCACCAACTGCTCGAACAACTACGGTCCCTTCCACTTCCCGGAAAAGCTGATCCCGCTGATGATCGTCAACGCCTTGGCCGGTAAAGCCTTGCCGGTTTATGGCGATGGCCAGCAGATCCGCGATTGGCTGTATGTCGAGGACCATTGCTCTGGCATCCGACGTGTACTGGAGGCCGGAAGCTTCGGCGAGACATATAACATCGGTGGCTGGAACGAAAAAGCCAACATAGACATCGTCAAAACGCTTTGTGCCCTGCTGGACGAAATGGCCCCCGCCGCTGCTCGCCAAGTCATCAATCAGCAAACTGGTAAACCTGTCGAAAACTACGCCGAACTGATTACCTACGTCACCGACCGCCCGGGGCACGATCGCCGATACGCGATTGACGCCCGCAAAATCGAGCGCGAGCTTGGCTGGAAGCCAGCCGAAACCTTCGACACCGGCATCCGTAAAACAGTCGCCTGGTACTTGGCCAATCAGGAGTGGGTCAAAGGTGTTATGGACGGCAGCTATCGCGACTGGGTAGCACAACAATACGGGGCAAACAAAGCGTGAAAATCCTGCTGCTGGGCAAAAATGGCCAGGTAGGCTGGGAGCTGCAACGCGCCCTTGCCCCGCTGGGTGAAGTGGTTGCCCTCGATCGTCAGGGCGCCGGAGGCCTGTGCGGCGACCTTGCCGACCTTGACGGCCTTGCTGCCTCCGTCCGCCAACTGGCCCCTGATTTGATCGTCAATGCAGCGGCCTACACAGCGGTGGACAAGGCTGAAAGTGAAGAGTCACTGGCAGCTCGCATAAACGCCGAAGCACCGGGCGTGCTAGCACGCGAGGCGGCAGCGCTTGGCGCTTGGCTGATTCACTACTCTACCGATTATGTGTTCGATGGCAGCGGCCAGTCGAAGTGGCAGGAAGATACCCCTACTGGCCCCTTGTCTGTGTACGGTCGCAGCAAGCTTGATGGTGAACGAGCAATTGCAGCGAGCGGCGCGCGTGCCGTTGTACTGCGTACAAGCTGGGTGTATGCCGCGCGAGGACATAACTTCGCCAAGACCATGCTGCGCCTGGCCGCGGAGCGCGATGCACTCAACGTTGTAGCCGATCAGTTTGGCGCCCCTACTGGAGCTGAACTGATTGCTGATGTAACCGCTCATATCATCCGGCAGGTCACGAACCAAAAGGATAGCGACTCGCTGGCCGGCACATACCACCTCGCGGCATCGGGTGAAACCAGCTGGCATGGCTTTGCCCAGTTTGTATTGGCCTATGCGAGCCAAAAAGGTATCGCGCTAAAGGTGGCTGCCGAGCAGATTGGTGCGATCAGCACTGAGGCTTACCCAGTACCTGCGCCACGGCCGCGCAATTCGCGACTGGATTTGGGTAAACTGCAAAGCACTTTCAAACTCAAGATGCCGCTTTGGCAGCAAGGCGTGCAACGTATGTTGGACGAAATTCTGTAATAGGGACTCTCATGGCTCGTAAGGGAATTATTCTGGCTGGCGGTTCGGGCACACGCCTGCACCCCGCCACACTGTCGGTTTCGAAACAGCTGTTGCCGGTGTATGACAAACCGATGATCTACTACCCGCTCAGCACGCTACTGCTGGCCGGCATCCGCGACATTCTGATCATCTCTACACCGCAGGACACGCCACGCTTCCAGCAGTTGCTGGGTGATGGCAGTCAGTGGGGCCTCAACCTTTCGTATGCTGTGCAACCGAGCCCGGACGGGCTGGCGCAAGCATTTACCATCGGTGCCGGCTTTATCGGCAACGACACATCCGCGCTGGTATTGGGCGACAACATTTTTTACGGCCACGACTTCCAATCGCTGCTGCTCAGCGCTGGCGAGCGTGAAACGGGGGCATCGGTTTTCGCGTATCACGTCCAGGACCCTGAGCGTTACGGCGTTGCAGAGTTCGATGACAGCGGGCGGGTACTTTCGCTGGAAGAGAAACCGAAGGTACCGAAGTCGAGCTACGCGGTCACAGGTTTGTACTTCTACGACAACCAGGTAGTCGATCTGGCACGCGGGCTGAAACCGTCGGCCCGTGGCGAACTGGAGATCACCGATCTCAACAATCTGTATCTGCAACAAGGTCAATTGCAGGTCGAGATCATGGGACGCGGCTATGCATGGCTCGATACCGGCACCCACGACAGCCTACTCGATGCCAGCCAGTACATCGCAACCATGGAGCGCCGCCAAGGGCTGAAGGTCGCCTGCCCTGAGGAAATTTGCTATCGGGCCGGCTGGATCAACGCCGAACAACTCGAACGCCTCGCTCAGCCATTGCTCAAAAACGGTTATGGTCAGTACCTTCAAAACCTGCTTAAAGAAAAGGTCTTCTGATGCACGCAATTCCTTTGGCCATTCCGGACGTCTTCCTGTTCACCCCCAAGGTCTTCGGTGATGAGCGTGGCTTTTTCTTCGAGAGCTTCAACGCCAATGTCTTCAAGGAAGTCACCGGCCTGCAGCCAGATTTTGTCCAGGACAACCACTCCCGCTCGGTAAAAGGCGTGCTACGCGGCCTGCATTACCAGTTGCCGCCACATGCCCAAGGCAAGCTGGTGCGCGTTGTTCAAGGTGAAGTGTTCGACGTAGCGGTGGATATCCGCCGCTCCTCCCCTACGTTTGGCCAGTGGGTAGGTGCGGTGCTTTCTGCCGAGAACAAGAACCAGCTGTGGATTCCGCCAGGGTTTGCCCACGGTTTTGTAACACTGAGCGAGACTGCCGAGTTTCTTTATAAAACAACTGATTTTTATTCGGCTCAAAGCGAACGCTGCATCACGTGGGATGATGAGCAGATCGGAATTGAATGGCCGGCAAACTGTTCGCCGCTGTTATCTCTGAAAGATCAGCAAGGACTGATACTTAGTAAAGCTGAGGTCTTTGATTAATTTAATCACCAGGGGCGAGCGCCCGCCCCCGTTGCCACCCTACAAATTCAACTTTCGGCTTTCATAATACTGATCTAGGGAATGAACCATGAAATATAGTGGAAAAGAAGCCTTCGAAATAGCAAAAAGAAACCAACATCGCCTAATGCAGCAATGGACAGCCGATCGTAAAGACTACCCAGCGATCGCCCACAAACCGAAATTCACACTACCGCGCTCGGGAAAATACTTCACTATCGGCTCATGCTTTGCTAGAAACGTCGAAAACTCCTTACGCGCTGCAGGCATAAATGTACTCAGCACTGTTGACAAACTGCCTGGAGACTATTTTGAGATAGGTGGCGAGGCGCGATCAGGCTATCAAAACGTATACACCCCAGGATCAATTTTAGAAACCATAAAACTCGCCACTACAGAGAAACCCTATAACTCCATCGTAGGTAGTGACGACAAATCCATTGACCTGCTGACTTCTGGACTTAAGCCTATGGACATCGAGACTGTCCAGCGCATCAGAGACAGCCTAATCAGCATGTATAAAAAGCTTCCTGAATCAGACGCACTTATCATTACACTTGGCTACAATGAGTCTTGGTACCACACGCCATCAGAGAGCTATATCAACCGCACTCCCTCACACGTATCGCTTCGAAGAATCATAGAAGAGTTTGAATTCGAAGTTCTCGATTACACTAGATCCCTGCAACTTATCAACCACGCCATTACCTCCATCAACACACTCGCACCAAACTGCAAGATTATATTAACAGTATCACCTGTCCCGCTTAGCGCAACATTTTCACACACAGATATCGTTACAGCCAACCAGCTTTCAAAGTCCACCCTGCGCGCTATTGCCTCTACCCTTTCTGAAAAATACAATTTCGTCGACTATTTCCCCAGCTACGAAATCATCATGAACTCTGAACGTTCAAAAACCTTCTTGGAGGACGGAATACATGTACGTTCAGAGGCCGTTGACAACGTCATACGGCAATTCAAATCTATTTATCTTGCCTAAACCACCATTACGACTTCAACATCATACGCTGCGCTGTGGTTATACGAGAAATTAGGTTCTTCACGGATTTTTCGGAAGCTGGGCGATTGGGAGGTGCACCCCTTGGGTTTTATGGTGTTGCGGAGATCGAACGCCGCCAGAACAACTGAGTCATTACCCGGCCGCACCACTAATCCGTGCAAATAACCCCACAAAGGCGCTTCGCTAATTATCGCCGGGATGGGTTATTGGTCTTTTGACGGTTGCAGATTTTGGGACTGCTAAGTGCCTGCAGTGTTTTTTTCATCGCCTGATCTGATGCCCCCCAAAAAAAGGGCAGGCTAGCTAAATCAGCTACCTGCCCTTTTTCAGCCGCTCAAACTGTCAATGCGCTTGCGTCGCGCCTACAGCCTTCGCCGCAACGGTGCGCTCGGGCGCGCCCAGCACCAGGCTCTTCAGCGTCGCCGCACTTTCACTCCAGCGCAACCAAGGCATGGCATCCGATAGCGGATGCTTGCCCTGCTCGTACAGCGCCAGCCACTGCTCGATGGCCTTGACCAGCGCCTGGGGCTCAACCCCTTCGAAATAGAACGCGTGGTCGCCGGCCACTTCCCGGAATACGGGAATGTCGCGGGCAATGATCGGTAGCTTGTGCTGGGCAGCTTCGATCAGCGGCAGGCCAAAGCCTTCAGCCTCAGACGCTGCAACCAACCCGCAGCTTGCGCCGTACAGGTGGTTCAGGTTGGTGTCGCTGAGCCCTTCCAGCCAGAACAGGCGCTTGCCCAGTTCTGGATGGACACGCAGATGGCCAGCCAGCCCTTCCACGGCCCAACCTTCCTTGCCCACCAGTACCAGGTTCACGTCCACACCCTTGGCCCACAACAACTCGAACGCGGCCACGGTTTGATGATGGCCTTTTCTAGGCTCCAGTGTACCCACCATGAGGAAGGTAGGCGCCGCATTCAGGCGCTCTTCGAGCTGCGCATCCAGTGAAGGGAGGGCTTGTTCATCGGCTGCGTTTTCAATGTCGGCACCCAGGTGGAAGTGGCCGATCGACGGCAGTACGGTCAAGCCTTCGTGCTGTCGCAGCCAACCCTTCACGTCCACGGCCACGGCCGCCGAAATTGCCACCACGCCATCGGCGTAACGGCCAATCGAGCGCATCCAGTTGGTGAACGCGCCATCGATGCCGGGGTAGGCAAAACGCGAATACAGCAACGGGATCAGGTCGTACACAACGAAGTGGATACTCACCCCAGCGCGGCGCATGCGCTCAAGTTCGCTGTTGAACTCGGGGAACAAGTGGGCGCTGAGGTCCAGGCCGAGGAACACGTCACCGACCGTATATTCGATGGGCCGTTCGTTGGCGCTTGCCACGTAGTCATTGGAACCCGGGTATTTGCTGGCGATCCGGTAGCCATGCCCAGGCACACCGAACACCGGCACTACCTGGTAGTCCATGCCTTCACCGGCCTGGAACTCACCAATCACACGCTTGACCACGCGCTGGATGCCGGTTTTGGCGTCGCGGAAGTACAACTCCGACACATCCACCAGCAATTTGCGCGGCGCAGCGACGGCCACGCTTGGCCTGGCAAGGCGTTGCTCGATCACCAATGGTGCCATGCGCTTGCGTTCGAACAGCAGCGCTTGCACGGTGGCGTCCAGCCGCCCGGAAATACGCGACCAGCTGCGGTCCTGGATCCACTGCTCCTGGCGTGCTACCAGCTCGCCGGCCTTGGCCGGGCTGTGCTCCAGCTCTGTAATGGAGGCAACGATATCGTCCGCCTGCCCACCCGACATGCGCCAGGTGGCTTCGGCCAGGTCGGAGAAGATATGGATAGGGCTGACCAGCACCGGCTTGAGCGTGGCCAGGCCGATGGTCACCGCTGCACTGGCGCTTTCCTGGGTTTCCTTGTAGGGGAAGATCACGTAATCGGCCGCAGACAGAATACGCAGGCATTCCTGGATCGGCAGGTAGTCGGTGATCCAGTTGATATTGTGCTCGACCTGCAGTTCCTCGGCACGGGCGCGGTAAGCATTCAGGGTTTGCTCGCTGCGCGAGTCAAGGATCGAATGCAGGCCGATCATGCGCACGTTGCGGCCGGTGGCGCGCTCCAGTGGGCGGATGGTTTCGATCAGCGTGTCGATGCCCTTGTGCGCCAGGATGAACCCGAAGCAGGCGATCACCAGGTCGTGCTGGTCGATACCCAGCTCGGCCCGCACATTATCGGAGCTGCCGGCAGGCAGGGGCGACATTACGCCCAGGCCGATCATCATGACGTTGGCGGTCAGGCCCAGCACCAGCAGGTTGTTCAGGTCTTCGGGCTTGTGCACGATGATCCGGTCCAGCTTGCTAAGGGCGCGGATGGCACCATCGGTCACCCGATGGTCGGCGATCAATGGCTGGGTGGAGTGCAGCTCAAGGATCACCACCTTGCCCTGAGCATGCAAGGCGGCCAGGCGCTGGCAGATTTCATCTGTCAGGGCAAACAGGCTCGGCTGGTGTTGCACGATCACCACGTCGGCGGCGGCGCACTCTTCATTGCCCAGCACTTCGAGCACTGCCTTGGCGTCGCCCAGTTTCCAGGCCGGCTGGTACTCCGCCTCGGCGAGTGCCGCGGTGCGCTCGTCGCAGTAGACGCTGATTTCGTAGCTGTTGCGGTCGAATTCACTCAGCAGCGACTGGCTGTATTCGGCCACGCCGCACTTGGTGGCCCATGGGCCGACGACAACCAATTTGGTCTTGCCAGGTGCCAACGGCTCCTGGTTTTTCAACCACTGGGCACTGGCCATCACGGCCTGGGCACTTTGCTCCCAGGTGTAGGCATTGCGGATCAGCTCGATACCTTCGCGGCGGCGCTGCTCCAGCGCGGCATCACCGTTGAGTACCTTGTCGTGCAATTCACGCAGCTTGAACGCCAGGGTTTCCTTGTCGGGCTCTACCCAACAGGAGTTGGCACTGCCAAGGTGGCTGCCCGATTTGGCGAACAGGAACGGCAACAACTCGGCGGTGCGCAGGGTGCAGAAGTCGACGTGGGCGCCAAAGCCGGTGACGATCACTGGCAGGCCCAGGGCCAGCGCTTCGGCGGCTGGCAGGTTGAAACCTTCCCCACGGGTTGGCAATACCAGAGCCTGTGCACTGCGATACAGGGCGATGATGCCCTGGTCGTCCATCGGGCTCTCATCCACCACGATCGCCGGCAAGTTGCTGCGCCCTGCCGACAGTTCGGCAATCAGCTCATGTACCCGGTTATGCGGGTTGGGGAACGTCTTGATGAACAGCTCGACGTTGTCATCCTGGGTGAACGCGTTGAGGTAACCGGCCAGCAGAACATCCGGCCCTTTGCGTTCGAACATCGACGAGATATGCAGGAAGCGGAAGCGCTGGCCCGGCGCAGGGCGGATGTCGTCAATCGGAGGCTCGGCCTGGGTGATGATATGGTCCACCCCCATCGGGCAGACGAAAACCGGCAAGCGGCAGCCGGAATCCTGCAGCACCTTCTTGACGAAGGAGGCAGCCACGATAACGCCGTCAAAGTGGTCATTGATGAAGGTGACCGTGTCGAACGGCACTGCGGTTTCTTCCCAGAAGAACACCACCATGCGCTGGCCGGCGGCCTGCATGTCCTGGATCATCGGGTAATGATGAACAAGGGACAGCACATCGCTTTCCAGCTCGGCGTCCAGCGAGTTGCCAACCGCCTGACCCAACCGTTGCTGGAACTCGGGAATGTCGATGGGGTTGTCGTAGGCCTTGCCGTGATAAGGCTGGAATGCCAGTTTGCCTTCGAGCAAATCGAAAACTGCCAGGCCCAGGCCGCGGTTGACGATCGCCAGGCTGTAATGGCCTTCGATGTGGCCGGTGAACCTGACAGCCTTGAAGCCCGTGACGGGCGAATGCGTGCCGAGGAACATGGCCTCGGGCAACAGCGGGGCCTTGGGGTAAACGGCAAAGCTGACCCGGGAATAGTCCACACCGGTAAAACTGGCACTTGGCATGCCCGGGGTTGCCAGCGGCGATGCCAGCAAGCCACGGTGCTGGGCGAACAGCTTGAGTTGGTGGTGTGCTTTGGGGAATCTGCGCAGCAGCTGGTTGGCGTTATGCCGCAATGCCTGGTTTGCAAGCACAGACTTGAGCACCTTCAACGCCATGGGGCGCACGGTGCCTTTGATCTTGTCAGACAGCGACCGGGTTTCACGCTCGCGCAACAGTTCTTCAATGGTGCTGAGGCGCTCGTCCAACTGGGCGAGGCTGCTGCCCAGCACCTGGATATCACCCTTGAGTTGCTGCTGCAGCGCACGGTCACGGTCGGCGCGCTCATCCAGGCCTTCAACGTTCTGCTTGAGCCTGAAGAACTCCAACTGGAAGCGGTCGATACTCTGGGCAAACTCGGTGTTTACCTCGCGCACCTGCTGCAAGGCCGTACCGTTGCTTTCGGCGCTCTGCTCCAGCGCATCGAACCGGCCCTGGAGCTTCTGCTCATAACGTTCGGCGAGGCGGTCGAGGGTCACGCCATAGTCTTGCTCGAACGCCCGGTCGAAAGCAGCTAGGGTTGCCACAGGGGCAGCTTTCTGCGCGACCACGGCGTAGTCCTGGCTGACCCCGTGGAACACGTTCAACAGTTCGATATCTTGCGTTGACGGGAGCGGCGTAGGCTCCTGCAGGCGCAGTAGCTTGTTGCGGGCGAAGCCTTCGTACTCAACCAGGAAGCTGAGCAACAGGTTAGGAATCGGCCTTTCGTGGGACGGGTCGAGGTAGAAATTGTTGGTACCGACCACCAGGTTTTCGGCGTTAGGGGTTTCCAGAATCAGCAGCCCGCCTGGCAACAGTACCCGCAGCGCCTGGCCCACCAGTTCCTGCAGAAGCGCAAACGGGATGTGCTCAGCCAAGTGGAAGCCAGACACAAGCACCTGGCTGTTGTCTGGCAGGGACTTGAGCTTGCTGATGGCATCGACGTTTTCCACGGCATAACCATCGATGCGGCATTGTTCGAGCATGCCTTCATCCAGGTCTACACCCACTACGTCAAAGCCGTGACCGGCCAGCAGGCCCATCCACTCACCACGCCCGCAGCCAAGGTCAATTGCCCGATGGGCGTCATCAAGCTGCAGCAACGGGGTGATGAACGGCAGGTAAACCTGCAGCCGCTCGGTGATCAGTTGCGCCGACCCGCGATAGCGGTCTTCAAAGGCGCGATAGAAAGGTATTTTCACCGAATGCACTCCACCGCTGTTGGGACCCAGGCCATGCCGACAAATTGAGGTTTGCCGGTGTTCACCACATTGAACACCAGTGCCAGGTCCCGCCATTCATAGTTACTGCCGATATGCACATCATTGGCGTGCAGTGCCACGGCCACCGAGTAGGACCCGGGGCCCAGGTTCATGTCGAACGCGAACCTGAATTCCAGCTGTTCCCCCGCTGACAAGGCTTTCTGTGCCTGCCCCAGGTGGTGAGTGTTGGTACCGAACACATGCTGGCCGAGACGGTCCTTGATGACGTAGCCCACTACCAGTTCGGGGATGGCTTGGTGCACCTGTACCTGCACGCTCAACTGCACCTTGTCACCCACGGCCACGAACTCCACCGGCTGCTGCGCCTCGTCGAACAGGGCGACGGCACCGATGCTGGCCTCGCCGCTGCCGGACTGGGTCTGCACGGTGCCATCGGCCAGTTCCTTGACCTGCACGGTGCTGTTTTCCTTTTCGGCAATCAGCGCGTTGTAGTAGTCCATCACCTGCTCAGGCGGGCCGTCCTTGATGATCGAACCGTTCTCCAACAACAGCGCGCGGCTGCACAGGGATTGGATGGCGCCACGATCGTGCGAAACGATCAGTAGCGAAGTGCCCAGGCGCTGGAACTCGCGGATACGCTCGAAGCTTTTGTGCTGGAAGTAACTGTCGCCTACCGACAGTGCCTCGTCGACAATCAGGATTTCGGGGCGGAAGGCAGTGGCCACGGCAAATGCCACCCGCATCTGCATACCGCTGGAGTAGGTGCGCACGGCCTCGTCGAAGTACTCGCCGATTTCGGCAAACGCTTCGATGTCATCCATGGCTGAGCTGATCTGCTCGGCATCGAAGCCCATCAGGCCGGCAGCGTGATAAACGTTCTGACGCCCAGTGAGTTCAGGGTTGAAACCCATGCCCAGTTCCAGAATGGCGGCGATGCGGCCATTCACATGCACCTGGCCCTGGGTGGGCTGCAGCGTGCCGGTGATCATCTTCAGCAAGGTAGACTTGCCGGCGCCGTTCTGGCCGATGATACCGATCGCTTCACCCGGTTCGATGGCAAAGTTGATGTGCTTCAGCACCCAGTGCTCACTGGAGGCCTTGACCGGCAGGAAGAACCAGTTGGCAATCCGCTGCCACTCGGAACGGTAGGTCTTATAAGCCTTTCCAACATCACTGACAGACAACAGGCTCATAGCACATCCACCATTTCAGGTACCGAGCGACGGAACAGGAATAGGCCGAGCAACAGCAACCCCAGCGAGATGCATACCATGGTGACGGCCTGGCTCAGGTCCGGCGCCTTGGCGTAAACCAGCACATCGTGGTAGGCGGTGACGATCGGGTACATCGGGTTGTAGGTCAATGTGCCGCGCAGGTACTCGGGAATCACATTGACCATGTAGACGATCGGGGTGAACCAGAACAGCACCTGCAGGATAATCGGCACGACCTGGCCGATATCACGCAGGAACACGTTGAGAATGCCCAGCACCAGGCCGATGCCGACCGAAAGCGCAACCACGATCATTACCAGGGGGATCAACCACAGGGCTTCCAGGGTTGGGTAGTGTCCCAGCAGCGCGAATACCACCATCACGGCCACAAACAGCAGCAAGTTGTTCAACAGGCACGACCCCACCACGATCACGGGCAGGGTGATACGCGGGAAGCGCATTTTCTTCATGATGTTGCCCTGTTCGATGAACAGGGTGAGGCAGCGGCTGACGATTTCGGAAAACAGGTTCCATGCGAGGATACCGGCCATCAGGTACAGCGCGTAGGCGTACTTGTTGTCGATCCCTGGCAGCTTGGCCGCCAGTACGTTGGACAGGATCAACGCATAGATGGCGACCTGGGCCAGCGGATGAATGATCATCCACAGCCCGCCCAGCTTGCTGCGTGCAAAACGCGAGACAAACTCGTTCTTGATGGAGGAGATGATGAAGCCACGGTAGCTCCATATCCCTTTAAGCATGCCAAACATAAATCAACCTCTGATCAGGCTCGCGATCTCTTCGACCCGTTGGTCGACGAGTGCTTGGTTACCGCGGCTTTCGATGTTCAGGCGCAGCAGGGGCTCGGTATTGGAGCCGCGCAAGCTGAAACGCCAATCGGCGAATTCGACGCTGATGCCATCGGTACGGTCAACGTTCGGGTTGTGCGGCAGGTAGAACGCCAGGATCTTCTCGATGGTGCCCTTGACGTCGGCCACTTCGTAGTTGATCTCGCCACTGCACGGGAAGGCGGCAATGCGCTCGTCTACCAGTTGGGCCAGGCTCTTGCCGGTGACGCTCATCAGCTCGGCGACCAGCAACCACGGGATATTGCCGCTGTCGCAGTAGGCGAAATCGCGGAAATAGTGGTGCGCGCTCATTTCGCCGCCATACACCGCGTCTTCGGCGCGCATACGCTCCTTGATGAAGGCGTGGCCGGTCTTGCTCTGGATGGCGATGCCGCCCGCTGCTTCGACTTGCTCGATGGTGTTCCAGGTCAGGCGCGGGTCATGGATGATCTTGCTGCCGGGGTGCTTGGCCAGCAGCATTTCAGCCAGCAGGCCGACAACATAGTAGCCCTCGATGAAACCGCCCTGGTTGTCGAAGAAGAAGCAGCGGTCGAAGTCGCCGTCGAACGCGATACCCATATCGGCGCCGGTGTCGAGCACGGCTTGACGGGTCAGGTCGCGGTTTTCTGGCAGCAGTGGGTTGGGAATGCCATTGGGGAAGTTGCCATCCGGCTCACCGTTGATGATGGTGATGTCCAGCGGCAGGCGGGCCTTGAGCAGCTCCAGCACCGGGCCCACGGCGCCATTGCCCGGGTCGGCCAGCACCTTGAGGGGCTTGAGGGCCGACAAGTTGACGTAGGTCAGCAGGTGGTCGATGTAAGCGGTCTTGTCGAACGCCTCGCGCACGCTGCCAGGGGTGGTGGCCTGGGTGCCGAGGTCGCCGGCTTCGACACGCTGGCGGATGTCGTTCAGGCCGGTGTCGCCGCTGATCGGACGCGACTGCTCGCGCACCAGTTTCATGCCGTTGTAACCCTTGGGGTTGTGGCTGGCGGTGACCATGATGCCGCCATCGGCCTGGTAATGGCTGGTGGCGAAGTAGACTTCTTCGGTACCGCACAGGCCGATGTCGATCACATCGGCGCCGCCTTCGGTCAGGCCCTTCATCAGGGCACGGGACAGGCCGGGGCTTTCCAGGCGCATGTCGCGGCCGACCACGTAACTGCGCCCGCCCAGCTGGGCCACCAGGGCGCGACCAATGCGGTAGGCAATGTCGTCGTTGAGGTCGGTCGGCACTTGGCCGCGGATGTCATAGGCTTTGAAACAGCGGGTCTGGATAGGTGCGTACATACATCTCTCTCGATGCGGCGCCGCCTGGGCAGCCACCGTCTGGAAGGGGATGGTCGGCGATTGAATAGCCGCATGAAAATCGGCCCGTGGCCTCGGCGAGACGCTCACGGGCCGACGGGAAGGCCTGCTATCAGGCGTTGCAACGACCGTATTTGTCCTCGAAGCGGACGATGTCGTCTTCGCCGAGGTAGTCACCGCTCTGCACTTCGATCAGGACCAGGTCTATGACACCTGGGTTTTCCAAACGGTGTTTGTGGCCGGCACGAATGAAGGTGGACTCATTGGTGTTGAGCATCAGCTCCTGGTCATCGTTGACCACTACTGCCATGCCGCTGACCACGATCCAGTGTTCGCTGCGATGATGATGCATCTGCAGCGAAAGCGACGCCTTGGGCTTGACCACGATGCGCTTGATCTTGAAGCGCTCGCCGTCTTCGAGCGTGGTGTAGGTACCCCACGGGCGATGCACGGTCTGGTGCAACAGGTGGGCAGCGTGGCCGTCGCTTTTCAGGCGCTTGACGATGTGTTTGACATCCTGGGCGTGGTCCTTGTGCGCAATCAGCAGCGCATCGGGGGTATCGACCACCAGCAGGTCCTGAACGCCGACCAGGGCAGCCAGGCGGTCTTCGGTGCTGACGTAGTTGTTGCTTGCGCCATAGGCCATCACTTCGCCTTCGAAGCGGTTGCCGTTCTCGTCCGGGGGGGTCAGCTCGCTGACCGCGTTCCACGAGCCGATGTCGCTCCAGCCGATGTCGCACGGGATGGTTGCGACCTTCTGCGAACGCTCCATCAGGGCGTAGTCGATGGAGATGTCGGGCACATTGGCAAAGCTGTCGGCATCAAGTGCCAGGCAGCTGTAACCCTTGGAGCTCGAGCGGCGGGAGGCTTCGAGGGTTTGCGCAACGGCATCGAGCACGTCCGGGGCGTGGGCCTTGAACTCCTCGATCACGGTACCGACCTGGAAGCAGAACATGCCCGCGTTCCAGAAATAGTTGCCGGCCTTTACATAGGACTCTGCGGTTTTAAGGTCAGGCTTCTCAACGAAGCGTTCGACCTTCAGGCCACCTTCCAGCGCGCCACCAGCGGCCGCTTCGATGTAGCCGAAGCCGGTTTCCGGATATTGTGGCTTGATGCCGAAGGTGACTAACCAGCCCTCGCCGGCCAGGTGCACGGCCTTGCCAACCGCGTCGGCGAAGGCTGCTTCGTTCTGGATAAGGTGGTCGGCGGCCAGAACCAGCATGTAGGCCTGCGGCCCATGGGCCTCTTGCAACTGCAGCGCAGCCGCAGCGACTGCAGCGGCGGTGTTGCGGCCAAAGGGCTCGAGGATGTAACCCTGGGCAAGGTTCTGGGTATTGATGCCGCGGTATTCGTCTTCAGTCTTGAACAGGAGTTCACGGTTGGTAACGGTCAGCACTTCAACCACGCCTTCCAGGCGCGCGGCACGCTGGAAGGTCTTCTGGATCAGGTTCTGCCCGTCTGGCAGGGTCATGAAAGGCTTAGGGTGAGCCTCCCGCGATACTGGCCACAAACGGCTACCAACGCCACCGGATAGAATTACCGGGATCAATTCCATAATCGAGTCCTTAACGGCCACTTGAAGTTGTCAACCTCAGGGAACCTGCATGTGTCTTATTTCTGATCGCCGCCACGACAGCCGTAGCGGCGCTAAATGTGCGCGCCCAGCGTATTTATTCCCTGGCCATCCATAGGCTCAAGACGCAAGCTTCGGCCAGTAGAATACCAGAGATTTTTCCCGGTAGCTTGTCTGGCAGACGCAGTAAATGCGGCGTCTAGCCGGATGTTGGGAGCGAATTGCCAGCACCTGTAAGCGCCCTGCAAGAGCGCGTGGCGCTTATCAGACAACAATGCTTGTCAATGTTCAGTGAACGACTGGCTTATTGCGCAATAAAATAAGCCGTTGATCGGTTCGATTCCGAAACCCGGCGTTCCAACTCATGTTTAAGGGCTGTTTTGGCACGTTGCTCGCCATGCACTAACACCACCCTCTTCGGAGGGCAGGGTATACCTTCAACAAACTTTACCAACCCGCTCTGATCAGCGTGGCCCGAGTAGCCGCCCAACGTGATGACTTTTGCGCGCAGCTCGTACATCTGCCCATCCAGATCGAGCTGCACAAAACCTTCTGTACCCTCACTCGCCTGTATTACCGCCCCCGGCGTGCCCTTGGCCTGATACCCCACAAACACCACCTCATGCCGAGGATCACCGAGCATCGCCTTGAGGTAGTTAACGATTCGCCCGCCGGAACACATGCCATTGCCGGCAATGACAATGGCTGGCCGCCCCGTGCTCTTGAGGTAGTTGACCACCTGCTGATGCTTGGCATGGGTATCAACGCACAGCAGCTGACCGAAGCCGAGCGGGTCCCTGCCCTCCCCGAGCCGCTGCCTGGCTTCGGCATTCCAGTATGCGTGCAACTCCGAATAGGCCTTGGTTATGCGCTGCGCCAGTGGCGAATCGAGAATGATCGGTAAGCGGGACCAGTTCACCCCCAGCTCTGGCGCGCTCGCCTCGTTCACTTTGCCTTTATTGATCAGGGACTTGCGATGGAGGATGTCCTCTATCTCATACAGCAGCTCTTGGGTACGCCCCAGGCTGAAAGCGGGAATGAGGATGGTGCCATTGTCCGCCAGCGCGCGGTCGATAACCGCCTCCAGCCGCTGCTGCCTGTCGTCGCGGGGCGCATGCAGCCTGTCGCCATAGGTGCTCTCCAGCACCAGAACGTCCGCGCGTTCTGGCGGCTGAACGGCGCGCAATAACGGATTGCAAGGGGCGCCTAGGTCGCCCGAGAACACCACCCGCGTGCTGGGTTCTACACCCGAGTAGCGCACATCGCACTCAACATAGGCTGAACCGAGCAGGTGTCCGGCACGCTGAAGGCGCACGGAACAGGCCACGCCCTGGCCTTCGACCACGGTGTGCCACTGTTCGAAAGGCAGGGCGACCACCAGCCGCTGCAACAAGGCGAGGTAGCGGTCTACCTGAACCGGGTCCGAGCTGATACCGAGCTTGTAGGCATCCTCGAGCACCAGGGGCAGTAGCTTGGCCGAGGGTTCGCTGCACAGGATTGGGCCACGAAAACCTGCAGCCAGCAAGGCGGGGATGCGGCCGACATGGTCGAGGTGGACATGGGTAATGATCAGCGCCTGAATACCGCCGATATCGAAACCGATCGGTGCGAATTCGGCGCCTGGCGCAGCATCTGCACCTTGCTCCAGACCACAATCGACCAGCAGGCTTTGCGCCTCATCAAGGTGAAGCTGGTGACAAGAACCGGTTACACCGCGGGTGCCACCGTGATGGGAAAGGATGGGATATTCCATACTGCTGCACGCTCGCCTAGGCAGGGAAAATGAAGTGGGTATTACTTCATTTCCAAAGGCGCATGCACAGGTGACTGATTCTTAAATGGAAGTAGGATTATTCATCACTTACCTTCCAGCGCTGCCTGCCTGGCCGAGGCGCGAATCTTGCGCTTGCTGCGCTGTACGCCGTAGGCACCCAACAGGGGGCCAACCGCAAGGCCGACTACCAGGGCGGCCAGCACCGGTACCGCAACCGGCAACTCGGGCGCCGACCAGCCGAACAGCACGAGTGCCACGGCCTGCTGGTTCTCCAGCACGAAGAACAGCACCACCGCCGCCAGCAGCAGCACGAACAACGCCGCCAGGGCGCGCTTGAGGTTACGCATCAGACTGGCTCCTTCATCGGTCAGGGGTGCTCGTGCTCTTCTTCATTGACGCGATCACGCAGCTCTTTGCCAGGCTTGAAGTGCGGAACGAACTTGCCTTCCAGCTCGACCGACTGGCCGGTCTTGGGGTTGCGCCCTACGCGTGGAGCGCGATAGTGCAAAGAGAAGCTGCCAAAACCGCGGATCTCGATGCGATCTCCGGTGGCCAGGCATTGGGACATCTGTTCAAGCATGGTCTTGATGGCCAGCTCCACATCCTTGGACGAGAGCAGCCCTTGATGGGTGACAATACGTTCGATCAGCTCCGACTTCGTCATATTTTTCCCTTCGTTATCAAGCAGCTAGATCATTGCTTAATCAGTTTGTAGCACGCTCGGAGGGATTTGAACAGGGTGGTTCTTGACTTAATAAAAAAATTCAAGAATGGAGTGTTAGGAAATAAGCTTGGGCCTGCTCTGCAGGCCATCGCCGGCAAGCCGGCTCCTACAGGGGATAGCGTTAGGCTTGGGGGAATTGTGGGCATAAAAAAAGGGTGGCCCGAAGGCCACCCTTTTTTACACCGATCAAACAGAACTTAGTTCTGCTTGGCCATTGCTTCGCGCAGCAGCGCAGCCATGGTGGTATCGGCAGCCGCTTCCGGAGCGTTTTTCAGGCTCTGGATGGCTTCACGCTCTTCAGCGTCGTCTTTCGACTTGATCGACAGGCTGATCACGCGCGACTTGCGGTCAACGCTGATGATCTTGGCTTCGATCTCTTCGCCTTCCTTCAGAACGTTACGCGCGTCTTCAACGCGGTCACGGCTGATTTCGGAAGCTTTCAGAGTGGCTTCGATGTCGTCGGCCAGAGTGACGATGGCGCCTTTGGCGTCAACTTCTTTCACGATGCCCTTGACGATAGCGCCCTTGTCGTTGACAGCAACGAAGTTGGAGAACGGATCGTCTTCCAGCTGCTTGATGCCCAGGGAGATGCGCTCGCGCTCTGGGTCAACCGACAGGATGACGGTTTCCAGCTCGTCGCCCTTCTTGAAACGACGTACGGCTTCTTCGCCGGTTTCGTTCCAGGAGATGTCGGACAGGTGAACCAGGCCGTCGATGCCGCCGTCCAGGCCGATGAAGATACCGAAGTCGGTGATCGACTTGATGGTACCGGTGATCTTGTCACCCTTGTTGAACTGGCCGGAGAAGTCTTCCCATGGGTTGGACTTGCACTGCTTGATGCCCAGGGAGATACGACGACGCTCTTCGTCGATGTCCAGAACCATGACTTCCACTTCGTCGCCAACCTGAACGACTTTCGACGGGTGGATGTTCTTGTTGGTCCAGTCCATTTCGGAAACGTGTACCAGACCTTCAACGCCTTCTTCCAGCTCAGCGAAGCAGCCGTAGTCGGTCAGGTTGGTAACGCGAGCCTGTACGCGGGTACCTTCTGGGTAACGCGCAGTGATAGCAACCCACGGATCTTCGCCCATCTGCTTCAGACCCAGCGAAACGCGGTTGCGCTCACGGTCGAACTTCAGAACGCGTACGTCGACTTCGTCGCCAACGTTAACGATTTCGGAAGGATGCTTGATGCGCTTCCAGGCCATGTCGGTGATGTGCAGCAGGCCGTCGATGCCGCCCAGGTCCACGAATGCGCCGTAGTCGGTGAGGTTCTTGACGATACCTTTGACTTGCTGGCCTTCCTGCAGGGTTTCCAGCAGGGCTTCGCGCTCGGCGGAGTTCTCGGCTTCCAGCACGCTGCGACGGGAAACGACAACGTTGTTGCGCTTCTGGTCCAGCTTGATGACCTTGAATTCCAGCTCTTTGCCTTCCAGGTGGGTGGTGTCGCGCACAGGGCGGACATCAACCAGGGAGCCCGGCAGGAACGCACGGATGCCGTTAACGTCGACAGTGAAGCCGCCCTTAACCTTACCGTTGATAACGCCCTTGACCACTTCTTCGGCGGCGAAAGCTGCTTCCAGAACAATCCAGCACTCGGCGCGCTTGGCTTTTTCACGGGACAGTTTGGTTTCGCCAAAGCCGTCTTCGACCGCGTCCAGCGCAACGTGAACTTCGTCACCGACCTTGATGGTCAGCTCGCCAGCTTCGTTGTAGAACTGCTCGAGCGGGATGACGCCCTCGGACTTCAGGCCAGCGTGTACGGTAACCCAGTCGCCGTCGATGTCGACAACGATACCGGAGATGATCGCACCCGGCTGAAGATTGAGGGTTTTCAGGCTTTCTTCAAAGAGTTCTGCAAAGCTTTCGCTCATTTTAATTCCTGTAGATTCGGGCGAAACAGACGCCCATCGCCACACTCCAGACAATGTGGGTTTCGTTAAGTAAAGGAAAGCAGGCAGGACGTTGACTGGTGCCCCTGCCTGCTTTCCTGACGATCAGACCAAGTCGCGCTGGGCGAGCTCGCTCCTGATACGGTGCAGCACCTGCTCGATGGACAGCTCCGTGGAGTCCAGCTGAATGGCATCGGCCGCCGGCTTGAGCGGGGCCACTGCGCGCTGGGTGTCGCGCTCATCGCGCGCACGAATCTCATCTAGCAGACTCGACAGACTAACATCTTCGCCTTTGCCCTTCAACTGCAGGTAGCGGCGACGGGCACGCTCCTCGGCACTGGCGGTCAAAAACACCTTAAGCGGCGCGTCCGGGAACACCACGGTGCCCATGTCGCGGCCATCGGCGATCAGGCCCGGCGTTTCGCGGAAGGCGCGCTGGCGCTGCAGCAGCGCTTCACGCACTGCCGGCAGGGACGCGACCATCGAGGCCCCGGCACCGACCGTCTCGGTGCGGATGACATTGCTGACGTCCTCACCCTCCAGAATGATCTGTTGCAGCTTACCCGGCTCGGCGGCGATGAATTGCACATCCAGATGGGCGGCCAGGGCCTTGAGCAGCTCTTCGTTGGTCAGGTCGACACCGTGGTTGCTGGCGTTGAACGCCAGCAGGCGGTAAAGCGCGCCGGAATCCAGCAGCCGCCAGCCCAGTTCGCGCGCCAACAGGCCTGCGACCGTGCCCTTGCCCGAGCCGCTCGGGCCATCGATGGTGATGACCGGCGCTTGAGAGTTCACGACTTGCCCTCTTCTGCCACGCGGATACCCACTTCAGCACACAGCGCGAGGAAGTTGGGGAACGAGGTGGCGACGTTGGCGCAATCATGGATGCGGATTGGCGCGCTGGCGCGCAGCGAAGCGACGCTGAAGGCCATGGCGATACGGTGGTCGCCGTGGCCATGCACTTCGCCACCGCCAATCTGGCTGCCGTCGATGATGATGCCGTCGGGGGTCGGCTCGCACTTCACGCCCAAGGCGATCAGGCCGTCGGCCATCACCTGGATGCGATCGGACTCCTTCACCCGCAGCTCTTCGGCGCCACGCAGCACGGTACGCCCTTCGGCGCAGGCGGCGGCCACGAACAGCACCGGGAATTCGTCGATGGCCAGCGGCACCAGGTGCTCGGGGATATCGATACCCTTGAGCTTGGCACCGCGCACACGCAGGTCGGCCACTGGTTCGCCGCCGACTTCACGCTGGTTTTCCAGGGTGATGTCACCGCCCATCAGGCGCAGGATGTCGATGACACCGGTGCGGGTCGGGTTGATGCCGACATGCTCGAGTACCAGCTCGGAGCCCTGGGCAATGGATGCTGCCACCAGGAAGAACGCAGCCGAGGAGATGTCTGCGGGCACTTCGATGCGGGTGGCAGTGAGCTTGCCGCCGGACTGCAGCGAGGCAACCGGGCCGTTGGACTCCACCTCATAGCCGAAGCCGCGCAGCATGCGCTCGGTGTGGTCACGGGTGGGCGCAGGCTCGGTAACGGTGGTTTTGCCTTCGGCGTACAGGCCGGCCAACAGCAGGCAGGATTTGACCTGGGCACTGGCCATCGGCAGCGTGTAGGTCAGCGCCTTGAGCGTGTGGCCACCACGGATGGTCAGCGGTGGGCGGCCGTCCGGGCCGGTTTCGACCACAGCGCCCATTTCGCGCAGCGGGTTGGCCACGCGGTTCATCGGGCGCTTGGACAGCGACGCATCGCCGGTCATGGTCACGTCGAACGACTGGCCGGCCAGCAGCCCCGAGAGCAGGCGCATGGAGGTGCCGGAGTTGCCCACGTAGATCGGCCCGGGCGGTGGCTTGAGGCCGTGCAGGCCAACACCGTGAATGGTCACGCGGCCGTGGTTCGGGCCTTCGATGACTACCCCCATGTCACGGAAAGCCTGAAGGGTCGCCAGGGCGTCCTCACCTTCGAGGAAGCCTTCGACTTCGGTCGTGCCTTCGGCCAGGGAGCCGAGCATGATCGAACGGTGGGAAATCGACTTGTCGCCCGGTACGCGGATTCGCCCGGTCAGGCGGCCACCCGGTTGGGCCAGGAAAATCAGATCGTTGGCGTTCATAGCGTCCACATAGGCCCGGCGGGCCAAGATTTTACTGAAATGCTCGCGGGCAACCCGAGCGCGGGTGAATACACCCAGCAACTGGTGCCCGTCCCCTGCATCGACCGCGTCGCGCAAGGCGTCGAGGTCGCTGCGAAAAGTGTCCAGGGTGCGCAGGACAGCCTCGCGGTTGGCGAGGAAGATGTCATGCCACATGGTCGGATCGCTGCCAGCGATTCTGGTGAAATCGCGGAAACCACCGGCAGCGTACCGGAAGATCTCAAGGTTTTCATTGCGCTTGGCCAACGAATCGACCAGGCCGAACGCCAGCAGGTGCGGCAGGTGGCTGGTGGCAGCCAACACTTCGTCGTGGCGCTCGACCGGCATGTGCTCTACGTCGGCCTCCAGCGCACGCCACAGGCGGTCGACCAGGGCCAGGGCGGCAGGGTCGGTTTCGGGCAGCGGCGTGAGGATGACCTTGTGGCGGCGGAACAGGGTGGCGTTGGAGGCCTCCACCCCGCTCTGCTCGGAGCCGGCGATGGGGTGGCCGGGCACGAAGTGGCGCAGGCGGTCGCCGAACACCTCACGCGCAGCCCGCACCACATTGCCTTTGGCGCTGCCGACGTCGGTGATGACGGCGCTGCCCAGGTCCAGTTGCGCCAGGCGCGCCAGCAGCTTTTCCATGGCCAGGATCGGTACCGCCAGCTGGATGACGTCGGCGCCGACACAGGCGGCGGCGAGGTCTTCTTCGCAGCGGTCGACCACACCCAGGGCCACGGCCTGCTTGCGCGAAGGGGCGTCCAGGTCGACGCCGACCACTTCGCGGCACAGGCCGCTTTCACGCAGGCCTTTGGCGAAGGAGCCGCCGATCAGGCCCAGGCCTACGACGACGAGGCGGCCGATGAGCGGTGCGGGGTTGTTTTTTGCTGCATTTACCACTGGTACGAACCCTGTTCAGAAATCAGGACAGTCTTTGGGACCGCAGGGGGCTGCTTTGCAGCCCATCGCGACACAAGGCCGCTCCTACAAGGGATTGCAGACTCCTGTAGGAGCGGCCTTGCGTCGCGATGGGGCGCAAAGCGCCCCCAACAACTTTGAATCAAAGCACCGCCTTTGGATACGAGCCCAGTACCTTCAGCGCCACAGCCTCTTGGCTGATCTTCTCCAGCACCGCCTTGATCAGCGGGTCGCGGTGGTGGCCTACGAAGTCGATGAAGAACACGTAGGTCCACTTGCCACTGCGCGACGGGCGGGTCTCGATGCGGGTCAGGTCGATGCCGTTGTCGTGGAACGGCACCAGCAGTTCGTGCAGGGCACCTGGCTTGTTGCTCATCGAAACGATGATCGAGGTCTTGTCGTCCCCGGTCGGCGGCACTTCCTGGTTGCCGATCATCAAGAAGCGCGTGGAGTTGTCCGGGCGGTCTTCGATCTTCTCGGCCAGGCGGGTCAACCCGTACAGGTTGGCGGCCATGTCGCCGGCGATCGCCGCCGAATTCCACTCGCCCTTGACCCGCTTGGCGGCCTCGGCATTGCTCGACACCGCCACGCGCTCCACGTTCGGGTAGTGCGCGTCCAGCCACTTGCGGCACTGGGCCAGCGACTGGGCGTGGGAGTAGATGCGGGTGATGCTGTCGGTCTTGGTGTTTTCGCCCACCAGCAGGTGATGGTGGATGCGCAGCTCGACTTCGCCGCAGATCACCATGTCATGCTCGAGGAAGCTGTCCAGGGTGTGGCTGACCGCACCCTCGGTGGAGTTTTCCACCGGCACCACGCCGAAATTGACGGCGCCGGCCGCCACTTCGCGGAACACTTCGTCGATGGCAGCCATCGGGCGGCTGATCACCGCGTGGCCGAAGTGTTTCATGGCCGCGGCCTGGGTGAAGGTGCCTTCAGGCCCCAGGTAGGCGATTTTCAGCGGCTCTTCCAGGGCCAGGCAGGACGACATGATTTCGCGGAACAGCCGCGCCATCTCTTCGTTGCCCAGCGGCCCCTTGTTGCGCTCCATCACGCGCTTGAGCACGGCAGCTTCACGCTCAGGGCGGTAGAACACCGGCTGCTCGCCTTCGGCCAGCGAGGCGGTCTTGACCTTGGCCACTTCCTGGGCGCAACGGGCGCGGTCGCTGATCAGCTCGAGGATTTTCTCGTCGAGGCTGTCGATGCGCACGCGCAGCGCCTTGAGCTCATGTTCGGACATCAGCCGTGCTCCTTCTCGAATTCGGCCATGTAGGCCACCAGCGCCTCGACAGCGTCCAGGCCCAGGGCGTTGTAGATGGAGGCACGCATGCCGCCCACCGAGCGGTGGCCCTTGAGGTTGAGCAGGCCACGGGCATCGGCACCGGCCAGGAAGGCCTTGTCCAGGCGCTCATCGGCCAGGCGGAACGGCACGTTCATCCACGAACGGGCGTTGTGGCTGATCGGGTTGGTGTAGAACTCGCTGGCGTCGATGAAGCCGTACAGGCGGTCTTTCTTGGCGCGGTTGCGTTGCTCCATGGCGTCGACGCCACCCTGCTCCTTGAGCCACTCGAAGACCAGGCCCGAGAGGTACCAGGAATAGGTGGCGGGGGTGTTGTACATCGAGCCGTTGTCGGCCGAGACCTTGTAGTCGAGCATGGTCGGGCAGCTGCTGCGGGCGTGGCCCAGCAGGTCTTCGCGGACGATCACCACCACCAGGCCGCTCGGGCCGATGTTCTTCTGCGCGCCGGCGTAGATCAGGCCGTACTGCGACACGTCGATCGGGCGCGAGAGGATGTCGGAGGACATGTCGACGACCAGCGGAACGTCACCGGTTTGCGGCACCCAGTCGAACTGCAGGCCGCCGATGGTCTCGTTGGAGGCATAGTGGACGTACGCTGCGTTCTTGGTCAGCTGCCACTCGTTCTGGCCAGGGATGGCCAGGTAGTCGTATGGCTTGGCGCTGGCGGCGACGTTGACGTTGCCGAAACGGCGCGCTTCTTCGATGGCCTTTTTCGACCAGATGCCGGTTTCGACGTAGTCGGCAGTGCCGTTCTCCGGCAGCAGGTTCAGCGGGATCTCGGCGAACTGCTGGCTGGCGCCGCCCTGCAGGAACAGGACTTTGTAGTTGGAGGGGACGGACAGCAGGTCACGCAGGTCCTGCTCGGCCTTTTCGGCAATGGCCACGTAATCGTCGCTGCGATGGCTCATTTCCATCACCGACAAGCCCTTGCCATGCCAGTCCAGCATTTCGGCCTGGGCGCGCTGCAGGACAGCTTCAGGAAGCGCGGCAGGGCCTGCGCAGAAGTTAAAGGCTCGTTTGCTCACATCCACTCTCGCTCTGCCAAATAGAACAAAATCGTTTGTTGCAGGCCGCGCACCCCTGTAGGAGCGGCCTCGTGTCGCGAAAGGGCTGCGCAGCAGCCCCCGCGATAGTTGTTGCGCTGCTGCCCCCTGGGACCGCCAGGCGACCCTTTCACCACACAAGGCCGCCCCTACAAAAGGCAGGTCCTGCTATTGCCTGCTGTAATCAGTCAAACGGGGCGACCTTGGTCGCCCCGTTCGGATTGTTGCGTTTGCTTACTCTTGCGGTGCCTCTTCGGCGCCCGCATTGTCATCGTCCGCCGCTTCCGGCGCATCGAGCTCCACGCCCTCCTCGTCCGTCCCGACCAGCTCGTCGAGCTCTTCCTCGGAAGGCTCCTGGATACGCTCCAGGCCTACCAGCGTTTCGTCTGCAGCCAGCTTGATCAACGTCACGCCCTGGGTGTTACGGCTCAGGCTGGATACCTCGCCAACCCGTGTGCGCACCAGCGTGCCCTGGTCGGAGATCAGCATGATCTCTTCACCTTCCTGCACCTGGATAGCACCGATCAGCAGGCCATTGCGCCCCTTGGTGCCCATGGCGATCACGCCCTGACCACCACGGCCGCGGCGCGGGAACTTGGACAGCGGCGTACGCTTGCCGAAGCCGCGCTCGGAAGCGGTAAGGATCTGCGCACCAGACTCCGGGATCAGCATCGAGATGATCTGCTGCCCCTTGCCCAGTTTCATGCCGCGCACACCACGGGCGGTACGGCCCATTTCGCGTACCACGCTCTCGGCGAAGCGGATCACCTTGCCGGCGTCGGAGAACATCATTACTTCCTTGGCGCCGTCGGTGATTGCTGCGGCAATCAGGGTGTCACCTTCCTTCAGCTTCAAGGCGATCAGGCCATTGGAGCGCGGACGGGCGAACTGCACCAGCGGGGTTTTCTTGACGGTACCGGAAGCGGTGGCCATGAAGATGTACGCACCAGTCGGCTCAGCCACCCATTCAGGGGTGTCGCCCTCTTCTTCGTCGATTTCTTCAGCCTCGACCACTTCGCCTTCGATCACGCCCTCGTCGCCGTCTTCCAGCTCTTCATCCGGATCGGCGCTCTGCTGCAGGGCCTCGAGGTCGATCTGCAGCATGGCGGTGATGCGCTCACCCTCCTCCAGCGGCAGCAGGTTGACCAGCGGGCGGCCACGCGCGGCGCGGGATGCCTCAGGGATCTCGTAGGTCTTCTTCCAGTACACCTTGCCCTTGCTGGAGAACAGCAGCAGGGTGGCGTGGCTGTTGGCGACCAGCAGGTGCTCGATGTAGTCCTCGTCCTTCACGCCGGTCGCCGACTTGCCTTTACCGCCACGGCGCTGGGCCTGGTAAGCGGACAACGGCTGGGTCTTGGCATAGCCACCGTGGGAGATGGTCACCACGCGCTCTTCTTCCGGGATCATGTCGCCGTAGTTGAGGTCGTGGCTGGCGTTGAGAATCTCGGTGCGGCGCGCATCGCCGTATTCGGCGCGGATCGCTTCGAGTTCTTCGCGGATCACTTCCATCAGGCGCTCGGCGCTGCTGAGGATGCGGATCAGTTCGCCGATCTGCTCGAGGATTTCCTGGTACTCGGCCAGCAGCTTCTCGTGCTCCAGGCCGGTCAGGCGGTGCAGGCGCAGGTCGAGGATCGCCTGGGCCTGTTCCGGCGACAGGTAGTACTTGCCATCACGCAGGCCGTACTGTTCCGGCAGGTCTTCAGGGCGGCAGGAATCGGCGCCGGCGCGCTCGACCATGACCTGCACGGCACTGGATTCCCAGGCAGTGGCAATCAGCGCTTCCCTGGCTTCGGACGGCGTCGGCGAAGCCTTGATCAGTGCGATGACCGGGTCGATGTTGGACAGCGCGACCGCCTGGCCTTCAAGGATATGGCCACGTTCACGGGCTTTGCGCAGCTCGAATACGGTACGGCGCGTGACCACTTCACGGCGGTGACGGACGAACGCTTCGAGCAGGTCCTTGAGGTTGAGCACGCGCGGGCGGCCGTCGATCAGTGCCACCACGTTGATGCCGAACACGCTCTGCAGCTGGGTCTGCTGATAGAGGTTGTTGAGCACCACCTCCGGCACCTCGCCGCGGCGCAGCTCGATGACGATGCGCATGCCGTCCTTGTCGGACTCATCGCGCAGCTCGGTGATGCCTTCGATCTTCTTGTCTTTGACCAGCTCGGCGATCTTCTCGATCAGGCGCGCCTTGTTCAGCTGGTACGGCAGTTCGGTGACGACGATCTGCTGGCGGCCACCGACCTTGTCGATGTCTTCGATCTCGGAGCGCGCGCGCATGTAGATGCGGCCACGGCCGGTACGGTACGCCTCGATGATGCCCTGGCGGCCGTTGATGATGCCGGCAGTCGGGAAGTCGGGGCCGGGGATGAACTGCATCAGCTCGTCGACGGTGACTTCCGGGTTGTCGATCAGCGCCAGGCAGCCGTCGATGACTTCACCGAGGTTGTGCGGCGGAATGTTGGTCGCCATGCCCACGGCGATACCGCTGGAACCGTTGACCAGCAGGTTGGGGATACGGGTGGGCATGACCGCCGGGATCTGCTCGGTGCCGTCGTAGTTGGGCACCCAGTCGACGGTTTCCTTATGCAGGTCGGCCAGCAGCTCGTGGGCCAGCTTGGCCATACGCACTTCGGTGTATCGCATCGCCGCGGCGTTGTCGCCGTCGACCGAACCGAAGTTGCCCTGGCCGTCGACCAGCAGGTAGCGCAGCGAGAATGGCTGGGCCATACGCACGATGGTGTCGTAGACCGCAGTATCGCCGTGCGGGTGGTACTTACCGATCACGTCACCGACCACACGGGCGGATTTCTTGTACGGCTTGTTCCAGTCGTTGCCCAGTTCGCTCATCGCAAAGAGAACGCGACGATGCACGGGCTTCAAGCCGTCACGTGCATCGGGCAGCGCTCGCCCGACAATCACGCTCATCGCGTAGTCGAGGTAAGACTGTCTCAGTTCGTCTTCGATATTGACCGGGAGGATTTCTTTGGCCAGTTCGCCCATGAGAAGCCTGATTCCTTTTTCTGGTGAAACTTCGCAGCTCCATCAAGGGCCGAACGAAGCTCGCCGCCGCAGCGCATAAGGGTGCGACGACTTACGACAAATCAATGAGTTGTAACATGGATCTGCGCAATGAAGGCCGCCGTCATGGGCGGTCTTGGAAACTGCCGGATGTTATCACAAAGGCAGTAGCGGTGGGGAGATATGGCGCAGGGGGTGGAGGGGGTTTTGTGGGAATTGTTGACGTGATTGGCGCTGATGCCGTATTGCCGGCGCTCGACCTCCCGCACTCCCTCTCCCACCCCACCCCAAACGATCAATGCAGGCGTTTGCGGCACATCAATTGCGCCAGTTTGGCTGTATCCGGGCGCTCGATGACACCTTTCTCAGTCACGATCACATCGATCAGGTCAGCCGGAGTCACGTCGAACACCGGATTGAACACCTCCACCTGCGGCGCCACGCGGGTGCCGGCGTAATCCAGCAATTCGTCGGCATCACGCTCTTCCAGCGGGATGTCTTCACCCGTGGCCAGATTGAGATCGATGCTGGTGCTGGGCGCCACCACCATGAACCGCACACCATGGTGCATGGCGTTCACCGCCAGCTGGTAGGTGCCGATCTTGCTCGCCACGTCACCGTTGGCGGCTATGCAATCGGCGCCGACCACCACCCAGGTAATGCCCTTGCTCTTCATCAGGTGGGCCAGCGCCGAATCGGCACACAGGGTTACCGGAATGCCTTCGTTGGCCAGCTCCCAGGCGGTAAGGCGCGAACCCTGCAGCCAGGGCCGGGTTTCGCCGGCATAGACGCGCTCGACCATACCCTCGAGAAAGCCTGCGCGGATCACCCCCAACGCCGTACCGAAGCCTCCACTGGCCAGGGCACCGGCGTTGCCGTAGGTCAGCAGGGCCTGCTCGCTACCCTGGTGGCGGCGGATCAGCTCGATGCCTTGCTGGGCCATGGTCAGGTTGGCCTCACGGTCGCTTTCATGAATGGCCACAGCCTCGGCCTCCAGCGCTGCCAGCACATCCTCGCCGGGGCGCAGGCGCTGCAGGCGATCACGCATGCGGTTGAGTGCCCAGAACAGGTTGGCGGCCGTAGGCCGCGCTTCGGCCAGGCTGAGGAAGTCCTCTTCCAGGTCCATTTCCCAGTCGCCACCCTCGGCCAGGCGCTCTTCCAGGGCAAGCACCAGGCCATAGGCGGCAGCAATGCCGATGGCCGCCGCACCCCGCACGGCCATATCGCGGATCGCCGCCGCCACCTGCGCGACATTGTCGCAGGCCAGCCAGCGTTCTTGCGAAGGCAGCAGGCGCTGGTCGAGCAGGTGCAAGGCGCCGTGGTGCCACCGGATACCGGTCACCTTCTCCGCCGCCATAAGTCGCTCGCGCATCACCTCTCCCTGACTTTCGCATATCAAAAGCGGACGATTATAGCGACCAACAGCCTTGGGCGCTCGGGTATACTCCGGCGCAATTCGTAGAAGTTTCAGAGGACTGTTCAATGAGCAACGTCGACCACGCCGAAATCGCCAAGTTTGAAGCCTTGGCGCACCGCTGGTGGGACCGCGAGAGCGAGTTCAAGCCGCTGCACGATATCAATCCGCTGCGCGTCAACTGGATCGACGAGCGCGTCAGCCTGGCCGGCAAGAAGGTGCTGGACGTAGGCTGCGGCGGCGGCATCCTCAGCGAGGCAATGGCCCTGCGTGGCGCCACCGTCACCGGCATCGACATGGGCGAGGCGCCCCTGGCCGTGGCCCAGCTGCACCAGCTGGAGTCCGGCGTGGAGGTGGAGTACCGGCAGATCACCGCCGAGGCCCTGGCTGAAGAAATGCCCGAGCAGTTCGATGTGGTCACCTGCCTGGAAATGCTCGAGCACGTGCCCGACCCGTCTTCGGTCATCCGCGCCTGCTACCGCATGGTCAAGCCGGGTGGCCAGGTGTTCTTCTCGACCATCAACCGCAACCCCAAGGCCTACCTGCTGGCCATCATCGGCGCCGAATACATCCTCAAGATGCTGCCGCGCGGCACCCACGACTTCAAGAAGTTCATCCGCCCTTCCGAGCTGGGTGCCTGGAGCCGCGTGGCCGGCCTTGAGGTCAAGGACATCATCGGCCTGACCTACAACCCGCTGACCAAGCACTACAAGCTCAGCAGCGATGTGGACGTCAACTACATGATCCAGACACTGCGCGAGGAATGAGCATGCGTTTGCGAGCAGTACTCTTTGACATGGACGGCACCCTGCTCGACACGGCGCCGGACTTCATCGCCATTTGCCAGGCCATGCTCGCCGAGCGCGGCCTGCCGGCCATCGACGACAAGCTGATCCGCGACGTGATTTCCGGCGGTGCCAGGGCGATGGTCGCCGCGACCTTCGCCATGAGCCCGCAGGACGAGGGTTTCGAGGCCCTGCGCCTGGAGTTCCTCGAGCGCTACCAGCGTGACTGCGCGGTGCACAGCAAGCTGTTCGACGGCATGGGCGAATTGCTGGCCGACATCGAGCGGGGCAACCTGCTGTGGGGCGTGGTGACCAACAAGCCGGTCCGCTTCGCAGAGCCGATCATGCAGCGCCTTGGCCTGGCCGAGCGTTCTGCACTGCTGATCTGCCCGGATCACGTGAAAAACAGCAAGCCCGACCCGGAGCCGCTGATCCTGGCCTGCAAGACCTTGAACCTGGACCCGGCCAGCGTGCTGTTCGTCGGCGACGACCTGCGCGACATCGAGTCGGGCCGCGATGCCGGCACCCGCACGGCGGCCGTGCGCTACGGCTATATTCATCCAGAAGACAACCCGAACAACTGGGGCGCCGACGTGGTGGTGGACCACCCGCTGGAACTGCGCAAGGTGCTCGACAGCGCCCTGTGCGGGTGCTGATCTTTTAGCGGCAAGCTGCAAGCTTCAACTCAAGGACAAACGCATGTTCGACTATACCGCCCGCCCCGACCTTCTCAAGGGCCGCGTCATCATGGTCACCGGCGCTGGCCGTGGCATCGGTGCAGCCGCCGCCAAGGCTTATGCCGCCTTGGGCGCCACTGTGCTGCTGCTGGGCAAGACCGAAGCCAACCTGAACGAGGTCTACGATGAAATCGAGGCCGCCGGCCACCCGCAGCCGGTGGTGATCCCGTTCAACCTGGAAACCGCCCTGCCCCACCAGTACGACGAACTGGCTGCGATGGTCGAGGAACAGTTCGGCCGCCTGGACGGCCTGCTCAACAATGCCTCGATCATCGGCCCGCGCACCCCGCTCGAGCAGCTCTCGGGCGACAATTTCATGCGGGTGATGCACATCAACGTCGATGCCACGTTCATGCTCACCAGCACCCTGCTGCCGCTGCTCAAGCTGTCGGAGGACGCCTCGGTGGTGTTCACCTCCAGCAGTGTCGGGCGCAAGGGCCGGGCTTACTGGGGCGCTTATGGCGTGTCCAAATTCGCTACCGAAGGCCTGATGCAGACTTTGGCAGACGAACTGGAAGGTGTGGCGCCGGTGCGCTCCAACAGTATCAACCCGGGGGCTACCCGCACGGCGATGCGGGCCCAGGCCTATCCGAGCGAGAACCCGCAGAACAACCCGCTGCCTGAAGAGATCATGCCGGTGTACCTGTACCTGATGGGGCCGGACAGTACCGGGGTGAACGGGCAGGCCTTCAACGCTCAGTAGGGCTTGAAACCGATGGGGCCGCTTTGCGGCCCTTCGCGACACAAGGCCGCTCCTACAGGATAGCGGTGCCGTTGAATCCGGCATCAAATCTGTAGGAGCGGCCTTGTGTCGCGAAAGGGCTGCAAAGCAGCCCCAGGCATTCAGCCAGCAGCCAAGGTCGGGCGCAGGCGCCCTTGCTGGCGGCCTTCCAGCTGCATGCACCGTTCCAGGAACAGGTACATGCAGTCATAACTTTTGCAGATCGCCTTGCGCAGCTCATTGCGCAGCCCCAGGGTCGGGTTTTCGCCAGCCAGCGTACAAATGATCTCCAACGCCTCCCACGGGTGGGCGTCGTCATACTGCGCATGCATCTTCAACCACTTCATGGCGCGTTTACGCTGGTCCTCCGGGAAGCCCATGGCGTAGGTGTCTTCAGCGCAGACCACCGCCGACCACTCACCCGTCGCCCCTTCAATGGCATAGTTGGTAGCAGCCATGGCAATGGCCAGCGACTCGGTGGTACACACTCGCCAGCACCAGTCATTGAGGCCATTGAGCTCGACGGGCACTTCCTGGGACTGCAGCTCGTGCAGGTGAATGCCATGGGCATGGCACCAATGCACCCAGTAATCGGCATGGTGGAGCTCCACGCGGATATTGCGCATCAGCCAGCGCCGCGCCATGTCTTCGCCCGGGTGGCGGGCATAGCGGGTCTTGGTCAGGTTGTGGGCCATGTACAAGGAAAACTGCTCAACCACCGGCCAGCCACCGATCAGGTACTGGCGAATGGTGGCTTGGCGCAGCTGGCCATCGCGCAGGCGCTGGTAGAATTCATGCTCCACCACCCGACGCTTGCTCTGGCGGCAATCTTCGATCAGTTGCTGGGCCCATTGAGGGTAACTGGCCGGGTCCATCAAAGGCCCGATACGGACGAATGCATCAATCACTTTTCAGCTCCTTGATCCCTGTGATTTACCAACGCTACTTCAGCGAAAGGTTCCAGGCGCCCGATGCAGCAGGGGCCGTGCGGCAATCCGTTGGCGCTGCAGGCTGTCGCAAGTGAATACCTGCGGTCTTTCGATCAGATAGCCCTGGGCGTAGTCCACGCCGATCTCCTGCAAGGCCTGCTCGATCAACGGAGTTTCAACGAACTCGGCAATGGTCCGTTTACCCATGACGTGGCCGATGTGATTGATGACTTCGACCATGGCCCGGTTGACCGGATCATCAAGCATATCTTTGACAAAACTTCCGTCGATCTTCAAGAAGTCGACGGGTAAATGTTTCAAATAAGCGAATGACGACATTCCGGCACAAAAGTCATCCAGCGAGAACTTGCAACCCAGCCCTTTCAATTCATTGATGAACCGGATGGCACTGCCGAGGTTGGCAATGGCACTGGTCTCGGTGATCTCGAAGCAGATCAGCCGTGGCGGAATCGAATATTCGACGAACAGGCGCTGCAGGTACTCCAGGAACTTGTCGTCACCGATACTCGAGCCCGACAGGTTGATGGCACACATCGACAGCGGGCCCTCGCGCCCCTCATCCAGGCACTGGCGAATGACCTGAAACACATTGCGCACCACCCAGCGGTCGATAGCGGTCATCAGGCCATAGCGCTCGGCCGCCGGGATGAAGCTGTCAGGCAGGATGGTGCGGCCGCTTTCGTCCTGCAGGCGCAACAGAATCTCGACATGCCCCTGCCCTTCAAGGGCGGTGAGTGCGGCGATTTCCTGGGCGTACAGGCAGAAGCGGTTCTCCTCCAGGGCGACGTGCAGGCGCTGTATCCAGGCCATTTCACCAAACCGCATCGACAGTTCACTGTCATCGGCATGGTAGACCTGGATGCGGTTACGGCCCTTCTCCTTGGCCATGTAGCACGCCATGTCCGCTGCCCGCAGGGAGGCTTCCAGCGTGGCCGGGGCTTGTGCCATGTGCACCAGGCCGATACTCACAGTGGTGACGAACGGCCTGCCTTTCCATACGAAGTGCAGGCTTTGCACCGCCTGGCGCAGGTTTTCGGCAATGCGCTCGGCCTGTTCGCCCGGGCAGTTTTCCAGCAGCACGCCAAACTCATCCCCCCCCAGCCGCGCCAGGGTATCGCCTTCGCGCAGCACCGATTGCAGCACGGCGCAGATGTGCCGCAGCAATTCGTCACCGGCGGCATGCCCACAGGTATCGTTGACCAGCTTGAACTGGTCGAGGTCAAGGAACATCAGCGAATGCCGCCCGCCCTGGCGCACCAGGTCGTTCAGTGCCTGCTCCAGGCGGTACTCGAATTCACGGCGGTTGGCCAGGCCGGTCAGCGCGTCATGGGTAGCCTGCCAAGACAGGTTGGCTATGTATTGGCGCTCCTGGGTCATGTCATGCAGCACCAGGACAATGCCAGCCACCTGCCCGTCACTGATGATGGGCGACCCCACCAGGTTGATCGCAACCGTGCTGCCATCCAGGCGCTGGATCAACCGTGCATGCTCGGCGCCCCCCTTGAGGCTGCCGCTGAGCACCTGTTCGAGCAGGGTGCTGCTGTCGTTCTGGGCCTGCTCGTCCACCAGGCTGAACAGTGCTGTCAACGGCAGCCCCAGGGCCTGGCCTGCCTGCCAATGGGTAAGCTGCTCGGCCGCCGGGTTCATGTAGCCGATGCTGCCATCGACATCGGTGGTGATCACAGCATCGCCAATCGCCTGCAGGGTAATCTGTGCGCGCTCCTTTTCTTCCTGCAGGGCGCTGGCGAAGGCCTGGCGCTGGGCCAGCAGTTTGCTCGAACGGCGCCAGGCAAAGGTGATGAGAAACAGTGCGGTGAGCAGGTTGGTGACCAACAACACCCGCAACAGCATGCGCGACCCTTCACCCAGGGCATCGCTGAAGGCTTTGGCCGCCGGTGTCACGCCTTCATTGATAGCGACGATGCGGGCGCGCCATTGGCTGACCTGGCGCGGCCCGACCTGGCCTTTGGCAAAACCCTCGCGCATCTCGTTGGCCAGCACATCCAGCTGGTTGAGGAAATCATCACCGACATTCCAGTAGGCGATCGCCGCCTGCACGTAGCTGATCTGGCTGAAATTGCGGTAGAACCAGATGATGCGGTCGACGTCGTCGGGGTGATTGCCGCCTTGCAGTACGGCTTGGCGCGCGACGTCAAGGTCTGGATCAGGCTGGTCGAGCACCTCGCGCATCTGCCGGTCACCGTGGGGCACAGTGATGACCTGGCGATAGCGCTGGTAGGTGCGCTCATCGCCAGTTTCGGCATACAGGTTCAGGTAATAGATAGCGTCTTTCTGGGCCTTGGACCACAGGCTTTCGCCGGCGACATAGGCACGCACAGCCGAAAGCGCGTAAAGGCTGAGGCTGCCCAGCAGGACCTGGAAGACTACAACGGCGACGAAGGGCCAGATGATACCCAGCAGCCTTGGCGCCTCTAGTGTGCGATGTCCCTTCATGAAGTCCCTGTCACAGAGCAGATAAGGCTCGAATCAACCCAGACAAGCTCAGCGTAGGCCATCTGCCATCTGTGTGGAGGGAATTTTGAGCTGCAAGCTGCAACCTGCAGCTGGATCAAGTCTGCTGCAGATGCCCGTACAGCTTGGCATACAAGCCGCCCTCGGCGATCAACTGCTGGTGCCCGCCATCCTCGGCTACGTGCCCGCCATCGAATACCAACACACGGTCGGCCTGCTTCACCGCCGAAAGGCGGTGGGCGATGATCAATGTGGTACGGCCACTGAGGAAACGCGCCAGAGCCTGGTGCAGGTTGTACTCAGTGGCGGCGTCCAGCGCTGAAGTGGCCTCGTCGAGGATCACCACCTTCGGCTCGGCCAGGACCATGCGGGCAATCGCCAGGCGCTGGCGCTGGCCGCCGGACAGGCGCACACCAGAGCGGCCAACCACGCTGTCCAGCCCTTGCGGCAAGGCGGCAATGGTGGCGTCCAGCTGGGCGATGCGCAGCGCCTGCCAGCAGGCATCGTCCGTGCAATCACGGCCCATGGTCAGGTTGGCGCGTACCGTGTCGTTGAACAGTGAGGGGTGCTGCAGCACCACTGCCACATTTTCACGCAAGGTCTCCAAGCCGATTTCCTGCAGGCTGGCACCGCCAAAACGGATAGTCCCGGCCTGGGCGCTGTACAGGCCCAGCAGCAACTGCACCAGGGTACTTTTGCCGCCGCCACTGGCGCCGACAATGGCGACTTTTTCGCCCGCAGCGATGGACAGATCCAGGTGCTCGAGCACCGGCTCGTCGGCATAGGCAAAGCGCAGGTCGCGCACCTCGATGCCAACCGTTTCACGGCCGGCGAACGGGTCGCGGGCAGCCGGGTATTGAGGCTCGTCAGCACGCGCCAGCAACTCGTTGAGCCGGCTCAAGGCCCCCCCGGCGGCGTAGTAGGCATATTGCAGGTTCAGCAACTGCTCGACCGGGCCGATCATGAACCACAGGTAGCTGAACACGGCCAGCATCTGCCCGATCGACAGGTCGGAAAACAGCACCGTGAGCATCGCCGCAGCACGGAAGATATCGATACCGAACTGGAACAGCAGGCCACTGGCACGGCCACTGGCATCGCTTTTCCATTGCGAATCCACGGCGTAATCACGCACTTCGCGGGCACGCAGGCCCAGGCGGCCGAGGAAGTAACCCTGGCGATTGCTGGCGCGGATTTCCTGGATGGCATCAAGGGTTTCGGCCAGCGCTTGGGTGAACCGCGAGGTGCTATCGTTTTCGAGCTTTTTAAGGTGTTTGACGCGCTTGCCCAACTGCACGGTGAAGTAGATCACCAACGGGTTGAACAACAGGATCAGCAAAGCCAGCTGCCAGTGCATCCAGATCAGGATCGCCGCCGTGCCGGTCAGGGTCAGCATGGCCACCAGGAAGCGGCTCAGGGTTTCGCCGACAAACTTGTCGAGGGTCTCCAAGTCGGTGACCAGGTGCGTGGTCACGGTGCCGCTGCCCAGGCTTTCGTACTCCTTGAGCGAGATACGCTTGAGCCGCTCGATCAGACGGATGCGCAGACGATAGACGATGTCTTTGGCAAGGCCGGCGAACAGCTTGGCCTGCACCACGTTGAACCCCAGCGCGGCCACGCGCAGGCACAGGGTAACGACCAGCATCAGGCCGATATACCCGGCCGCCACCTGCCAACCGCTGGGCAGCAGGTGGTTCATGAACTTCAAAGCGCCATCGCCGTGGCCCAGCAGCACTTCGTCCACCAGCAAGGGCAGCAACAGCGGAATCGGCACGCTGCAGCAGGCCGCCAGCACGGCCACCAGGTTGGCGGCCCAGAGGTGCTTCTTGTGGTGCAGTGCCAAGCGGCGTATTTGCGCCCAGCTCAGCCGGTCAGGCACAGCAGCTGGCTTCCCTGGCACCGGGTCGGGCGAGCCTGGCAGGTCAAGCACAGGCGGCCTGCTGTAGCCAGCGGCCAAGCAAGGGCTGCAGGCTTTGCAGTGGCTGGTAGCCGTTGGTCAACAGGGCGAGCTGGCCGTTGCGTTCAGCCAGCAGCGTTGGAAAACCGGCAATCCCCAGGTCCTGTACCCAGCTGAAATCGGCTGCAGTGGCAGCGCGCACTTCGGCACGCAGCAAGGCATCGGCAAAGGTTGCGCGATCGAACCCGGCCTGCTCGGCCAGCTCGACCAGCTGCGGCGCGGTGGTGACGTCCAGGCCCTGCTGGTAGAACCCACGCTGAATCAGCGCCAGCAGCGGCCAAACGCGCTCGGCGTCCAGTTCGCGGGCGGCCACCAGGGCGCGGCAGGCCGGCTCCGTGTCGTAGACGAAGCCATCGGGCATGGCACCTTCGAACGCGAACGGCTGCCCGGTGGCCTCGGCCACCGCCTGCCAGTGTTCGAGGATGTACTTGCGGGTCGAGGCGTCCAGCGGGCTGGCACCGCGACGCAACCCACCCGGTACCACCCGGGTGGCCACGCCCGCTTCACGCGCCTGGGCGATCAGGGCCTGGGCCACCGGTGCAAAACCCCAGCACCAGGAGCACATCGGGTCCATCACATAGAGCAGGCGGGCATTCATGCAATCAGGCCTCGGCTTTGTAGTTGTAACCGATCGGGTGCGGCAGGTTGCGGGCCTTGGCCAGCTCGATCTGCTTCTGCCGGTCGATGGCGCTGCGCCGGGTCTTTTCGCTCAGGCTGTCCCAGCAATGCGGGCAGCTCACGCCTGGCGAATAGTGCTCGGACGCGCGGTCCTGGGCGTTGACCGGGTGGCGGCAGGCATGGCACTGGTCGTACTCGCCTTCGGTCAGGTCATGGCGCACCGTGACGCGGTTGTCGAAGACAAAGCAGTCGCCGTCCCAAAGGCTTTCTTCCTGGGGTACTTCCTCGAAGTATTTCAGGATGCCGCCCTTAAGATGATAGACCGCCTCGAAGCCTTCACCGAGCATGTAGCTGGAGGCTTTTTCACAACGGATACCGCCGGTGCAGAACATGGCGACCTTCTTGTGCTTGCTGGGGTCGAAATTGGCCTTGATGTACTCGGGGAACTCGCGGAAGGTCTCGGTCTTGGGGTCGATTGCGCCCTTGAAGGTGCCGATGGCCACTTCGTAATCGTTGCGGGTGTCGATCAGCAGTACTTCCGGGTCGCTGATCAGCGCGTTCCAGTCTTTGGGCTCGACGTAGGTGCCAACGGCATTGTTCGGGTCCACGCCCGGCACGCCGAGGGTGACGATCTCTTTCTTGAGCTTGACCTTGGTGCGGTAGAACGGCTGCTCGTCGCAGTAGGATTCCTTGTGGTCGACATCGACCAGGCGCGGGTCGCTGCGCAGCCAGGCGAGCAGGCCATCGATGCCTTCGCGGGTGGCCGAAACCGTGCCGTTGATACCTTCGTTGGCCAGCAGCAGAGTGCCTTTGACGCCATTGTCGAGCATGGCCTTGAGCAAGGGCTCGCGCAGCTCTGCGTAGTCTTCAAGGGTGACGAACTTGTACAGCGCCGCCACGACGATCGGTTGGGTCATTGCGTTGAATCTCCAGGTGGTTGCCCTCGTAAGGGGCGGACCGGGTTTGACAAAAAGCTGGGGGGCGCTCTGCGCCCCTTTCGCGACACAAGGCCGCTCCTACAGGTGAATACATAACCCCTGTAGGAGCGGCCTTGTGTCGCGAAAGGGCCGCAAAGCGGCCCCCCCGGATGTTGCGAATTGTACCAGAACGACAAAAAGGATTCAGTGCTTGCCGCCACCTGCACACACCGGCGACGCGGGTGCAACACCCACCTTCGCCCACTCCTCGTTGGTATAGGTGTGGATGGCCAACGCATGGATCTGGCCCATCAGTTCACCCATGGTGGCGTACACCTTCTGGTGGCGCTTGACGCTGTTGAGCCCGGCAAACTGCTCGCTGACGATCACCGCCTTGTAGTGGGTTTCCTGGCCACGGCTGTGCATGTGGCTTTCGTTGAGCACTTCAAGGTGCTGCGGCGCCAGTGCGGCCAGCTGCTGCTCGATGCGTTGCTGCATGGTCATCGGGTGTTACTCACTTCTTGGCAGGGGCGGCGGCCTTGCCGGCGTTGGGGTCAAGCTCTTTGGTCATGTCTTCGAGCAGCTTGTTGACCACCGGTACTGCCGGTTCCAGGCTTTGCTGGGTCAGCTGGGCCGACTGCTGGGTGACCTTGGGCATCTGGCTGAGGACTTTCTTGCCCAGTGGCGACTGGTAGAACTTGACCAGGTCCTTGAGCTCCTGCTCGGTGAAGGTCTGGGTGTACAGGTCGACCATCTTCGGCTTGAGCTTGTTCCAGCCGATGGCGCTGTCCAGCGCGGCGTTGGCCTTGGCCTGGTAGCTCTCCAGCACCGACTGCTTGGTGGCCGGGGCTTTGGTCTGGGCGAAGCGCTGGGCGAACATCTGCTGGACCTGCATGTACACCGGGGTACCCAGCTTGTCAGCGTTGGCCAGGGTCAGGAATTTCTCGGCGGCAGCGTTGTGGCTGGCAGTGGCAGCGAGTACCTGGCCGCTGGCACAGGCCAGGGCGACGGCAGCACAGAGGGCACGGAGACGGGTCATTGCATATCCTTCAAGGAGGGGGAGGCGGTACCTCAGAGATGAGCATTCTGCTCCCGCCAGGGGGCAGCGCTCAAGTGGCACGACGAGCGATTGAACCGCTCGATCGCATGGGGGCCTAAACTGCTGATTCTGACTGACAAGGGAGTGAACGCAGCATGAGCCGTATCGAAACAGACAGCCTGGGCCCGGTCGAAGTTCCGGAGCACGCCTACTGGGGCGCACAGACCCAACGCTCGCTGATCAACTTTGCCATTGGCAAGGAACGCATGCCGCTCGCGGTGCTGCACGCTCTGGCGCTGATCAAGAAGGCCGCGGCCCGGGTCAACGACCGCAATGGCGACCTGCCAGCCGACATCGCCCGGCTGATCGAGCAGGCCGCCGACGAAGTGCTCGACGGCGAGCACGACGACCAGTTCCCGCTGGTGGTGTGGCAGACCGGCAGCGGCACGCAGAGCAACATGAACGTTAACGAGGTGATCGCGGGCAGGGCCAACGAGCTCGCCGGCAAAGGCCGCGGCGGCAAGGCGCCGGTGCACCCCAACGACCATGTCAACCGCTCGCAGAGCTCCAACGACTGCTTCCCTACCGCCATGCACATTGCCGCAGCGCAGGCGGTGCACGAGCAACTGCTACCGGCGATCGCCGAACTGTCTTCGGGGCTGGCCGAGCTGTCGGCGCGCCACCATAAACTGGTCAAGACTGGCCGCACGCACATGATGGACGCCACGCCCATCACCTTCGGCCAGGAGGTGTCGGCCTTCGTGGCCCAGCTCGACTACGCCCAGCGCGCCATCCGCGCCACCTTGCCAGCGGTATGCGAACTGGCCCAGGGGGGCACTGCCGTGGGCACCGGGCTCAATGCACCGCAGGGTTTCGCCGAAGCCATTGCTGCTGAACTGGCCGCCCTCTCCGGCCTGCCGTTCGTCACCGCGCCAAACAAGTTCGCTGCCTTGGCCGGCCACGAGCCGCTGACCAGCCTGGCGGGGGCGCTCAAGACCTTGGCGGTGGCCTTGATGAAAATCGCCAACGACCTGCGTTTGCTCGGCTCCGGCCCCCGCGCCGGCCTGGCCGAGGTGCGCCTGCCGGCCAACGAGCCGGGCAGCTCGATCATGCCGGGCAAGGTCAACCCGACCCAGTGCGAAGCGCTGTCGATGCTGGCCTGCCAGGTACTGGGCAATGACGCGGCCATCGGTTTCGCCGCCAGCCAGGGGCACCTGCAGTTGAATGTGTTCAAACCGGTAATCATCCACAACCTGCTGCAATCGATCGAGCTGCTAGCCGATGGTTGCCGCAACTTCCAGCAGCACTGCGTGGCCGGCATCGAGCCGGATGCCGAACAGATGGCGGCGCACCTGGAGCGCGGGCTGATGCTGGTGACCGCGCTCAACCCGCATATCGGCTATGACAAAGCGGCGGAGATTGCCAAGAAGGCCTACAGCGAGGGCAACACCCTGCGTGAGGCGGCGCTGGAATTGAAGTACCTGACCAATGAACAGTTCGATGAGTGGGTGCGGCCGGAAAACATGCTGGCACCGGGTGGCAAGGGCTGATTGATTGGCTGGTACTTATGGCCCTATCGCCGGCAAGCCGGCTCCCACCGGTACCCCACAGTCTTCAGGCTTGGTGGGAACCTGAGGGAGTGTCTTGCTCAACTTCTAAAAGCTGGCGCGATCCCTGTGGGAGCCGGCTTACCGGCGATGGGGCCGGAACAGGCTCTCAACCAACCTGAGCCAGGCGCGCCCTTCTCGCCCGCCATCCGGCCACCAGCGATGGCCCCAAGGCCACCAGCGTCGACCCCAGTACCACCGTCACTGCGCCCACATAGCCCAGGGCATTGATGTCTTCGGCCTGCACATATGCAGGCCACATCCAGGCCGCCAATGCCACCGCAACAAAGGTCACCAGCGGTGTCAGCGCCAGCGTGGCGCTCACCCGCGATGCCTCCCAGTGCGCCAGTGCCTCGGCAAAAGCACCATAGGCCACCAGCGTGTTCAGGCAGCAGGCCAGCAACAGCCAGCCTTGCAGGGGCGTCAACTGCAACGCCTCCAGAGGGTGCACCCAGGGTGTCAGCAGCGCGGCGCAGCTCAGGTAGATCACCATCATCACCTGTTGCGAATGCCACACCGTCAGCAGTTGCTTCTGGCTCAGGGCATAGAACACCCAGATGCTGGTGGCCAGCAGGATGGTCAGCACGCCCGTGGTGTAGGTGCCCAACGAGGTCAGCAGCTCTTCAAGGCGTTGATTGAAGAACAGGCCGAAGCCGGCAAGCAGCACCAGTAGCCCCAGGCCTTGGCCCAGGCTGAAGCGTTCCTTGAACACGAACACGCTTGCCACCAGCAGCAGCACCGGGCCGATCTGCACCACCAATTGCGCAGTGCCGGGGCTCAGCAGGTTGAGGCCGATCAGGTACAGCACGTAATTGCCCATCAGGCCGCACACGGCCACGGCCACCAGGCCTTTGCCTTTAGCGCCGAGCTTGCCGAAAGAAGGCAAACGGCGCTTGGCTGCCAGCCAGGCGAACAGCAGGCCGCCGGACACTAGCAGGCGGAACCAGGTGACGGTCACCGGGTCGACCACCTGCAGCACCTGCTTGAGTTTGATTGGCAGGATGCCCCAGAGCAGTGCGGTCAGAAGCGCCAGGGCCAGTCCATAGCTCCGGCGTCCGGATGTGATGTGCATAAAGTCCTCGGTCGAGCCCGTTGTGGGGTGCCTCGATTCTAAAGGCTTGCTACCTGCCAACGGGGGAAAAAGGCGGGAAAAGAATTCATCAGGTCATTCCCTTGAGGCATGGCGGCTGACTATTTTTTGTGTTTGGCAAACGCCGCTTCCAGGGCTTCATTGATGGTGCGCAACACTTTCACCCGCGCCCAACGCTTGTCATTGGCCTCAACCAGGGTCCATGGCGCGATCTCGGTGCTGGTGCGGTCGACCATGTCCCCCACTGCATCCACATACAGGTCCCACTTGTCGCGGTTGCGCCAGTCGTCCTCGGTGATCTTGTAGCGCTTGAACGGGATCTGCTCGCGCTCTTGAAAACGCTCCAGCTGGGTCTGCTGGTCGATCGCCAGCCAGAACTTGACCACTACCGCGCCGGCGTTCACCAGCTGTTCCTCGAAATCATTGATCTCGCCGTAAGCACGCATCCAGTCGGCCGGTGTGCAGAAGCCTTCGATGCGCTCCACCAGCACCCGGCCGTACCAGGAGCGGTCGAAGATGGTGAACTTGCCGCGTGCCGGAATGTGCCGCCAGAACCGCCACAGGTACGGCTGCGCACGCTCATCTTCGCTAGGGGCGGCGATCGGCACGATACGGTACTGGCGCGGGTCCAGCGCTACAGCCACACGGCGAATCGCCCCGCCCTTGCCTGCAGCATCATTACCCTCGAACACGGCCACCAGCGAGTGCCGGCGCATGTGCTTGTGGCGCAACAGGCCGGCCAGGCGAGCCTGCTCGGTCACCAGTTGTTCCTCGTAGTCCTGCTTGTCCAGGCGCAGTGTCATGTCCAACGCGCCAACCAGGCTGCGCTGATCGATGCTGCGGCCCAGTGGCGCGATGTTGCCCTGGTGCTTGCCTTTGGGGTTGACGGCCAACGCGGCCTGCAGGCTTTCCAGCAAGATGCGCCCTACGGCCAGGCTGCGGTAGTTGGGGTCGACACCTTCAACTACATGCCACGGTGCATAGTCACGGCTGGTACGGCGCAACACCCGCTCGCCAAAACGCACGAAACGGTCGTAGGTCTGCGACTGTTGCCAATCCAGCGGGCTGATGCGCCAGCTGTGCAAGGGGTCGTCCTTGAGCGACTTGAGCCGCGCTTTCATCTGTTTCTTGGACAGGTGGAACCAGAACTTGATGATCAGCGCACCTTCGTCGCAAAGCATCTGCTCCAGGCGCTCGGCGCCGGTGATTGCCTGGTCGAGCACCGCATCCTTGAACTGCCCGTGCACCCTGCCCTGCAGCATCTGGCTGTACCAGTTGCCGAAAAAAACGCCCATGCGCCCCTTTGGCGGCAGCGCCCGCCAGTAGCGCCAGGCGGGCGGGCGGGCCAGCTCTTCGTCGGTCTGCTGGTCGAAGGTGAGCACGTCGATCATGCGCGGGTCCATCCACTCGTTGAGCAGCTTGACCGTCTCACCCTTGCCGGCACCTTCGATGCCATTGATCAGCACGATCACCGGGAAGCGCGCCTGCTGCTTGAGTTCGTACTGGGCTTCGAGCAAAGCCTCGCGCAGCGCGGGCACTTCTGCCTCAAACGTATCGTCGTCGATGCTGTGACCAATTTCGGCGGATTCGAACATGCATTGGCTCCTTCAATGGATAAGCAAGATTAGCGGAATCCTGGCTGCAAGCGGCAAGCTTCAAGCTGCAAGAAAACGCGGGCCGTGCCACCATCTGCATTTTCTTGCAGCTTGCAGCTTGCCGCTTGCAGCTCCCCACCTCCAGCGAAACCAGCCATGCCCGCATCCACCCTCCTTCAGCATGCCCAGATCGACTGGGACGACCAGGGCCGCCCCCATTCGCGGCAATACGGCGATGTGTACTTCGCCATCAACGAGGGCATTGCCGAAACCCAGCATGTGTTCCTCGAACAAACCCGCCTGCGCCAGCGCTTCGCCAACCTGGCCCCCCACGGCTGCCTGGTGATCGGCGAAACCGGCTTTGGCACCGGCATGAATTTTTTCTGCGCCTGGCAGCTGTTCGCCGAAACAGCCCACGCCGACGCCCGTCTGCATTTCGTCAGCGTCGAGAAGTACCCACTGGGCCATGCCGACATGGCCAGGGCTATGCGCCTGTGGCCGGAGCTGGCTGCGTTCACCGAACCCTTTTTGCGCCAGTACGTCGCGGTGCACCAGGGCTTCCAGCAGTTCACCTTCGACCAGGGCCGAATCACCCTTACCCTGTTGATCGGCGATGTGCTGGAGCAGCTGCCGCAGCTGGACGCGCGTATCGACGTGTGGTTCCTCGACGGTTTTGCCCCGGCGAAGAACCCCGACATGTGGACACCCGAGCTGTTCACGCAACTGGCCAGGCTGTCCCATGCCGGCACCGCACTTGGCACCTTCACCACCACCGGCTGGGTTCGCCGCAGCTTGATCGAAGCCGGCTTCACCATGAAAAAGGTGCCTGGCATCGGCAAAAAGTGGGAGGTGATGAGCGGTGAGTACACCGGCCCGCCCAACGCCCCCATGTCGGCGCCCTGGTACGCGCGGCCAACTGCGCCTGAAGGCCCACGCGAGGCCCTGGTGATCGGCGCAGGGCTCGGCGGCAGTGCCAGCGCTGCCAGCCTGGCCGCACGCGGCTGGCAGGTAACGGTACTGGAGCGCCACGACGCAGCGGCCCGCGAAGCCTCCGGTAACCCCCAGGGCGTGCTGTACCTCAAGCTGTCCGCGCACGGCACGGCTTTGTCGCAGATGATCCTGTCCGGTTTCGGCTACACCCGGCGCCAGCTTGAACTACTGCAGCGCGGCCAGGACTGGGATGCGTGCGGGGTGTTGCAACTGGCCTTCGACAGCAAGGAAGCCGAACGCCAGGGCAGGCTCGCTGATGCCTTCGAGGGCAGCTTGCTGCGTGCCGTGCAGCGCAATGAAGCCGAAGCGATTGCCGGGGTCGGGCTGCCTGCCGGCGGGTTGTTCTACCCCGAAGGCGGCTGGGTGCACCCACCGGCACTGTGCAAGGCTCAACTGCAGCACCCGAACATTCGCCTGCTGGCCCATCACGATGTGCTCGATCTACGCAAGGCCGATGGCCTGTGGCAAGCCTGGGCCGGCGACCGGCTGCTGGCCAGCGCGCCAGTGGTGGTGCTGGCCGGGGCAGCTGATGTGAAGCGTTTCGAGCCTTGTGCGCAGCTGCCGCTCAAGCGCATTCGCGGGCAGATCACCCGCCTGCCGGTGACTGACGCCAGCCGGGCGCTGGCTACCGTGGTCTGCGCCGAGGGCTATGTGGCACCGCCCAGGGGTGAGGAGCACACGCTGGGGGCCAGCTTTGACTTCCATAGTGATGACCTGACGCCGACCGTGGCCGAACACCAGGGCAACCTGGCCATGCTGGATGAAATCTCCACCGACCTGGCCCGGCGCCTGGGTACCGCAGCGCTTGCCCCTGAGCAGTTGCAGGGGCGCGCAGCATTTCGCTGCACCAGCCCGGATTATTTGCCGATTGTGGGGCCGGTTGCCGACCCTGCAGCCTTTGCCGAGGCCTATGCCGTACTGGCCAAGGACGCGCGGCAGGTGCCCGAGGTGCCCTGCCCCTGGCTGGAGGGGCTGTATGTGAACAGCGGGCATGGGTCGCGGGGGCTGATCACGGCGCCGCTTTCGGGCGAGTTGATTGCGGCGTGGGTCAGTGGCGAGCCGTTGCCGCTGCCGCGGGCGGTGGCTGAGGCATGTCATCCGAACCGGTTTGGCTTGCGCAGGTTGATTCGGGGTAAATGAAAGGGGCTGCTGTGCAGCCCAATCGCCGGCAAGCCGGCCCACACGATCCGCAGCGCTGCTGAACCCTGTGGCAGCCGGCTTGCCGGCAATTGGCCGCATTACAAAGTGCTGCTTATAACGGATTGATCTAAAACTCTCACAAATCCACCAGGTCAGTTCCTTACAGGCGCCCTAATCCGGGGCGCTGATTCCCCAACGGAAAAACCGGTAAGGACCTATGTGCGGATTAGCAGGAGAGTTGCGTTTCACCCCCATCGACCAAGCCCCTCGCCCGGCGGACCTCGCCGCGGTAGAGCGCATGACCCATCACCTGGCGCCCCGTGGCCCCGACGCCTGGGGCTTCCATAGCCTGGGCCCGATCGCCCTGGGCCATCGCCGGCTGAAAATCATGGACCTGTCCGACGGCTCGGCTCAGCCCATGGTCGACAACACCCTGGGCCTGTCTTTGGCCTTCAACGGTGCCATCTACAACTTCCCCGAACTGCGCCAGGAGCTTCAGGACCTGGGCTACACCTTCTGGTCCGACGGCGACACCGAGGTGCTGCTCAAGGGCTACCACGCCTGGGGCGCGGCCTTGCTGCCCAAGCTCAACGGCATGTTCGCCCTGGCCATCTGGGAGCGCGACAACCAGCGCCTGTTCCTGGCCCGCGACCGCCTTGGCGTCAAGCCGCTGTACCTGTCGCGCAACGGCGAGCGCCTGCGCTTCGCCTCAACCCTGCCAGCGCTGCTAAAAGGTGGCGACATCGACCCGATGATCGACCCGGTAGCGCTCAACCACTACCTCAACTTCCACGCTGTGGTGCCGGCGCCACGCACCTTGCTGGCCAATGTGCAGAAGCTCGAACCCGGCACCTGGATGCGCGTCGACCGCCACGGTGAAGTCGAGCGCCAAACCTGGTGGCAGCTGCATTACGGCCCTAATCCGGACGAGCGCGACCTCGATCTGGAAGGCTGGACCACCCGTGTGCTCGATGCCACCCGTGATGCCGTCGGCATCCGCCAACGCGCCGCCGTGGACGTGGGTGTACTGCTGTCCGGCGGCGTCGATTCCAGCCTGTTGGTCGGCTTGCTGCGGGAAGTGGGCGTAGATGACCTGTCGACGTTCTCCATCGGCTTCGAGGATGCCGGCGGCGAGCGCGGCGACGAGTTCCAATACTCCGACCTGATCGCCAAGCATTACGGCACCCGCCATCACAAGCTGCGCATCGCCGAAAGCGAAATCATCGAGCAACTGCCGGCCGCGTTCCGTGCCATGAGCGAACCGATGGTCAGCCACGACTGCATCGCCTTCTACCTGCTGTCACGCGAGGTGGCCAAGCACTGCAAGGGCGTGCAGAGCGGCCAGGGTGCCGACGAGCTGTTTGCCGGCTACCACTGGTACCCGCAGGTGGACGGCGCCGAGGATGCCTTTGGCGCCTACCGAGATGCGTTCTTCGACCGCAGCCATGCCGAGTACCGCGACACCGTGCAAGCCCCGTGGCTGCTGGAGACCGACGTGGCCGGCGACTTCGTGCGCGAACACTTCGCCCGCCCGGGCGCGCCCGACGCGGTGGACAAGGCGCTGCGCCTGGATAGCACGGTGATGCTGGTCGACGACCCGGTCAAACGGGTCGACAACATGACCATGGCCTGGGGCCTGGAAGCCCGTACGCCGTTCCTGGACTACCGCCTGGTCGAGCTGTCGGCACGCATCCCGGCGCGCTTCAAGCTGCCCGATGGCGGCAAGCATGTGCTCAAGCAAGCCGCACGCCGGGTGATCCCCCATGAGGTGATCGACCGCAAGAAAGGCTACTTCCCGGTACCCGGCCTCAAGCACCTGCAAGGCGCCACCCTGGACTGGGTACGCGAACTGCTCACCGACCCCAGCCAGGACCGCGGGCTGTTCAACCCGACCATGGTAGACCGCCTGCTGAGCAACCCGCATGGCCAACTGACCCCGCTGCGCGGCTCCAAGCTGTGGCAGCTGGCGGCGCTGAACCTGTGGCTCAGCGAACAAGGAATCTGACCGATGAAAGCCCATGAAACCGCTTACGGTCAGCGCCTGCTGCGTGGCCAGGCGCCGTCCTACGAGCGCCTGCAGGCGCGCCTGGCCGGCGATGGCAGCGAGCCCCACGACCAGCCGCGTGCGCTGCACTGCGGCTGGGGTCGGCTGCTGATAGGCCACACCTACCCGGACCCGGCCAGCCTGGCCGAGGCGCTGCAGCAGGAACGTCCCGGCGAGCGCGACATCGCGCTGTATGTGGCGGCCCCTCAACAGCTGCTGGCGCAGGCACCGCAGCAGCTGTTCCTCGACCCGTCCGATACGCTGCGGCTGTGGTTCACCGACTACCGCCAGGCGCAACGGGTGTTTCGCGGTTTCCGCATCCGCCGCGCACAAAGCGCCAGCGACTGGCAGGCGATCAACACCCTTTACCAGGCACGCGGCATGCTCCCGGTGCAGCCAGACCTGCTGACGCCACGCCACCAGGGCGGGCCGGTGTACTGGCTGGCCGAGGATGAAGATAGCGGTGCGGTGATCGGCAGCGTCATGGGCCTGAACCACAGCAAGGCGTTCGATGACCCCGAGCACGGCAGCAGCCTGTGGTGCCTGGCCGTGGACCCGCATTGCACACGCCCTGGCGTGGGTGAGGTGCTGGTGCGCCACCTGGTCGAGCACTTCATGAGCCGCGGTCTGGCCTACCTGGACCTATCGGTGCTGCACGACAACCGCCAGGCCAAGCGGCTGTACGAGAAGCTCGGTTTCCGCAACCTGCCGACCTTCGCGGTCAAACGCAAGAACGGCATCAACCAGCAGTTGTTTCTGGGCCCCGGCCCTGAAGCGGGGCTGAACCCGTATGCGCGGATCATCGTCGATGAGGCCTACCGCCGTGGCATCGAGGTGCAGGTGGACGACGCCGCAGGCGGGCTGTTCACCCTCAGCCTCGGCGGGCGTCGGGTGCGTTGCCGCGAGTCGCTGAGCGACCTGACCAGCGCGGTCAGCATGACCCTCTGCCAGGACAAGCGCCTGACCCAGCAAACCTTGCACAATGCCGGCCTGCTGGTGCCGGTGCAGCAACTGGCCGGCAATGCCGACGACAACCTGGCGTTCCTCGACGATCACGGCGCGGTGGTGGTCAAACCGGTCGATGGTGAGCAGGGCCAAGGCGTGGCGGTGAACCTGACCACTTACGAGGAAGTCAGCCAAGCCATAGAACACGCCCGCCGTTTCGACAGCCGTGTGCTGCTGGAGAGCTTCCACCCGGGCCATGACCTGCGCATCGTGGTGATCGGCTTCGAGGTGGTTGCAGCGGCAGTTCGGCACCCGGCACAGGTGGTCGGCGACGGCAAACACAGCGTCCTTCAGTTGATCGAAGCCCAGAGCCGCCGCCGCCAGGCCGCTACGGGCGGTGAAAGCCGCATTCCGCTGGACGACGAGACCGAGCGCACCTTGCGTGATGCCGGTTTCGACTACACCAGCGTACTGCCTGCGGGTCAGCGCCTGGCCGTGCGCCGGACCGCCAACCTGCACACCGGCGGCACGCTGGAGGATGTTACCGAGCGCCTGCACCCGGTGCTGGCCGACGCCGCCGTGCGCGCTGCACGGGCGCTGGAAATTCCAGTGGTGGGCCTGGACCTGATGGTGCGTGATGCCGAACAGCCGGACTACGTGATCATCGAGGCCAATGAACGCGCCGGCTTGGCCAACCATGAACCGCAGCCAACGGCAGAGCGCTTTGTCGACCTGCTGTTCCCGCATAGCCGGGCGTTGGCGTGAATCCATGACGGCCCTATCGCCGGCAAGCCGGCTCCCATATGGACCGTGATGAGCCTTGCCGGCTCCTACATGGACCGTGATGAGCCTTGTGGGAGCCGGCTTGCCGGCGATAGGGCCCGCCAGAGCACAGCTTTACCCGAGGAGTACCCATGTCTGAACCATACCCCGAGCCGGACCTTGACTACCTCAAGCGCGTCCTGCTGGAGATGCTCGCCATCCCCAGCCCGACCGGCTTCACTGACACCATCGTGCGCTATGTCGCCGAACGCCTGGACGAACTGGGCATTCCCTTCGAGCTGACCCGCCGCGGCACCATCCGCGCCACCCTCAAGGGCCGGCAAAGCTCGCCCGACCGCGCCGTCTCGGCCCACCTGGACACCATCGGCGCCAGCGTGCGCCAATTGCAGGACAACGGCCGCCTGGCTTTGGCCCCGGTGGGGTGCTGGTCGAGCCGCTTCGCGGAGGGCAGCCGTGTCAGTGTATTCACCGATACCGGCGTGTTCCGCGGCAGCGTGCTGCCGCTGATGGCCAGCGGGCATGCTTTCAATACCGCCATCGACCAGATGCCCGTCAGTTGGGAACACGTCGAAGTGCGCCTGGACGCCTACTGTGCCACCCGCGCCGACTGCGAGTCCTTGGGGATTGCCATCGGCGACTTCGTGGCATTCGACCCACTGCCGGAGTTCACCGACAGCGGCCATATCAGTGCCCGCCATCTGGACGACAAAGCCGGCGTGGCAGCGCTGCTGGCTGCCCTCAAGGCAGTCGTGGAAAGTGGCCGCCAGCCGATGATCGACTGCCACCCGCTGTTCACCATCACCGAGGAAACCGGCTCAGGCTCTGCCGCTGCCCTGCCTTGGGACGTCAGCGAGTTCGTCGGCATCGACATCGCCCCGGTAGCACCTGGCCAGGCATCGAGCGAACACGCTGTCAGCGTGGCCATGCAGGACTCGTCGGGGCCCTACGACTACCACCTGTCGCGCCACTTGCTGAAACTGGCCGGCGACCAGGACCTGCCGGTGCGCCGTGACGTGTTCCGCTATTACTTCAGCGATGCCCATTCGGCGGTCACCGCCGGGCACGACATCCGCACGGCGCTGGTGGCATTCGGTTGCGATGCCACCCATGGTTACGAGCGCACCCACATCGACAGCCTGGCCGCGCTCAGCCGCCTGTTGTCGGGTTACCTGCTCAGCCCGCCGGTGTTCGCAAGCGATTCCAACCCGGCCAATGCCTCACTGGAGCGCTTCAGCCACCAGCTGGAGCACGATGCGCAGATGGAGAGCGATACCCGGGTGCCTGCGGTCGACAGCCTGGTGGGGAACAAGGAGTGAGCCGCAGCGGCCCGGTTTGGCGTAGCATGGGCGCATTCCTTTACCAAACTGAATGCCGCCCATGCTGATCCCCTACGAACACTTGCAAGCCGAAACCCTGACGCGCCTGATCGAGGACTTCGTCACCCGCGACGGCACCGACAATGGCGACGACACGCCGCTGGAAACTCGTGTGCTGCGGGTGCGGCAGGCGCTGGCCAAGGGCCAGGCGTTCATCCTGTTCGACCCGGAAAGCCAACAGTGCCAGCTGCTGGCCAAGCATGATGTGCCGCGCGAACTGCTCGACTGATCAGTACCGGCCTATTCGCGGGGCAACCCCGCGAATAGGCCGGTAAATTCAACCTCAGGCCGAATTGCCCTTGCGCTTCTCCCCCGCCTTTATCCGCTTGTATACCTCTGCCCGGTGCACCGACACTTCACGCGGCGCACTGACGCCAAAACGCACCATGCCGTTGCGTGTTTCCACCACTTTGATCTGAATATCGTCACCAATGTTGATGACTTCGCCGACCTCACGTCCAATGACCAACATGTTCCGGTCCTCCGGCAACAGGGAAAACCGGAGATTGCATGGGGATATCCGGTGACTCAACGGGCCCGCAGCAATTCAGAACAAGCCTACATCGGCAGGTAATTCGCCCTACAGACGGTACTACAATCCGCGCGCTTGGGCCTTGCTACGCATTTTCACCGCCATCTCTGCCATCTCGTCATACAGCCGCTGCGGCGCCTGCTGCTTGAGCTGCCAGGCCTGGCGCCCGGCCTCGTGGGGCAGGATCAGGAACTCACCGGCGTCGACCTGCTGGTGGATGTAGTCGGCAATGTCCGCCGCACTGATCGGCGAGCCCTCCAGCAGTTTGCCCACCTGGGCCTTCATGGCCGGGTTAGGCCCACGGAAAGAGTCGAGCAGGTTGGTCTGGAAGAACGACGGGCACACCACGTGCACTGCCACTTCCAGCTGGCGCAGCTCTACCAGCAGGCTCTCCGACAGTGCCAGCACACCGGCCTTGGCAACGTTGTAGTTGCTCATGCCCGGCCCCTGCATCAGGGCCGCCATCGACGCCACATTGATGATGCGCCCCTTGCTGCGCTCGAGCAGCGGCAGGAAGGCCTTGCAGCCTTTGACCACACCCATCAGGTTGACCGCGATCTGCCAGTCCCAGTCTTCCAGCGACAGCTCGGCGAAGAAGCCGCCCGAGGCGACACCGGCGTTGTTGACGATCACGTCGATACCGCCGAACTTCTCTTCGCAGGCCTGGGCCAGGGCGGTCAGCTGGCTGTAGTCGCGCACGTCGCAGCGCTGAATGAAACCTTCGCCACCGGCACTGCGCACCCGCTCAAGGGTTTCGCGCAGGCCTGGCTCGTTGACATCGGCCAGCGCCAGGCGCCAGCCCTCGCGCGCCCAGCGCAGGGCAATCTCGCGGCCGAGACCGGAACCGGCGCCAGTGATCATGATGCGTTTGTGCATGGTGGCAGGCCTTGTACTGATGGGTGGTGAGCCCAGTCTAATCAAGGCGTTGACGTCAGGGAGGGTTCATCAGGGTAGTGAATGGGTGGGCATGACCACGCGGTCAGTGCCAAGCAAATGGAATCTTTGCCAAGCGGCGCCGGTCCGAATTAACAAGAGGCCAGCTGTTCGAGGCCCTTGACCCCTAACCACGCAAGGACTCCGTCATGACCACGATCCTCATCATCATCCTGATCCTGCTGTTGATTGGTGGCTTACCGGTCTTCCCACACTCGCGCAGCTGGGGCTATGGCCCATCCGGCATCATTGGCGTGGTGCTGGTGATTCTGCTGGTGTTGTTGTTGCTCGGCATGATCTAGCGCTGGCAAACAAAAAAACCGCGCTGCAGCAACAGCTGCAGCGCGGTTTTTCATTGGGGCGTCAATCAGTGCGAAACGGCGCCTGAAGCCCCCAGGCCGGTTTGCGAGCGGACGAACTGCGGGAAGAACAGCGCACGTTCGCTTTCAGCCGCCTTGGACTTGTCGGTGACCGAGAAGAACCAGATACCGACGAAGGCAATCAGCATCGAGAACAGTGCCGGGTACTCGTAAGGGTAAATCGGCTTCTCGTGGCCGAGGATCTGCACCCAGATGGTCGGGCCAAGGATCATCAGTGTCACTGCACTCACCAGGCCCAGCCAGCCGCCGATCATGGCGCCGCGGGTGGTCAGCTTCTTCCAGTACATCGAAAGCAGCAGTACCGGGAAGTTGCAGCTGGCGGCAATGGAGAACGCCAGGCCGACCATGAAGGCGATGTTCTGCTTCTCGAACAGAATCCCCAGGCCGATCGCCAGCACGCCAAGGGCGATGGTGGTGATCTTCGAGACGCGGATCTCGTCCTTGTCGTTGGCCTTGCCTTTGCGCCACACGCTGGCGTACAGGTCATGGGATACCGCCGAGGCACCGGCCAGGGTCAGGCCGGCAACCACCGCCAGGATGGTGGCGAACGCCACCGCCGAGATGAAGCCGAGGAAGATGCTGCCACCCACGGCATCAGCCAAATGCACCGCGGCCATGTTGTTGCCGCCCAGCAGGGCGCCGGCGGCGTCCTTGAAGTCCGGGTTGGTGCTGACCAGCAGGATCGCGCCAAAACCGATGATGAAGGTCAGGATGTAGAAGTAGCCGATGAAACCGGTGGCGTAGAGCACGCTCTTGCGCGCTTCCTTGGCGTCGCTGACGGTGAAGAAGCGCATCAGGATATGCGGCAGGCCGGCAGTACCGAACATCAGCGCCAGGCCCAGCGAGAAGGCAGAGATCGGGTCCTTGACCAGGCCGCCCGGGCTCATGATCGCCTCGCCCTTGCTGTGCACCTTGATCGCTTCGGAGAACAGGGTGTTGAAGTCGAAGCCGACGTGCTTCATGACCATCAGTGCCATGAAGCTGGCGCCGGACAGCAGCAGTACGGCCTTGATGATCTGTACCCAGGTGGTGGCCAGCATGCCGCCGAACAGCACGTACAGGCACATCAGGACGCCCACCAGGATAACCGCCACATGGTAGTCCAGGCCGAACAGCAGTTCGATCAGCTTGCCGGCGCCGACCATCTGCGCGATCAGGTAGAACGCCACCACCACCAGCGAACCGGAGGCCGACAGGGTACGGATTTCCTTTTGCCCCAGGCGGTAGGACGCCACGTCGGCAAAGGTGTATTTGCCCAGGTTACGCAGGCGCTCGGCGATCAGGAACAGAATGATCGGCCAGCCGACCAAAAAGCCGATCGAGTAGATCAGGCCGTCGTAGCCGGAGGTGAACACCAGCGCGGAAATACCCAGGAACGATGCTGCCGACATGTAGTCGCCGGCAATCGCCAGGCCGTTCTGAAAGCCGGTGATCTTGCCGCCGGCAGCGTAGTAGTCGGCTGCCGACTTGTTACGCTTGGAGGCCCAGTAGGTGATGCCCAAGGTAAAGGCGACGAAGGCCACGAACATGGCGATCGCTGCAACGTTCAGCGGTTGTTTCTGCACCTCGCCGGTCAGGGCATCGGCTGCCCACACAGCGGGTGCGAAAACGCCGCAGGCCAGTACGGCCAAGGCTTTGGTGTGGCGAATCATTGTTGCGCCTCCTTGAGGATGGCCTTGTTCAGCTCATCGAACTCGCCGTTGGCGCGGCGCACGTAGATGGCGGTCAGGACAAATGCCGAAATGATCAGGCCGACGCCCAGGGGGATGCCCCAGGTAATCGACGACTCAGGGCTGAGCTTGGCGCCCAGCAGATGAGGACCGTAGGCGATCAGGAGGATGAAGGCGCAGTACAAGCCGAGCATGATCGCCGAGAGAATCCAGGCGAACCGTTCGCGTTTGCTGACCAGCTCCTTGAAGCGGGGGCTGTTTTGTATCGAGAGGTAAATGCTGTCGTTCATTGTTTTTGTCCTAGCAGCACAGATAGGGGATGGAACCCACACCGTCACTTTATGCTGCCTTTGAACGCCAACCAGACGACCTTAGTCTTAGATGCAACGGTGTTTTACAGAATAAGTAACAAAGCGGGGCCGCTGTACGGCCCTTTCGCGACACAAGGCCGCTCCTACAGGGATCGCATAACGCCTGTGGGAGCGGCCTCGTGTCGCGAAAGGGCTGCACAGCAGCCCTGCTTCGGAAAGTTTGATTCGTTACTTGCCAGTCCACTCCTTGACTCGATCCGGGTGCTTGGCCACCCAGTCCTTGGCCGCCGCTTCAGGCTTGGCGCCTTCCTGAATCGCCAGCATCACCTCGCCGATCTCATCCTTGGACTGCCAACTGAACTTCTTCAGGAACTCGGCCACTTCCGGCGCCTTGGTCGCCAGCTCCTTGCTGCCGATGCTGTTGACCGTCTCGGCGGCACCGTAGACACCTTTGGGGTCTTCGAGGAACTTCAGCTTCCACTTGGCGAACATCCAGTGCGGCACCCAGCCGGTCACGGCAATGGACTGCTGCTTGGCGTAGGCGCGGCCCAGTTCGGCGGTCATCGCCGCGCCGGAGCTTGCCTGCAGCTTGTAGCCGGTAAGTTCGTAGTCTTTGATGGCCTGGTCGGTCTTGAGCATTACCCCGGAGCCTGCGTCGATGCCGACGATCTTCTGCTTGAAGCTTTCATCGGTCTTGAGGTCGGTAATGCTGTTGGCCTTGACGTACTCCGGAACGATCAGGCCGATCTTGGCATCCTTGAAGTTGGCGCCGTAATCGACCACGTTGTCCTTGTTCTTGGTCCAGTACTCACCATGGGTCACCGGCAACCAGGCCGAGAGCATGGCGTCGAGTTTGCCGGTGGCCACACCCTGCCACATGATGCCGGTGGCCACGGCCTGCAGCTTCACGTCGTAGCCGAGTTTCTGCTTGATCACTTCGGCGGCCACGTTGGTGGTCGCCACGCTGTCGGCCCAGCCATCCACGTAACCGATGCTCACTTCTTTGGCCATGGCCTGAGCAGCGCTCATGGCCAGTACCAGGGCGGTGCCCGCCCCCAGGAGTCGTCGCATTTTTTTCAAAGTTGCCATCAAAGCATCCCCTCGTCAGGTCTCGGAGATTGCATCATGTTCCTGCAACGGAGCCCAACCTGCTCCAAGTGCGACCTGTAACCAAATCCTTTGCGACAGCACTGTGCCATTAGCGGCATCTGCCTGCGCCGTTCTGCGCGATCCTTGCATGCCAAAGGATTGGCGCCGGGCTACTATCTAACGCTTTGCGCCTGACGATGGACCGCCTGATGCCCAGCCCTGCCCGCCTGCTGCTACCGCTGTACCTGTTCGCCTGCCTGCTTGCCCTCTCAGGGCTTGGGGCGCTCTGGTACACGCTCGGCAAGCCGATCCTGCTACCGGACGCTGCCAGCCCCACGCACAAATTACAGTGTGCCTCCTACACCCCGTTCGACAAGGACCAGTCGCCTTTCGACCAGCCTTTTCGCTTGCGCCCGGCGCGCATGGACGCTGACCTGGCGCTGTTGGCCGAACGTTTTCAGTGCATCCGCACCTATTCCATGACCGGCCTGGAGGCGATTCCGGCACTGGCGCGCAAGCATGGCCTGAAGGTGATGCTCGGGGCATGGGTCAATGCCAACCCGGTCGATACCGACAAGGAAGTGGATTTGCTGATCGCCGCCGCCAACGCCAACCCGGACGTGGTCAGTGCGGTGATCGTGGGCAACGAGGCGCTGCTGCGCAAGGAAGTGACCGGCGAGCGCCTGGCCGCGCTGATCGGCAAAGTGAAAAGCCAGGTCAATGTACCGGTGACCTATGCCGATGTCTGGGAGTTCTGGCTGCAGCACCCGCAGGTGGCGCCAGCGGTGGACTTCCTGACGATCCACCTGTTGCCCTACTGGGAGGACGACCCGCGCGGTATCGAAGATGCCCTGGCGCATGTCGCTGATGTGCGTCGGGTGTTCGGTACGCGCTTTGCGCCCAAGGATATCTTCATTGGCGAGACCGGCTGGCCCAGCGAAGGCCGCCAGCGCGAAACCGCTGTGCCCAGCCGGGCCAACGAAGCACGCTTCATCCGCGGCTTCGTCGCCATGGCCGAGGCCAATGGCTGGCACTACAACCTGATCGAAGCCTTCGACCAGCCGTGGAAGCGCGTCAGCGAAGGCGCGGTGGGCGGCTACTGGGGCCTGTACGATGCCGACCGGCAGGACAAAGGCGTACTCGAGGGCCCTGTGAGCAACCTGCACCACTGGCCCCAGTGGTTGTTGGCAAGCGCGGTGTTGATGGTAGTAATGCTGGTGTTCGCAGGGCGCCCTGGCACCGCAACCGGGGCGTTGCTGTTGCCGTTGCTGGCGGCGTTTGGCGCTGGCTGCCTGGGGCTGTGGGGTGAATTGATGCGTACCCACGCAAGGTTTGCCGGGGAATGGCTGTGGGCAGCGTTGCTGGCGGGGCTGAATCTGCTGGTGCTGGCCCATGCACTGCTGGCGCTGGCGCGCCGGGCTGGCTGGCGGGAGCGTTTGTTTGCCTGGCTCGAGGCGCGCGCTGGGTGGTTATTGGTGGCGGCAGGCATTGCGGCGGCAGTGAGCATGCTGGCGATGGTGTTCGACCCGCGTTATCGCAGTTTCCCTACGGCAGCGCTGGCGTTGCCGGCGCTGGTTTACCTGCTGCGCCCGGTGGTGGCAGCACGGGCAGAGGTGGCGTTGCTGGCGTTTATCGTCGGGGCCGGTGTGATGCCGCAGCTGTATCGGGAAGGGCTGGAGAATCAGCAGGCCTGGGGTTGGGCGGTGGTCTGTGTGCTGATGGCAGCGGCGTTGTGGCGGAGTTTGCGGGTGCGCAAGGCTTGATACCGAGGTGCCGGCGAATGGGCTGCATGGCAGCCCCTGTCAGCCGCGACGCGCTTGCCGTACCAGCCGTAACCCCGCCAGCACGACCGCAAACACCGCAATGCTGGCGGTATACAGCACCAGCGCCGGGATGCCGAAGACCAGCGCCAACACCGCCAGCCACCAACCGCTGCGCCCGCCAAGCACCTGCGCCAGCAACGCCAGCGCAAGCCCGGCCCAGGCCATCACCTGAAAGTGAATCCCCAGCCCCAGCATCGAGCGCACCTGGCACTGCCAGTGCTCACCCGGTACGGCGCAAAGGCCGACCCACTGCGCATCTTCCATCAACCCGTAGCGCACGCCGTAACTGGCAGCCAGCCACAAGGCGAGAAACAGCAAGAGCAGCGCAGCCGGCAAGGTACGAGACATCCCGTTCTCCAATAGCAGTAATCGAAACAAGCCATGATCGCCCAAGGCCCGTTGTAAGGCAAAATCACAATCCTGCAGCTATGTTGCAGATAACAAGCACACCAAAGGCCACCGCACTTGGCAACTTTGCCAAGGCACTTGTGGTCCTAGCCTGCGTAGCGCAGTACCTTGCTCGCGTTCTTTCTGGGGGATTACATGCTTCGATATTGGCGCCTAGCCGCCCTTCTTGGCGGCCTGCTCATGACTGTGGCCGCTTCTGCGCGCGACATCGACGCCGCAACCTACGGCTTCCCCTTGACCAACCCGTTCGAGGCGACGATCGCCACGACGCCGCCCGATCAGCGCCCAACGCTGCCCAGCGACGACGAGATCGACCAGAGCGACTACAGCCTCAATTTGCGCCCGGAGCGTGAATTCACCCTGCCCGACAACTTCTGGGCAGTGAAAAAGCTCAAGTACCGCCTGGCTCGCCAGGACCATGAAGCGCCGCTGATCTTCATCATCGCCGGCACCGGCGCGCCGTATTCGAGCACCATCAACGAATACCTGAAAAAACTATTCTACCAGGCCGGTTACCACGTGGTTCAGCTGTCGTCGCCGACCAGCTACGACTTCATGAGCGCCGCCTCGCGCTTCGCCACCCCGGGCATCAGCCGGGAAGACGCCGAAGACATGTACCGGGTGATGCAAGCCGTACGTGCCCAGCACCCGCGCCTGCCGATCAGCGAGTACTACCTCACCGGGTACAGCCTGGGCGCGCTGGACGCGGCGTTCGTCAGCCACCTGGATGAAACCCGTCGCAGCTTCAACTTCAAGCGTGTGCTGCTGCTCAACCCGCCGGTCAACCTGTACACCTCGATCAACAACCTCGACAAACTGGTGCAGACCCAGGTCAAAGGCATCGACCGCAGCACCACGTTCTATGAGCTTATGCTGGAAAAGCTCACCCGCTATTTCCAGGACAAGGGCTACATCGACCTCAACGAGGCCCTGCTGTATGACTTCCAGCAGTCGCGTCAGCACCTGTCCAACGAACAGATGGCGATGCTGATCGGCACCTCGTTCCGCTTCTCGGCGGCCGATATCGCCTTCACGTCGGACCTGATCAACCGGCGTGGCCTGATCATCCCGCCGAAGTACCCGATCACCGAGGGCAGCAGCCTCACGCCGTTCTTCAAGCGTGCCCTGCAGTGCGACTTCGACTGTTACATGACCGAGCAGGTGATCCCGATGTGGCGCGCCCGCACCGATGGCAACAGCATCCTGCAACTGGTCAACCAGGTGAGCCTGTACGCGCTGGAGGACTACCTGCGCGACAGCCCGAAAATCGCCGTGATGCACAATGCCGATGATGTCATCCTCGGCCCGGGCGATATCGGCTTCCTGCGCAAGGTGTTCGGCGAGCGCCTGACCCTTTACCCCCATGGCGGCCATTGCGGCAACCTCAACTACCGCGTCAACAGCGACGCCATGCTGGAGTTCTTCCGTGGTTAACAAATTCCTCTTCGCCACCGCCCTGCTGTTTGCCGGCAATGCCCTGGCCGCGGAAACCGCGCCGCGCACCAGCGTGATCGAGTCCGACCCTCAGGTAACCGCCGAACCCTTGGCCCCCGAAGCCGACGGCTTCATCGACCCGCTGCGCGAACTGAAATTCAACCCAGGCCTGGACCAGCGCGAATTCGAGCGCTCCACCCTGGCGGCGCTCAACATATACGACCCGCTGGAGTCGCTGAACCGGCGCATCTACCACTTCAACTACCGCCTGGACCAGTGGGTGCTGCTGCCGCTGGTGGATGGCTACCAGTACGTCACACCCAGGTTCGTGCGCACCGGGGTGAGCAATTTCTTCAATAACCTGGGCGATGTGCCGAACCTGTTCAACAGCGTGCTGCAGCTAAAGGCCAAGCGTTCGGCAGAGATCACCGCACGGCTGATGTTCAATACCATCATCGGTGTGGGTGGGCTATGGGACCCGGCGACCAAGATGGGCCTGCCGCGCCAGAGCGAGGATTTTGGCCAGACATTGGGGTTCTATGGCGTGCCTGATGGGCCGTACATCATGCTGCCGGTACTGGGGCCATCCAACTTGCGCGATACCACCGGGGTGGTGGTGGATTACGCCGGCGAACAGGCGATCAATTACCTGAATATGGCCGAGGTCAGCACCGATCATCCGGAAATTTTCCTGCTGCGCGCGGTGGACAAGCGCTACACCACCAAATTCCGCTACGGCCAGCTCAACTCGCCGTTCGAGTACGAGAAGGTTCGGTATGTGTATACCCAGTCGCGCAAGTTGCAGATTGCCGAATAATTTACTGCCCGCACAACCGCTGTAGGAGCGGCCTCGTGTCGCGAAAGGGCCGCACAGCGGCCCCAGGTTTTCAGCGGCGCTGCAACTATCGATGGGGCCGCTTTGCGGCCCTTTCGCGACACAAGGCCGCTCCTACGCGCCGTTCGCGTAGGTTCGGTTACACCCCCAGAAACTGCTCCAGCTCCCGCCGCTTGGCCAGCGCATCCCGCCGCCCCAGCTCGATCAGCTCGCTGCAATAGCTGGCTTCGAACAGCAAGTAGCTCAACACCCCAGCCCCGCTGGTCCGCGTCGCCCCCGGCCCGCGCAGGAACAAGCGCAGCGCCGCCGGCAGCTCGCGCCGATGCCGCGCGGCAATTTCGTCCAGCGGCTGGCTGGGCGCCACCACCAGCACCTCGATCGGCGCCAGGCCCAGGCGTCGCGCATCCAGGTGGGCCGGCAGCAGGCGGCTGAGGTGGTTCAAACGCTGCAACAGCTCGATATCGCCTTCCAGGCTGTCGATGAACGTGCTGTTAAGCATATGCCCAGCGATCTGCGCCAGGCTTGGCTGATGGCCACTGAACACGCGCTGGGTCGGCAGCGGCGGCGCTGGCCGCTGCGGGTTGCCGCTGACGCCGACCACCAGCACGCGGCTGGCCCCCAGGTGCAGGGCCGGGCTGATCGGCGCCGACTGGCGTACCGCGCCGTCGCCGTAATACTCGTCGCCGAGCCGAACCGGGGCGAACAGCAGCGGGATAGCCGAGCTGGCCAGCAAGTGGTCAACGGTCAACGGCGTGGGCACGCCGAGGCGGCGGTGGCGTAGCCATGCGTCAATGGTGCCGCGGCCCTGATAGAAGGTCACTGCCTGGCCAGACTCGTAGCCGAATGCGGTAACTGCCACCGCGCGCAGTTGCTCGCTGGCCAGGGCATGGTTAATGCCATCGAGGTCAATGTGCGACTGCAGCAAGCCGCGCAGCGGGCTGCTGTCGAGCAGGGCAACCGGTGCCTGGCCACCCAGCCCCAGCAGGCTGTGGCCGACAAAGCGGCTGGCCTGGCGGATTACACCGGGCCAGTCGCTGCGCAACACCAGGTGGCTGCCCAGGTTCTGCCAGAAGGTGGTGAGCCGTTGCACCGCCTCGCTGAAGCGCATTGCGCCACTGGCCAGGGTCACGGCATTGATGGCGCCGGCCGAGGTACCGACAATCACCGGGAAGGGGTTGGCAGCGCCGGCAGGCAGCAGCTCGGCGATGCCGGCCAGAACGCCAACTTGGTAGGCGGCGCGGGCACCGCCGCCAGAGAGGATCAGGCCGGTGGTGGGGGGTGGGGCCATGTCTTGCTCCCTGGATCTTTTACTGCCAGTGCTGGCCTCATCGCCGGCAGGCCGGCGCCCACATGATCAGCGTTTTTTCTTTTCATACAGCCGCGGCGCACCTTCAGGCCGCGACTTGAAGCGCCGGTGCGCCCACAGGTATTGCTCGGGGCACTCGCGCAACACGCCTTCGATCCACTGGTTGATGCGCAGGCAATCGGCCTCTTCGCTTTCACCGGGGAAGCTCTCCAGCGGCGGGTGGATCACCAGGCGATAGCCACTGCCATCCTCCAGGCGCTTCTGGGTGAAGGGAATGACCTGTGCCTTGCCCAGGCGGGCGAACTTGGTGGTGGCGGTAACCGTCGCCGCCTGGATGCCGAACAACGGCACGAACAGGCTCTGCTTGGCGCCGTAGTCCTGGTCGGGCGCATACCAGATGGCGCGGCCGGCGCGCAGCAGTTTAAGCATGCCGCGCACGTCTTCACGCTCCACCGCCAGCGAATCGAGGTTGTGGCGCTCACGGCCGCTGCGCTGGATGAAGTCGAACAGCGGATTGCCATGCTCGCGGTACATGCCGTCGATGGTGTGCACCTGGCCCAGCAACGCGGCGCCGATCTCCAGGGTGGTGAAATGCACAGCCATGAGGATCGCGCCCTGCCCGGCCTGTTGCGCGGCTTGCAGGTGCTCGAGGCCCTCGATGTGCGCCAGGCGCGCCAGCCTGGCCTTGGGCCACCACCAGCTCATGGCCATTTCGAAGAAAGCGATGCCGGTGGAGGCGAAATTCGCCTTCAGCAAACGGCGCCGTTCGTCGACGGACATCTCGGGGAAACACAGTTCCAGGTTGCGTGCAGCGATGCGTCGGCGCTCACCGGCCACCCGGTACATCAGCGCGCCCAGGGCAGCGCCAAGCCACAACAGGGCGCGGTAGGGCAATTGCACCACCAGCCACAGCAGGCCCAGGCCCAGCCACAGGCCCCAGAACCTGGGGTGAAGGAAATAGGGACGAAAACGCGGGCGTTCCATTGAAGCTTCCGGTAAGTCAAAGGCCGAGCATTCTACATCGGATCGGCGCCGGTTGCGGCCAACCGGTCTTATCGTTATAAGTCAGGGCACTTTTTCCGCAACAAGCCGTCTATGCAGACCATGAGCCCAAACCACACACCCGACACCGCCTCCGTGTTCCAGCTCAAGGGCAGCATGCTCGCCATCACTGTGCTGGAGCTGGGGCGCAACGACCTTGAAGCCCTCGACCGCCAGCTGGCGGCGAAAGTGGCCCAAGCCCCCAATTTTTTCAGCAACACACCGTTGGTGCTGGCGCTGGACAAGCTGCCGGCCGACGAAGGGGCGATCGACCTGCCCGGGCTGATGCGCATCTGCCGTCACCACGGCCTGCGAACCCTGGCGATCCGTGCCAACCGCATCGAGGACATCGCTGCCGCGATCGCCATCGACCTGCCGGTATTGCCGCCCTCCGGCGCCCGTGAGCGGCCGCTGGAACCGGAGCCGGAAGTGAAAAAGCCCGAGCCGGCGCCCGCCGCAGAGCCGCAAATCCGCCCGACCCGGATCATCACCTCGCCTGTGCGTGGCGGCCAGCAGATCTATGCTCAGGGTGGCGACCTGGTGGTCACAGCCTCAGTCAGCCCGGGTGCGGAACTTCTTGCCGATGGCAACATCCATGTGTACGGCGCCATGCGCGGCCGCGCCCTGGCCGGCATCAAAGGCAACACCAAGGCCCGTATCTTCTGCCAGCAGATGACCGCCGAAATGGTCTCAATCGCTGGTCAGTACAAGGTCTGCGAGGACCTGCGCCGCGACCCGCTGTGGGGCGGCGGCGTGCAAGTCAGCCTGTCCGGTGACGTGTTGAACATCACCCGTCTTTAACGGATACTTGCGGTCATTTTTAGAGCAACTTTTTTACCTGTTGCCGTTTTTTGCATTTTGCTGGGACGCCTGTCCCGACTTATTTAGGGGTGAAACACCTTGGCCAAGATTCTCGTCGTTACTTCCGGCAAGGGGGGGGTGGGCAAGACCACCACCAGCGCCGCCATCGGCACCGGCCTCGCTCTGCGCGGCCACAAGACGGTCATCGTCGACTTCGACGTGGGGCTGCGTAACCTCGACCTGATCATGGGCTGCGAGCGCCGCGTGGTTTACGACTTCGTCAACGTGGTCAACGGTGAAGCCAACCTGCAGCAGGCCCTGATCAAGGACAAGCGCCTGGAGAACCTGTACGTGCTGGCCGCCAGCCAGACCCGCGACAAGGACGCGCTGACCCAGGAAGGCGTCGAAAAGGTACTGATGGACCTGAAAGAACAGTTCGAGTACGTCATCTGCGACTCGCCGGCGGGTATCGAGAAAGGCGCGCACCTGGCCATGTACTTCGCCGACGAAGCCATCGTCGTGACCAACCCTGAAGTGTCTTCGGTACGTGACTCCGACCGTATGCTGGGTATCCTGTCGAGCAAGTCGCGCCGCTCTGAAAACGGCGAAGAGCCGATCAAGGAGCACCTGCTGATCACCCGTTACCACCCCGAGCGTGTCGTCAAGGGCGAAATGCTGAGCGTGGCCGACGTGGAAGAGATCCTGTCGATCAAGCTCAAGGGTGTGATCCCGGAGTCGCAGGCGGTACTCAAGGCGTCCAACCAAGGTATCCCGGTCATTCTCGATGATCAGAGCGATGCGGGCCAGGCCTACAGCGATGCGGTCGACCGCCTGCTGGGCAAAGAGAAGCCGATGCGCTTCATCGATGTACAGAAGAAGGGATTCTTCGAGCGCATTTTCGGGAGCAAATAAACCATGAACCTTTTTGACTTCTTTCGTGGCAGACAGAAACAGACCAGTGCGTCGGTGGCGAAAGAGCGTCTACAGATCATCGTGGCGCATGAGCGCGGCCAGCGCAGCGAACCGGACTACCTGCCGGCACTGCAGAAAGAGCTGCTCGAGGTGATCCGCAAGTATGTGAACATCGGCAGCGATGATGTGCACATCGAACTGGAAAACCAGGGCAGTTGCTCGATCCTGGAGCTGAACATCACCCTGCCCGATCGCTGATACAGCGAACTGGCTTGATCATTGGGGCTGCTTTGCAGCCCGTTCGCGACACAAGGCCGCTCCTACAGAGAGCGGCCTTGTGTCGGGATCGGGCCGCAACGCGGCCCCAATGGTTTTCCCCGATTTGACCGAGAACCCGCAATGCCGCTGTCGAACGTCCAGATCCTTCATGAAGACGCCGCCATCCTGGTGGTCAACAAGCCGACCCTGCTGCTGTCGGTGCCAGGCCGCGCCGATGACAACAAGGACTGCCTGATCACCCGCCTGCAGGAAAACGGCTACCCGGATGCGCTGATCGTCCACCGCCTGGACTGGGAAACCTCCGGCATCATCCTGCTGGCCCGCGATGCCGACAGCCACCGCGAGCTGTCGCGCCAGTTCCACGACCGCGAGACCGAGAAGGCCTACACCGCCCTGTGCTGGGGCCAGCCGGCGCTGGACAGCGGCAGCATCGACCTGCCCCTGCGCTACGACCCGCCCACCAAGCCACGCCATGTGGTGGACCACGAGCAAGGCAAACACGCCCTGACCTTCTGGCGCATCCTCGAGCGTTGCGGCGACCACTGCCGGGTTGAGTTGACGCCGATCACCGGCCGTTCGCACCAGTTGCGCGTGCACATGCTGTCGATCGGGCACCCGCTGCTCGGTGACCGTTTGTATGCCAACCCCGAGGCACTGGCGGCACATGAGCGGTTGTGCCTGCATGCGGCAATGTTGAGCTTCACCCACCCGGTTTCCGGGGAGCGGCTGAAGTTCGAGTGCCCTGCACCTTTTTAAGCTGCAAGCTTCAAGCGACAAGCTGCAAGAAAAGCCAGAACAGACCGCGTTGCAGCTTGCTACGCGGCCTGCTCTTGCTTGAAGCTTGCAGCTTGAGGCTTGAAGCTCGAATTGGAGTGAGTTATGCGCGAAGCACTGAACACCGGCCTGATCGATTTTCTCAAGGCCTCCCCTACGCCCTTCCACGCCACCGCCAGCCTGGCCCTGCGCCTGGAGGCGGCCGGCTACCAGCGCCTGGACGAGCGTGACAGTTGGGCCACGGTGCCTGGCGGCCGCTACTACGTCACCCGCAACGACTCTTCGATCATCGCCATCAACCTGGGCAAACAAGCGCCGCTGCAGGGTGGCATTCGCATGGTCGGTGCGCACACCGACAGCCCGTGCCTGCGGGTCAAGCCGCAGCCGGAGCTGCAGCGCCAGGGTTTCCTGCAGTTGGGTGTGGAAGTGTACGGCGGCGCCCTGCTGGCGCCGTGGTTCGACCGTGACCTGTCGCTGGCCGGCCGGGTGACCTTCCGGCGTGATGGCAAGGTCGAAAGCCAGCTGATCGACTTCAAGCTGCCGATCGCCATCATTCCCAACCTGGCGATCCACCTCAACCGCACCGCCAACGAAGGCTGGCAGATCAACCCGCAGAACGAACTGCCGCCGATCCTGGCTCAGGTGGCCGGCGATGAGCGCATCGACTTCCGCGCCCTGCTCACCGAGCAGCTTGCCCGTGAACACCAGCTCAACGCCGACGTGGTGCTGGACTACGAGCTGAGCTTCTACGATACCCAGGACGCCGCACTGATCGGCCTGAACGGTGACTTCATCGCCGGGGCGCGCCTGGACAACCTGCTGTCGTGCTACGCCGGCCTGCAGGCGCTGCTGGCCGCTGACAGTGACGAAACCTGTGTGCTGGTATGCAACGACCACGAAGAAGTCGGCAGTTGCTCGGCCTGTGGCGCCGACGGCCCGATGCTCGAGCAGACCCTGCAGCGCCTGCTGCCGGACGGCGACACTTATGTGCGCACCATCCAGCGTTCGCTGATGGTCTCGGCCGACAATGCCCACGGGGTGCACCCCAACTACGCCGACAAGCATGACGGCAACCACGGGCCCAAGCTCAATGCAGGGCCGGTGATCAAGGTCAACAACAACCAGCGCTACGCTACCAACAGCGAAACAGCGGGCTTCTTCCGCCACCTGTGCATGGCCGAAGAAGTGCCGGTGCAGAGCTTCGTGGTGCGCAGCGACATGGGTTGCGGCTCGACCATCGGCCCGATCACTGCCAGCCATCTGGGCGTGCGCACGGTCGATATCGGCCTGCCGACCTTTGCCATGCACTCGATACGTGAGCTGTGCGGCAGCCAGGATCTGGCGCACCTGGTGAAGGTGTTGACCGCGTTCTACCGCAGCCGCGAACTGCCCTGACCGCCGGCAGTGCCCGCCCCTTCAGTGGGGGCGGGCGTTGCCGACTAAGACGCGGGGTTCAGCAGCGCTTCGAGGTCGAGGCGGCCTTCAGGGGCCCAGTTCATGTATTGCCAGAGGGAGAAGCCTTCGGGGAGGCTGCCAGATTCGCTTTGCGCACGAGCTAAAAGACCGGCTACCCGTTCACGTTCATCGGCTGGAAAATTGAGGCGTTCGACGTCGGTCAAGTTATCCAGATACTCAAGATATCCCTTGAACACGGGTCTTAGGTCGCCTGTGTTATAGGCATGGTCGCTGAGACGTGTGAAGAAAATATTGTCCAATGCTGTTTTTGCTCTAGCTGCCGCATAACGTTCCACTTCGGTATAACTGTTTTCATCCTGCTCGATTGCCACTAGATGAGCGCGGTCCAACCCCCAAAACGGGTTTTCCTCAAACTGAGTCTCCACCCCTGAGAGCTTTTCGATACCTACCAGATAATCCAGGGCTTGCCGGTGGCGTTCAGCCTGTTCAGGCGTGTAATTTTCTGGAGGCGGCTCATTCTTGAATTTTTCTTCTCCCCGTGTTCGATAGCTATAACTGATTCGATCCCCGAGCGACGGTGTTCCATAGATCCGTGCATGAAGTGCTCGAACCTCGTCCTTGTTTCTGGCGTCGTTAAGGGCCTCATCAGACAAACTCACCTTGCACCCTGGTTGTGCAGTACCCTCCTCCGACTTTGTGGCCGGTAGCAGAACGTTTTCCTGGCGTACGACAGGCGTGGCATTAACGCTGAAAATTTTCATGGGCGTTCCTCGGTGCTCATCGAGGGGCACCTTCACTGGCGCCCCGCGAGGTTCATTGAATAGTGAACCTCACCGTGTAGTGATAAGGCATTTGCGTTCCTATCCTTTCCATCTTCACCGTACAAGTTGCGCGCGATGACCCGATCGAAACAGCATCCTTTTTCCAGGTGGGTATATAGCGTGGTGGTGGCGCAGTATGCGATACGGAGAAACGACACTTTTTACTACCGGATGCGTACACAAAGCGCATGCCCGAAATTGAATCAGCAAAGCTTGTAACTAAAAACACTCTGTTCTGGCGAGCATTCACTTCACCCATGATCGGCTGTGACGTACCTGACATGTGCTCATAGGTGTAACTGGCTGCGGCACTTGTTTTATTATCGACAATCACCGTTGCCAAGTTATTCTCGGCATGGGCAGTAATGCTCAACCCTGCCACCGCCAACAACGATAAACTGTTGCGTACTGATTTTGCACTCATCGTCGAACCTTCTAAAAATCCCCACACGCCGTGGTGAATCTTATATCGGCCAAGGGATGCATTCCTGTGTAGGAAACTGGTCTGATAGATGCGTAGGAAATATGAACTTTTAACCCCACCGATTAAACATTATGTGATACAAGTCATTCCGCTTCGCCAGCTAGCCACTATGCTTAAAGCATCACCCCCGCACGTGCAGAAGGATCGCCCGTCATGTCCCCTTTCCTGTCCCTGTTCGTCCCCGTGTTCGGTTTCCTGATGCTGCTGACCATCGGCTTCAGCCTGCGTGAGCGCGACGTCGGTGTGCTGATGATGTGGATCGGCACCTTGGGCATCTTCGGCCTCACCTGCTGGAAGATCCTGGAGAAACTCCCCACATAAACCTCTACACTCGGCCAATCGTTTGACCTGAGGTAGATTTCCCGGTGCCAGCCCTCCTGCGTTGCCTTGCCCTGCTGCTGTTTCTGTTCATCTCCCCGGTACAGGCCGCCGGCCTGCCTGGCCTGCTTGGCTCCAGTGCGCCGGCCCAGCCAGAAGCCACCGAGCCGCTGGGCAAATCGCTGGACGAGGTGATCAAGAACCTGGAGAACGACCAGCAACGCGCCAAGCTGCTGGCCGACCTGAAAAAGCTGCGTGACGCCACCAAGCAGTCGCAACCTACCGCCGAACAGGGCGTGCTGGGCCTGATCGGCGGTGCGCTGCATGATTTCGAGAAGCAGTTCAGCGGCGACGCCAGCCCGTTCCAGCGGTGGGCGCTGGAAATCGACCAGGCCCAGGCGGAGCTGGCTGAACTGGTGGTGCCCGTGCACCAGTGGCCGGCGATCCTGTTCGGCTTTGCCGCGATCATCGCCGTATGGAGCCTGCTGGCCTATGCATTCAACTGGATCGGCCACCGGGTGCGTGTGCGCTTCGGCCTGACAGAGGAGTTGCCGCAGCACCCGCGCACCTGGGACCTGGTGCGCTTCGCCCTGCGCAAGCTGGGGCCGTGGCTGGTGGCGCTGGTGTTCACGGTGTACCTGAGCTTTGCCCTGCCCTCCTCGCTCGGCAAGTCCATGGCCATGGTGTTGGCCTATGCGCTGGTGGTGGGCACCTGCTTCTCAGCCATCTGCGTGATCGCCTTCTCGCTGCTCGACGGCCCGCACCGCCACCGCGCGCTGCACATCCTGCGCCACCAGGCATTTCGGCCGCTGTGGCTGATCGGCAGCTTCGCCGCCTTTGGCGAAGCGATGAGCGACCCGCGCCTGACCGTTGCCCTTGGTACACACCTGGCGCACGCCCTGGCCACCCTGGCCAATGTGATTGCCGCGCTGTGCACCGGGCTGTTCATCCTGCGTTTCCGCCGCCCGATCGCCCACCTGATCCGCAACCAGCCCCTGTCGCGGCGCCTGACCCGGCGCACCCTGAGCGACACCATCGAAATCCTCGGCAGCTTCTGGTACATACCGGCGATGATCCTGGTGGCGATCTCGCTGTTCGCCACTTTCGTGTCGGCCGGCGACACCAGCACCGCGCTGCGCCAGTCACTGATGTGCACGGTGCTGGTGGTGGTGTGCATGGTGCTCAATGGCCTGGTGCGCCGCCACGCCGCCAACCCCAAGCGCGCCAACAAGCGGCAGGCGGTATACACAGAGCGCCTGCGCAACTTCGGTTATGTGCTGGTGCACCTGTTCATCTGGCTGGTGTTCATCGAACTGGGGCTGCGCGTTTGGGGCCAGTCGATGATCAGCTTCGCCGAAGGTGAGGGCCATGAAGTCAGCCTGCGCCTGCTGGGCCTGGCCGGCACGCTGATTGTCGCCTGGCTGGTGTGGATACTGGCCGACACGGCCGTGCACCACGCACTGGTGCGTTCACGCCGGGGCCTTGCCAATGCCCGGGCGCAAACCATGATGCCGCTGATCCGCAACGTGATGTTCGTGGTGATCTTCATCATTGCGCTGATCGTCGCCCTGGCCAACATGGGCATGAACGTCACGCCGCTGCTGGCCGGTGCCGGGGTGATCGGCCTGGCCATCGGTTTTGGCGCGCAGTCGCTGGTAGCCGACCTGATCACGGGCCTGTTCATCATCATCGAAGACTCCCTGGCCATCGACGACTATGTCGATGTGGGCGGCCACCTGGGCACCGTCGAAGGCCTGACCATCCGCACCGTGCGCCTGCGCGACATCGATGGCATCGTGCATACCATCCCGTTCAGCGAGATCAAGAGCATCAAGAACTACTCGCGCGAGTTCGGCTATGCGATCTTCCGTGTGGCCATCCCGCACAGCATGAACATCGACCAGGCCATCACGCTGATCCGCGAAGTGGGACAGAAACTGCGCAACGATCCACTGATGCGCCGCAATATCTGGTCACCCCTTGAGCTGCAAGGGGTAGAAAGTTTCGAGTCTGGTTCGGCGATTCTGCGGGCGCGCTTCAAGACCGCACCCATCAAGCAATGGGAAGTGTCGCGGGCGTTCAACCTGGCTTTGAAGCGCCAACTGGATGCAGCAGGGCTGGACCTGGCGACGCCACGCTTGTCGGTGCAGGTGGTGACGGCGGGCGGCGGCGCGATGGCAGAAGCCGGCGGGACTGCCGATTAGGCCCCAGCGATGGGCTGCCCAGCAGCCCTTATCCCGCCTGGGCGCGGATGCGGATCGCATCATGCCGCCAATACTCAAGGTCACAGTCTATCAGGTGCCCATGCTGGTCACTGTTGACCCGGGTGATATGCAGCCCAGGGCTGCCGGTGGACACTTTCAAGGCTGCGGCCGCAGCCAAGGGTAACGCCGTGGGCAGGATTTCAAAGCATACCTGCCCATAGCGGATGCCATAGACCCGCCCATAAATCTCGGTCAACGACTGCGCAAGGTCATGTTCGAGGATGTCGGGGAAGTAGCGCGGGTTGAGGTAGTGCTCGGCATACAGCACCGCCCGCCCATCGATACGCCGCAACCGGCAGATGCGTATCACGCTGGACAGCGCCGGCAGGTGCAGACGCGCGCAAATGGCCGCCGATGCCGGTTGCAACCGGGCCGAAAGCAGTTCGGTACTGGCCACCCGCCCCTGGTCCCGCACCATCGCGTGAAAGTGGCTACGCTCGATCAGGTCGTAGGTCAGCCGCTCGGGGGCGACGAACCAGCCGCGCCGCTCTTCGCGGTAGATCAGCCCTTGGGCTTCCAGTTGCACCAGGGCCTCACGCAGGGTGATCCGCGTGGTATCGAACACCTCGCTGAGCTTGCGCTCGGCCGGCAGCTTGCCGCCCGGTGCCAGCAGGCCGTGCTCGATCTGCTCCTGCAAGGCATGGCAGATGGCTGTTACCGCACGCGGTGGCGTCGACTGCATCAAGGGTTACCTATCTGGACTAGTCCAGCCCCAGAACAGGGCACTTGGAGAATAGTGCAAGCCTAGGCAGGGCTGATGAACATGCTGTGACAAAGCAGCTGTACACACTTCATCAGAGCACTGCCAGATTCGGGCCAGGCCCTGGGAATCGGGGCTTGCGATCTGGTCTACGCTGTATTCGCAGGAGATGGCAGCACCTGCTTCAACCCTTCCCTTACATCAAATTGTCACGCAACCGGCCTACCTTGGCGCAAGGTTTGCTGACCTAGACCAAAGGTTCGCCAAGCAAGGCTTCACTCATAACAACGATCGCGCAAGGCACCCACCCAAAGGAGCTTCGGATGAAAAAGTTGTTCATGGCGTCACTGCTCGGCTCGGCCATGGCCCTGTGTACCTCGGCCATGGCCGCCGGCACCGACCTCAAGGCCCTGGAAGACGCTGCCCGCAAAGAAGGCACGATCAACAGCGTGGGCATGCCCGATGCCTGGGCCAACTGGAAAGGCACCTGGGAAGACCTGGCCAGCAAGTACGGCCTCAAGCACACCGACACCGACATGAGCTCGGCCCAGGAAATCGCCAAGTTCGATGCCGAGAAGGACAACGCCAGCGCCGATATCGGTGACGTCGGTGCCGCCTTCGGCCCGATTGCCGTGGCCAAGGGCGTGAGCCAGCCGTACAAGCCGAGCACCTGGGACCAGGTGCCGGACTGGGCCAAGGACAAGGATGGTCACTGGGCGCTGGCCTATACCGGCACCATCGCCTTCATCATCAACAAGGACCTGGTGAAGGAAGAAGAACGCCCTAAAACCTGGCACGACCTGGAAAAAGGCAAGTACAAGGTCGCCATCGGCGATGTCAGTACTGCGGCCCAGGCCGCCAACGGCGTGCTGGCCGCAGCCATCGCCTACAAGGGCGATGAGGGCAACGTCGCCCCGGGCCTTCATCTCTTCACCAAGCTGGCCCAGCAGAAGCGCCTGTCGCTTGCCAACCCGACCATCCAGACCCTGGAGAAAGGCGAGGTCGAAGTGGGCGTGGTATGGGACTTCAATGGCCTGAGCTACCGCGACCAGATCGACCCGAAACGCTTCGAAGTGCTGATCCCGTCGGACGGATCGGTCATCTCCGGCTACACCACCATCATCAACAAATACGCCAAAAACCCCAATGCAGCGAAGCTTGCGCGTGAGTACATCTTCAGCGATGCCGGGCAGATCAACCTGGCCAAGGGGCATGCCCGGCCGATCCGCGCCGAGCACCTGAAACTGCCCGCAGACGTGCAGGCCAAGCTGCTGCCCAACGAGCAGTACGGCGCTGCACAGCCGATCAAGAACCCCGAGGTGTGGGAAGCGACCTCGAAAAAGCTGCCGCAGATGTGGCAGGAGCAAGTCATCATCGAGATGGAATGAAGAAGCTTCAAGTTTCAAGCTGCAAGCTGCAGGTACAAGCAGGTGATCGACATGCCGGCTTCTTCTTGCAGCTTGTAGCTTGAAGCTTGCAGCTCCACTGGGAGCCACCATGCAACACAACGTCATCCTGGTCCTGCTCGACGGCCTCAACCACCAGGTCGCGCATCACGCCATGGGCCACCTGCACGCTTACGTCGAAGCCGACCGTGCCGCGCTGTACCGCGTGGAATGCGAGCTGCCGTCGCTGTCCCGGCCGCTGTACGAGTGCATCCTCACCGGCGTGGCGCCGATCGACAGCGGTATCGTGCACAACAACATCAACCGCCTGTCCAACCAGCGCAGTGTGTTCCACTACGCCCGCGAGGCCAACCTGGGCACGGCTGCGGCGGCTTATCACTGGATGAGCGAGTTGTACAACCGCTCGCCCTTCGACCCGCAGCGCGACCGCCATACCCACGCGCCGAAGCTGCCGATCCAGCACGGCCTGTTCTATTGGGACGACCGCTACCCCGACTCGCACCTGCTGGCCGACGCCGAGTACCTGCGCCGCCGCCATGCGCCGAACTTTTTGCTGGTGCACCCGATGAGCATCGACGACACCGGCCACCGCCACGGCCTGGACAGCAGCCAGTACCGCAACGCTGCGCGCAGCGCCGACATCCTGTTGGCCGACTACCTGCCGCGCTGGCTCGAAGAGGGCTACCAGGTACTGGTCACCGCCGACCACGGCATGAACAATGACCGTTCGCACAACGGCCTGCTGGCCGAAGAGCGCGAAGTGCCGCTGTTCGTGTTTGGCGACGCCTTCAGCCTCGACCCGGCCGCCAAGCCGCTGCAAACCGAGCTGTGTGGCACTATCTGCGAGTTGCTTGGCGCTGCCCACGACAAAACCGTCTGCCGGGAGTTGCTCAAGTGAATGCCGGCGCCCGCGGGCGCTACCTGGCCCTGCTCTGCCTGCTGCCGTTTGCTGTCTTCTTCATCATCTTCCAGATCGCCCCGCTGGCATGGGTGGCCATCAACAGCGTGCAGTCGGAAGCAGGCTGGGGGCTGGCCAACTTCAGCAAGGTGTTCGCCTCGAAGTTCTACCTGCAGGCACTGCAACGCAGCCTGGAAATCAGCTTCTGGTCGAGCCTGTTCGGCATCATCATCGCCACCCTCGGTGCTTACTCGCTGCGCCAGGTGGATTCGCGCCTGCGCGATTTCGTCAGCGCTTTCGCCAACATGACCAGCAATTTCGCCGGCGTGCCGCTGGCCTTCGCGTTCATCATCCTGCTCGGTTTCAACGGGGCGCTAACCCTGCTGCTCAAGCAGGTTGGCCTGCTGGAAGACTTCAGCATCTACTCCAAAAGCGGCCTGATCCTGGTCTACACCTACTTCCAGATCCCCCTGGGCGTACTTCTGCTCTACCCGGCCTTCGATGCCCTGCGCGAAGACTGGCGCGAATCGGCCGCGTTGCTGGGCGCCAGCCACTGGCAATACTGGCGGCACATCGGCCTGCCGGTGCTGACCCCGGCTCTGCTCGGCACCTTCGTGATTCTGCTGGCCAATGCCCTGGGCGCGTATGCCACGGTGTATGCCCTGACCACCGGCAACTTCAACGTGCTGCCGATCCGCATCGCCGGCCTGGTGGCCGGTGACATCAGCCTGGACCCCAACCTGGCCAGCGCGCTGGCCATGGTGCTGGTGGGTTTGATGACGGTGGTCACGGTCGTCCATCAATGGCTGCTGAAACGGAGCTACCATGCACGCTAACCGCTCAACCAGGCCCAGCGCCGGCAGCCTCTACCACCGCGCTGTGGTGTACCTGCTGTTTCTCATTCTGCTGCTACCACTGGCCGGCACCCTGCTCTACTCGCTGGCCACCAGCTGGTCAGCCAGCCTGCTGCCCAGCGGCCTGACCCTCAAGTGGTACGTGGCGCTGTGGGGTGAGCCGCGCTTTCTCGCGGCCTTCGGCCAGTCGCTGCTGGTGTGCGTGGGCGCACTGCTGCTGTCGGTGGTGCTGATCCTGCCGCTGCTGTTCGTGGTGCACTACCACTTCCCCAAGCTCGACGCACTGATGAACATCCTCATCCTGCTGCCGTTCGCGGTACCGCCGGTGGTGTCCTCGGTGGGCCTGCTGCAGCTTTACGGCAGCGGGCCTATGGCCATGGTCGGCACGCCGTGGATCCTGATCGGCTGCTACTTCACCATCGCCTTGCCGTTCATGTACCGGGCGATCACCAACAACCTGCAGGCGATCAACCTGCGCGACCTGATGGACGCCGCCCAGTTGCTCGGCGCCAGCACCTGGCAGGCGGCATTCCTGGTGGTGCTGCCCAACCTGCGCAAAGGCCTGATGGTGGCGCTGCTGCTGTCGTTCTCGTTCCTGTTCGGCGAGTTCGTGTTCGCCAACCTGCTGGTCGGCACGCGTTACGAGACCCTGCAGGTGTACCTGAACAACATGCGCAACAGCAGCGGCCACTTCAACAGCGCGCTGGTGATCTCGTACTTCGCCTTCGTGCTGGTACTGACCTGGGTCGCCAACCGCCTGAACAAGGACAAGACCTGACATGAGCTTCGTCAGCGTACAGAAACTGCACAAACGCTATGCCGGCACCCCCGTGTTCGAAAATATCGACTGCCAGATCGAGCGCGGCGAATTCGTCACCTTGCTCGGCCCTTCCGGCTGCGGCAAGTCCACCCTGCTGCGCTGCATCGCCGGGCTGACCCCGGTGGACGGCGGGCAGATTCTGCTCGACGGCCAGGACATCGTGCCGCTGAGCCCGCAAAAGCGCGGCATCGGCATGGTGTTCCAGAGCTATGCGCTGTTCCCCAACATGACCGTGGAGCAGAATGTCGCCTTTGGCCTGCGCATGCAGAAGGTCAAGGCCAGTGACATTCAAGTACGCGTGCGCGAGGCGCTGGAACTGGTGGAACTGGGCAGTTTTGCCGGGCGCTACCCGCACCAGCTGTCCGGCGGCCAGTGCCAGCGGGTGGCCCTGGCCCGCTCGCTGGTCACCCGCCCGCGCCTGCTGCTGCTCGACGAGCCGCTGTCGGCGCTGGATGCGCGTATTCGCAAGCACCTGCGCGAGCAGATCCGCGCCATCCAGCGCGAACTGGGGCTGACCACCATCTTCGTTACCCATGACCAGGAAGAAGCGCTGACGATGTCTGATCGCATCTTCCTGATGAACCAGGGGCGCATCGTGCAGAGCGGCGACGCTGAAACCCTGTACACGGCCCCGGTGGACCTGTTTGCCGCCGGTTTCATCGGCAACTACAACCTGCTCGACCCGGACAGTGCCAGCCGACTGCTGCAACGCCCGGTGGCCAACCGCCTGGCGATTCGCCCCGAGTCGATCACCTTGAGCCGCAATGGCGAACTGGACGGCGAAGTGCGCAGTCACAGCCTGCTCGGCAATGTGATCCGCTACCGGGTACGGGTACGTGAAGTGGAGCTGGTGGTGGATGTGCTCAATCGCTCATCGGCCGACCTGCACGCGGACGGCCAGCGGGTATCCTTGTCGATCGACCCCACGGCGCTACGGGAAGTGGCCTAAGGAGATTCAACGCATGGCACTGGCAATTTTCGATCTCGACGAAACCCTGATCCATGGTGACTGCGCGTCGCTGTGGAGCGAGCAGATGGCAAGGCTGGGCTGGGTCGACGGCAAGGAGTTCCTGCGCCGCGACCATGCCCTGATGGAGGCCTACGGCAAAGGCCACTTGCAGATGGAAGAGTACATGGCCTTCAGCCTGGAACCGATTGCCGGGCGTACGCTGGAAGAGGTCGAGCACCTGGTCGAACCATGGGTGGAAGACGTCATCGAGCCGATCATTTTCGGTGATGCCTGCCGCTGCATCGCCGAACATCGCAAGCGTGGCGACCGCATCCTGATCATTTCCGCCTCGGGCACTCACCTGGTCGGGCCGATTGCGGCGCGGTTAGGGGTGGACGAGTACCTGGCGATCGAGCTGGAGGCTGTGAACGGGGTGTATACCGGGAAGACTCATGGGGTGCTGACTTACCGGGAGGGCAAGATCACCCGCCTGCTGGAATGGCTGGACCAGGAGCAGGAGAACCTGGAGGGGGCGAGCTTCTATTCCGATTCGCGCAACGACCTGCCGTTGTTGCTGAAGGTGGATCATCCGCATGTGGTGAACCCGGATGCGGTGTTGCGCGAGCATGCCGAGAAGAATGGCTGGCCGATACTGAGCTGGTCTTGAGGGCCATGGGGGCGCTTTGCGCCCCTTTCGCGACACAAGGCCGCTCCTACGGTAGGAGCGGCCTTGTGTCGCGATGGGCTGCAACGCAGCCCCGGCAATCTCACGCCAGGCTAGCGTCGATCACCATCACCAGCTTGCCCGACACCTGATTGCTCTCAAGCTCGGCATACGCTGCCTGGGCGAACTCGACCGGGTAGGTGTCCACCAACTGCGGCGACAAGCGCTTTTCGGTAAACAGCGGCCACACCTGCTGCTGCAGCTCGCGCAACAGCTCGGCCTTGAACCCGTCGTCACGGTTGCGCAAGGTGGAACCGGTGATTTCCAGGCGCTTGCCCAGCACCTGCGCCAGGTCCAGTTCAACCGTGCGCCCGCCCATCAGGCCGATGATCACCCAACGCCCGTCGCGTGCCAGCAGCTTGAGGTTGAGCTGCCCGTAACTGGCGCCCACCGGGTCAAGAATCACGTCGAACGGGCCCATGCCCTCCAGCGCTTCCAGGTTTTCGTTGCGCACCACTCCGCCCGTAGCGCCCAGGGCCTGGCAGTACGCCAGGCGCTCCTGCGAACCAACGCTGACGTACACCGGGTTGCCGAACGCCTTGCACAACTGAATGGCTGCCGAGCCGACACCGCTGGCACCGGCGTGTACCAGCACCTTCTCGCCGGCCTTCACCGCACCGAGCTGGAAAATGTTCAACCACGCGGTGGCGTAGACCTCGGGCAGCGCTGCTGCCTCGTGCAGGCTCAGGCCCTCGGGCACCGGCAGCACATGGCGGGCATCGACCACCACTTCCTCGGCCATGGCCCCGCTGGCCAGCAGCGCGCACACTCGGTCGCCTACCCGCCAGTCGGCGCCCGGCCCCACTTCTTCCACTACCCCGGCGCATTCCAGGCCCATGTATGGGCTGGCACCGGGTGGTGGCGGATAAAGACCCTTCATTTGCAACAGATCGGCCCGGTTCAGGCCCGCCGCAGCCACGCGAATGCGTACCTGGCCGGCATCCAGGGCCGGGCGCTCGGCCTCGACCCACTCCACATGTCCGTCTTCGCCTTGCAATGCCTTCACAGTGCCTCCATAGTTGATTGACATGACTGAGCCTGGGGTATCCACGCCCCTGGCTTTTTGCAGTATTTGTCCGGCTCCATGGAACCGGCAACGGAAAAGACGGCCTACTATGCGTGATCAATTGCCTCCACGTCGAATCAGCATGAAGCATTTCCTCCCAAGCACCGCCCTGGCCCTGATGATCGGCCTGGGCAGCCTCACGCTCGGCGGCAATGCGGCGGCCGCCAACAAATGGGACAGCCTGCAGCCCGACCGTGACGAAATCGTCGCCAGCCTCAACGTGGTTGAGTTGCTCAAACGTCACCATTACAGCAAGCCGCCGCTCGATGACGCCCGCTCGGTGATCATCTACGACAGCTATATCAAACTGCTCGACCCTGCGCGCAGCTACTTCACTGCGGCCGACATCGCCGAGTTCGACAAGTGGAAGAGGCAGTTCGACGACTTCCTCAAAAGCGGCAACCTCGACCCTGGCTTCACCATCTACAAGCGCTACCTGGACCGCGTCAAGCAACGCCTGGACTTCGCCCTGGCCGAGCTGAACAAGGGCGTCGACAAGATGGACTTCACCGCCAAGGAAACCTTGCTGATCGACCGCAAGGACGCTCCGTGGCTGAAGAACCAGGCCGAGCTGGACGACCTGTGGCGCAAGCGCGTCAAGGACGAGGTGCTGCGCCAGAAGATCGCCGGCAAAGAGCCCAAGCAGATTCAGGAAACCCTGACCAAGCGTTACAAGAACCAGCTGTCGCGCCTGGACCAGACCCGTGCCGAAGACATCTTCCAGGCCTACATCAATACCTTCGCCCAGTCCTACGACCCGCACACCAACTACCTGTCGCCGGACAACGCCGAGAACTTCGACATCAACATGAGCCTGTCGCTCGAAGGCATCGGCGCGGTGCTGCAGAGCGACAATGATCAGGTCAAGATCGTGCGTCTGGTGCCTGCGGGCCCTGCGGCCAAGACCAAGCAGGTGGCCCCGGCCGACAAGATCATCGGCGTCGCCCAAGGCAACAAAGAAATGGTCGACGTGGTCGGCTGGCGCCTGGACGAAGTGGTCAAGCTGATTCGTGGCCCGAAAGGCTCGGTTGTGCGCCTGGAAATCATCCCGGCCAGCAATGCCCCGAGCGACCAGACCAGCAAAGTGGTGTCGATCACCCGTGAGGCGGTCAAGCTCGAAGAGCAGGCGGCCAAGAAGTCGGTGCTCAAGCTCAAGCAGGCTGGCCGTGACTACAAGCTGGGCATCATTGAAATCCCTGCCTTCTATCTGGACTTCAAGGCTTACCGGGCCGGGGACCCTGAGTACAAGAGCACCACGCGCGACGTGAAAAAGCTGCTCACCGAACTGCAAAAGGAAAAAGTCGACGGCGTGGTCATCGACCTGCGCAACAACGGCGGCGGTTCCCTGCAGGAAGCCACCGAGCTGACCAGCCTGTTCATCGAGAAGGGCCCCACGGTTCTGGTTCGCAACAGCGATGGCCGGGTTGACGTGCTAGAAGACGAAAACCCTGGCGCCTTCTACAAAGGCCCCTTGGTACTGCTGGTCAACCGCCTCTCGGCCTCGGCCTCGGAAATCTTCGCCGGCGCCATGCAGGATTACCACCGCGCCCTGATCATAGGCGGCCAGACCTTCGGCAAGGGCACCGTGCAAACCATCCAGCCGCTCAATCATGGCGAGCTGAAACTGACCCTGGCCAAGTTCTACCGGGTGTCCGGGCAGAGCACCCAGCATCAGGGCGTACTGCCAGACATCGATTACCCGTCGATCATCGACACCAAGGAAATCGGTGAAAGCGCCCTGCCCGAGGCCATGCCGTGGGACACCATCCGCCCGGTGGTCAAGCCGGCGGCCGACCCGTTCAAACCCTTCCTGGCGCAGCTCAAGGCCCAGCATGAAGCGCGCAGCGACAAGGACGCGGAGTTCACCTATATCCGTGACCGCCTGGCACTGACCCAGAAGCTGATGAACGAGAAGACCGTCAGCCTCAACGAGCAGGACCGCCGTGCCCGCCATGATGAGATCGAGGCCAAACAGCTGGCGCTGGAAAACATCCGCCGCAAGGCCAAGGGTGAAGAGCCGTTGAAGGAATTGAAGAAAGAGGACGAGGACGCCCTGCCGACCGAGGATGAAAACACCAAGCCCGAAGACGACGCTTACCTGTCCGAGACCGGTCGCATCCTGATCGACTACCTGAGTGCCAGCACCAAGGTGGCCAAGCAGTAATCAGTCAGCGCTGATGTGAAAAAGAAGGGGCCGGGCACGTAAGTGCCCGGCCCCTTCTTTTTTCGGAGTGTGGCGTTGGTGGAAGTTTGGCGGGGCAAGTCTATCGACCTGTCAGGCAATCTCCGGGTAGGCGTACTCGAATACCCGCACAACTTCCGAAGCATGCCACGACGCTGCCTCCATGCCGTCGACCGGCCCGGAGAAGCGCCCAAGGCGCTCCACGCATTCGAAGAAACCGGTACGCGGCAGGCGGCTGGCGCCCTGGCTGATCACCAGCGAGCTGCGCAGCGGCTGCTCGGCACGGGCATCGAGCACCGCCAGGTATTCAAGCGCCGCAGTCAGCGTCTGCATGGCCGGGCTGGGCAATTGCAAACGCTCGATCAGCGCGCGGTAAGTCAGCAAATGCCGTTGACGGCGGGCCAGGTCAAGCTCATCCAGCAAGCTTTGCCAATGCTGACGGCTGATCCTGACCTGGCTCATGACGGCTCGCTCCAGCCCGCCACACCCAAGTGCCAGGCCAGGGCACGGCGGATCGCCGCATCCGGCTGGCGTTCACCCGACTCGATCATCGCCAGGTAGGCGGGGCTGACACCCACATTTCGCGCCAATTGCTCTGGTGCGATGCCTTTGGCCTGACGCAGCTGCGCCACTTCGCTGAAGGCGGGCAAACTGGCACTTGTCGCACTGTGATCGTTGGTTTCGCCAAGCGCCTCGGCAGGCGCCTGACCGGCCGCCTTGAGCAGCGCCTGATACTGCTCCCAGGGAACGACTGCGTACTCGGGCTGACCGTCCCGGCTAATGACCTGAATACCCATTACAACCCCCTTACGTAGGATTACCGCATGTAATCCGTAGGCATAACCCTTATGCCAATTATATTACCAAGCCCGGGGGTCTGTGGGGATCTGCTCGATTTCAGTGCGTTTTACGCTCCAGGCGCAAAGCTTCAGGGGTGTCGGGCAAGCGCTCGACCACGCGCAGGCGCTCGGGTGCCTGGCTGTCGCGCCAGGCCTTGAACCGTGCCAGCTCATCGGAGACGGTCTTCAGCACCCAGCCGAGCACGGCGATATCATCGAGAAAGCCTACACCCAACAGCCAGTCGGGGATCGCATCGATGGGGCTGACGAAGTACAGCAGGCCGGCGACGATGGTCACCAGTGCCTTGGGGCTAATCGCCCGGTACTCGCCACGCCACCAGGCCAGGCACAGCGACTGCAAAAGCTTGATGTCTTCACGCAACTGGCCCAGGCGCGGGCCTTTGCGGGCCACGGCGAACAGCAAAGCCGGCAGGCGGCCACGGCTCAGCAGGCGCTCGGCCAAGGGCAGGAAGCGGGCGAAATTCCAGGGTGCGCTCATGTAGCCTCCAGCAGGGAGAGGTTATCCACATTTATTGTGGATAACCTTGTGAACAGGGCGAATTTTCTGACGGCAGGTGCCTGTAAAGCAAGGGCCCCGGTCAGATCGGGCGTTTTTTACACAGTCGTTTCAGAACCGCAAACGATTTGCGTCAGAAGCCTCCTGCTTCTTCACACTGCCCTTTCTCGGACAGCCTCCTGCCCACGAGGTTCGGCCCGATGCCTGATGCACAAACGACAACGCCCCGTTTAGACGGGGCGTTGTGCATTCCCAACCAGTATTACTTGGCTGGTGCTTCAGCCGGAGCTTCGGCAGGTGCCTGAGCTTCAGGCGCGTCGCCCTGCAGCTGGGCCGGGTCTTTGATGGCGATCAGTTCCAGGTCGAACACCAGGACCGAGTTGGCCGGGATCAGCGGGCTTGGGCTCTGTGCGCCATAGGCCAGCTCAGCCGGGATGAACAGTTTGTACTTCTCGCCAACGTGCATCAGTTGCAGGCCTTCAACCCAGCCTGGGATGACACCGCTGACCGGCAGGTCGATCGGGCTGCCACGCTCTACCGAGCTGTCGAACACCTTGCCATCGATCAGCTTGCCTTCGTAGTGGACAGTGACCACGTCGGTCGGTTTGGGCTGTGGGCCGTCGGCCTTCTTGACCACTTCGTACTGCAGGCCCGAAGCGGTGGTGACCACGCCTGGCTTCTTGGCGTTTTCTTCGAGGAACTTCTTGCCGGCGGAGGCGGCTTCTTCGCTGGCCTTGGCCAGGCGCTCCTCGGCGCGCTTCTGCAGCGAGGTGAAGGCTTCTACCAACTCTTCGTCCTTGATGCGCTGTTCTTTCTTGCCAACGGCGTCTTCGATGCCGAGGGCAACGGCTTTGGAATCAAGGTCTTCCATGCCTTCCTGAGCCAGGCTCTTGCCCATGTTCAGGCCGATACCGTAGGAGGCTTTCTGTGCCGGAGTTTTCAGCTCGGGGCTGCTGGCTTGTTGATCACAGCCAGCCAGTACCAGGCCTACCAGGGCAACCGCAGCCGCCAAACGATGCTGTTTCATGCTATTTCCTTGTTCATGCGCCATGTGGGCAATCAGGGTAAAGCCGCGAGCTTATCAGGCGGCCATTACCAATGGCTACCGGCATAAGAGCGGGTTTCATAGAGTAAGTTCACTCGACAACGCGCTGGCACACAACCTTACGGGCCTTTGGCCAGTATTGGCCACACGCACAGCCAGCGCCCCGGCAAAACTGGCTCTGCCAGCAACCAGCCCCACCCTGGCATTTCTGCCAGTAGCGCCCGACTTGAGCCTGGATTCCAATGAGCATCCGACGCGCAATGGCTGACAACGACGTAAGCCGCACGGCCCTGCGTTTACTCATTACCAAGGAAGAGTCATGAACATTTCACGAAAGCGTGTCCGTTCAACCCGTGAATCCCGTGAATCCCCAAGCTTGGCCAGCACATCCGTTGAGTTGCCGAAGGCCCCCATCGATCGTGACTACGGCATCGATGGGCTTGCCCACATCCTTGAAAAAATCGCCGGGTCACGGGCCGACAGCACTGCAATCATCAAAAGCATGGTCAGCGGTGGCCGCAGTTATGTCATTGGTGAAAGTTACAACCCCAACACAGAGGACGCCAAGGTTTTCGTGGCTTGCCTGAAAGACGACGGCATGCTGGATAATAGTTTCAACAACGATGGAATCTTCGATTTCAACAAAACTGCCAGCGCTGCCTACAAGTCCATCGAAAGCATCGTGGAGGATGATGAGGGCAATTTGCTGATTGCTGTTCTGATGAAGGGGCAATCAGCCAGCCACCTTTGGAAACTGAGTGCCAAGGGGCAACCGGACCTGACATTCGGGGAGGGCAAAGGTTACGTAGATACCCACGACTTGATCGATGGAGATTTGCTGCTGGAGCACTTGGCAGTGGCGAAAGACCGCATTTTCGTCACAGCTTTGCGTCGCGGGCCGCAGATATTCGAACCGGTGGTGATTGGGCTGAACAGTAACGGCGCATTGCGCGAGGATTTTGGCGTCGGTGGCTTCCTTGACGTCAGCAAGCTGATTCCCCAGACCGACTCACACATCATCGACGGCATTGCCAGTTTCACGCCCCCCTCAGGTGCGCAGCACCTTGTATTGGCCTGGTATCTGATGCGGGAGGACGATGCGTATAGCGTTACCACAGCCTTGACCACCGACGGGAAAGTGGATAATGCCTTTGGCATAAATGGCCACCACTGGTCCGATCCCTGGATCATCAATAATGGTTTTTCCGTAGACCGCGTTGCTAACCGGATCACTTTTTACGGGGAACTGTACGACCTCGATGAAGAAATCAGCCACCCGACTGTTTACCGAATCGACTATTCGGGCATGCCGGCCAAAGAGTTCAACGGCGGCGAAGCGTTGAAATTTGACCAGCCGGGCGGTTGGTATGCGGGAGTAGAGACAGGCGATGGCCTGGTCGGTTACGGTAGTTTCTACACTTATATGCTTGCCTTTAGCTTGACCTCGGCTGGCAAGTTTGACACCAACTTCGTCCCTCCCTTCGGTTATGGCCAGGTGGGCGCTCAACTACCAGACGACGGCTTCTATACATCTAAATCGACGGTCACGCTCGATCCAGGCAATAAGCGCTTGTTGATCAATGGCCGTGACGAAGAGGCGCGAGGCTCAACTGTTCCTTCGGTGATCGCGGTGTCCTTGCGAACCGCTTGAGAACAGTTTGGGCATGAACCACACGAGCGTTTCTGGGCCAGGAACGCTCGCCTACAACGAAGCTTACGGGTACAACCGCTCGCGATATTGCCCCGCCACTTCCCGCAACACATCGCACACCCACTGCCCCGGCAGGCTCAGCGCCAACGCGGCATTGCGGCAGATGCCCACAGACCCGCCCGGTTCCCGCACCCCCAGATCAAGCTCGGCAAGTTCGCCGCGACGCAGGTCAAGCAGCACCGCATCACGCGGCGCCACCCACACGGCATCACTGCCCAGCAGGTAGCGCCGGCTCAAGGCCAGTGAAAGGGTCTCAAGGCGCTGTGCCGGCAGTTGAATGCCGCATTGCACGAACAGGCTGTCGGCGTGCTGGCGAATGGTAGTGCCCGGTGGTGGGAGCACCAGTGGATAACGGCCAACGCGGGCTCGGTCTACTTGCATGTTGGCCAGCAATGGGTGACCTGGGCGCACGACCAAAGCCATCGACTCGCTGTACAGATGTTCGAACGACAAACCCTGGATCTGCGGGCTATCGGTCATGCGCCCGACCACCAGTTCCAGTTCGCCCAGGCGCAACTGGCCGAGCAACTGTGCACTGGCGCCGGTCACCACGCTGATCAGCAACGCTTCATGGCGTTGATGCAGGCGGCACAGCACCTCGGGCATCAGCAGGCCTTCGACGGTGGACAGCACGCCGATGCGCACCTGCGACGGCGCCCGCGCTTCACCGCGCAAGCTGCTCACGCCATCGCGCAGGGCCTGTACGCTGGGCCCGGCGTAATGCATGAAGCGGGTGCCGGCCGGGGTCAGCTCGACGCCCTGGCGGCTGCGCTCGAACAGGCGCGCCTCGAGCAGGTCTTCAAGCTCCTTGAGGGTCTTGGAAATTGCCGGCTGGCTGATCGCCAGAATGTCGGCGGCCCTGGCCAGGCTGCCCTGCCGGGCAATCTCCAGGAAGCACAGCAGGTGGCGGTACTTGATGCGGGTGTCGAGGTTCATGCGCCAAGCTTACCGCATCGCCACCTGTGGCGTATCCGGGTCGCGCTGCTGGCGGCTGCTGCTGGCAGCTTGCGGCTTGCGGCTTGAGGCTTTCAGATCGGGTGAATATCCATTCGCCATGGAGGCGCTGATTCACCTTTCCGCCATTACGGCGGGTTACTTTGGTCGTGGCCAAAGTAACCAAAACCGTCGGCTCCCATCATCCGGCCCCTACGCTGCGCTCCGGGGTTCCCTCGCTCCGGCCTTGCTCCCGGGAGGACCGCGCTGACGGCCCATCCATGGGCCGCAGCGCTTGACGGGCATCCCTGCCCGTCACCTCCCTCCGCAAGACCTGCGCTCGGCCTCCTGAAAGTCGCAATCGGCGGCGCATGAGCTATCGCGCGCTTAGAAGCAAAAGCAAAAGCAAAGCAAAGCAAGAGCAAGCGCAAGAGACAGGTAAGAGCCGGGATCAGGCCACTGCCACTTCCACAGCATCCCCGCTCATTCGTACCGGCCAGACACGTAACTGCTGGCCCGGATCTTCCAGGCACGCACCGCTGTGCAGGCTGAAGTGCTGTTTGTACAGCGGTGCTGCCACCACCAGCTCGCCCTGCAGGCTACCCACTAGCCCGCGGCCAATGATGTTGGCTCCGGAGCGTGGGTCGCGGTTGTCCACCGCGTACAGGCTCTGCGCCTGCCCAGGCAGGTAGAACAAGGCGACCTGAGTGCCATCGAGCCACACCACCACACCAGAGTCGGCGACCAGGTCATCGGTGTTGCAGACCGCTTGCCAGTTGGGTTGCTTTGCCACAGCAGCATTGGACAGGTTCATCACACAGCCTCCTCAATGGTAGGGATCAGGTGCAGGGGTGCAGCGGGGCGACGCTGTTCACGCTCGCGGACAAAATGCACGTCCGGGTCGGCACGTCGATCGTTGACGAACGTGCGGAAGCGCTTGAGCTTTTCCGGGTCGTTGAGGGCGTTGGCCCATTCGCATTCGTACTGCTCGACCACATGCTGCATCTGCGCTTCCAGCTCGGCAGCCAGGCCCAGGCTGTCGTCGAGGATCACCTGCTTGAGGTAGTCCAGGCCGCCGTCCAGGCTCTCGCGCCATACCGACGTGCGCTGCAGCTTGTCGGCGGTGCGGATGTAGAACATCAGCACGCGGTCGATCAGGCGCACCAGGGTCTCGTCATCCAGGTCGGTGGCGAACAGTTCGGCATGCCGTGGGCGCATGCCGCCATTGCCACAGACGTAGAGGTTCCAGCCTTTGTCGGTGGCGATCACGCCGATGTCCTTGCTTTGCGCCTCGGCACATTCGCGGGTGCAGCCAGAGACCGCGAACTTGAGCTTGTGCGGGCTGCGCAGGCCCTTGTAGCGGTCCTCCAGGCGCAGCGCCATGGCTACGCTGTCCTGCACACCGTAGCGGCACCAGGTGCTGCCTACGCAGGACTTCACCGTGCGGGTCGATTTGCCGTAGGCGTGGCCAGTCTCGAAGCCGGCCTCGATCAGCTCGCCCCAGATCAGCGGCAGCTCGTGCAACTGGGCGCCGAACAGGTCGATGCGCTGGCCGCCGGTGATCTTCGTGTAAAGATCGTACTTCTTGGCCACCTGGCCGATCACGATCAGTTTGTCCGGGGTGATTTCGCCGCCGGGAATGCGCGGCACCACCGAGTAGGTACCGTTTTTCTGCATGTTGGCCATGAAGGTGTCGTTGGTGTCCTGCAGCGGCACCAGCGCTGGGTCCATGATCGGCTGGTTCCAGCACGAAGCGAGGATGTTGCCCACCGCCGGCTTGCAGATGTCGCAGCCGACATGGCCCTTGCCATGGCGCGCCAGCAAATCGTTGAAGGTGCGTATGCCCCCCACCCGCACCAGCCCGTAAAGCTCCTGGCGGGTGTAGGCGAAGTGCTCGCACAGGCTCTTGTCCACGGTCACGCCACGGGCGGTGAGTTCATGCTCGAACACTTGCTTGAGCAGCGCCGCGCAGCCACCACAGCCGGTGGCCGCCTTGGTGCAGCCTTTGACCGCGGCAAGGTCGGCGCAACCACTGTCGATCGCTGCGCACACTGCGCCCTTGCTGACGTTGTGGCACGAGCAGATGGTCGCGCTGTCAGGCAGCGCATCGGCGCCCAGGGCCGGTGCGCCACCGCCTTGCGGCAAGATCAGCGCCGCCGGGTCGGCAGGCAGGGCGATGCCGTTCTGGGCGTATTGCAGCAGTGTGTCGTAGTAGCTGTTGTCGCCCACCAGCACCGCACCGAGCACGTGCTTGCCGGTGGCATCGACCACCAGCCGGCGATAGGCGGCGTTGGCCTCGTCGATGAAGCGGTAGCTGCGCGAGCCGGGCGTGGCGCCATGAGCGTCGCCGATGGAGCCGACATCGACGCCCAGCAGCTTGAGCTTGGTCGACATGTCGGCCCCGGTGAATTCCCCGGCCGCCTCGCCCAACAACAGCGCCGCCAGGTTGCGCGCCATGCTGTAGCCCGGAGCAACCAGGCCGAACACGCTGCCGTTCCACGATGCGCATTCACCGATAGCGAAGATGCGTGGGTCGCTGGAGCGGCAGTGATTGTCGATCACCACGCCACCGCGCGCGGCGATCTCCAGGCCGCAGGCACGGCCCAGGGCGTCCTGCGGGCGGATGCCGGCAGAGAACACGACCAGGTCGGTTTCCAGGTGTTCGCCACCTTCGAAATTCATCCGGTAGCGGTAGGCTTCACCGTCGCTGATCGACTGGGTGGCTCGTGACAGATGCACCCCTACACCCAGGGCTTCGATCTGCGCCTTGAGCGCGGCGCCGCCTTCAGCATCCAGCTGCACCGGCATCAGCCGTGGGGCGAACTCCACCACGTGCGCTTGAAGGCCCAGGGACTTGAGGGCATTGGCCGCCTCAAGGCCCAGCAGGCCGCCGCCAACCACTACTCCGCGGGTGGCATCAACGGCAGCGGCGCGTATGGCGTCGAGGTCATCGAGGGTGCGATAGACCAGTCGCGCGTTGCCGCTGGAACCCTCGATCGGGGGCACGAAGGGGTAGGAGCCGGTGGCCAGGATCAGATGGTCATACCCGTAGCGGCCTTCAGCGGTAACCACCTCACAGCGCTCGCGGTCGATTTGCAGCACCGCTTCACCCAGGTGCAGGTGCACCCCGTTGGCGCCATAGAAACCCTGCTCGCAAAGGGCCAGGGTTTCGGCACAGCTGCCGCTGAAGTATTCAGACAGGTGCACGCGGTCGTAGGCGCGCTGGCGCTCCTCGCCGAACACGCGCAGCTCAAAGCGCGCCAGCGCGCCGCGTTCGACCAGTTGCTCGACGCAATGGTGGCCCACCATGCCGTTGCCGACGATGACCAGTCGCTCTCGTTGCCCGCTGCTCGCTGTTGCCTTCATACGCCGATCCTCGATCAAAAAAAAAGCGCCTGGAGCCGAAGCTCCAGGCGCCTTTGCCTGTATTCATCACGGTGTGCCCCCGGTTGATCGCCGTTGATCAGTGGGGCTTGTTGTGTTGGAGATAAAGCACGGAATGTGCCAGTTATGTTGCCTGTTCCGGCCCTATCGCCGGCAAGCCAGCTCCCACAGTGATTGCATCGCCCTTGAGGCTGATGGAGTACCTGTGGGAGCCGGCTTGCCGGCGATAGGGCCAGCCCAAACCATGCACATTCAAGGTGCATTGCTCCCCATCCTGGAGCACTTCAGTAAACGTCGCGCCGATAACGCTTGGCCTTGCTCAACGCCTGCACATACGCATCGGCATCCACGCCCCCATGCTCGGCAATAATCTCGCGCAGCACCGCATCCACATCCTTGGCCATGCGCTGAGCATCACCACAGACATAGAAGTACGCCCCCGCCTCCAGCCACTGCCACACCTGCGCGCCCTGCTCACGCATCCGCTGCTGCACATAGATTTTTTCTGCCTGGTCGCGGGAAAACGCTGTATCCAGGCGCAGGTGTCCGCTCGCTTGCCAGGCCTGCAACTGCTCCTGGTAGTAAAAGTCGGTGGCTGCATATTGCTCGCCGAAGAACAGCCAGTTTTCCCCTTTTGCACCCCGCGCTTCACGCTCTTCGAGGAACGCACGAAACGGTGCGATGCCTGTACCGGGGCCAATCATGATCAGCGGTACATCATCGTCATCAGGCAGGCGGAAATGCCTGGAGGCCTGGGGGAAGATCGCCACCTTTACAGCCTGCCCCCGGTCAGCGAGGAAGCTTGAGCACACCCCTTTTCGCTGGCCATAACGCACGGTAGAGACGGTCAAATGCACCTGGCCAGGGTGGGCCAATGGGCTTGAGCTGATCGAGTACAGTCGCGGTTGCAAGGGTTTGAGCAGGTCGAGCCAGGTTGCCAGCGGAAGGTCCTGTGGAAACGCGCGCAGAACGTCAACCAACTGCCGGCCCCACAGCCAATCCTGCAGTACGGCCTTGCGTTCAGGCTGCAACAGGTGCCGCAAGTCCTCAGCCTGCTGGCTGAACACCTGCAGTTGCTGTGGGCTGACCCTGGCAATTTCCAGGTGCGACGCCAAGGCCTGAGCCAACGGCATGGGCGGCAGGCCCTTGAGTTCGACCTGGGCCTGGCCGTCCTGCCGCATGAGTGCCAGCAATTCCTCCACCAGCGCCGGGCAGTTGCGGGGCCACACGCCCAGCGCATCGCCCGCTGCATAGGTGAAGCCGCTGGCTGGAAGGTCGAACACCAGCTGGCGGGTTTCCTTGCTTGACCCGGGGCCACTGAGCAGGTTGTTTTCCAGCAGGGTGGCCGCCCACGGCCGTTGCTTGCTGTAGGGCGCAGCGAGTGCGGGCTCGTTGACCGGTAGCGCCACGGCAGCGCTGCCCAGCTCGGGCAACAGCGCGTCGAGCCAAGCGGCAAACGCCTCATCGAAATCCGGTTCACAATCGACGCGCGGCAGCAGGCGGCGCCCCCCCAATTCGGCCAGGCGCTGGTCGAGCTTGCGACCAAACCCACAGAACTGGGCGTAACTTGAGTCGCCCAGGGCCAGCACGGCATAAGGCAGCTCGGCGCAGTGGGCGCCCTCCTCGCCCTGCAGCGCCCGCCAAAACGCGGTGGCGCTGTCGGGCGCATCACCATCGCCGAAGGTGCTGGCAATCAGCAGCACACTGGCCGCACCTTGCAGCTGGCTTGGGCTGACCGCCTCCATGCAACTGAGCTGTACCTGCAGCCCTGCGCCGTGCAAACGCTCTGCGCAGCGCTCGGCCAGCGCCTCGCCATTGCCGGTCTGCGAGGCCCACAACACCTGATGTCGGGGCGGGCCGGGGGGCATGGCCAGCAGCACGCGGGCAGGCTCCGGGGCAAGGGTGGTGGTGCCAAGGTCGAGGGCATCGATGCGTTCGCCGGCAACCCGCTCAAGGGCCACGGCACAGTGTTTGAGGGCAGGCTGCAGCGACAGCGGGTCGACCGCATCGCAGGTCACGGCATTGATTGCCAGGTGCTCGCCGATCACATCGTTCCAGTGGAACGGCGCGAAGCAGTTGCCCGGCATGACCCGGTCGCTGACCCGCGCCGGCAGCACGGCCCGGCCACGGCGCGAGCGGATCGCCACCTGGTCCTTGTCCTGGATGCCCAGCCGTGCGGCATCCTCGGGATGGAGTTCGACAAAGGGGCCGGGCTCCAGCCTGTTCAGCGCCGGCACCTTGCCGGTCTTGGTCAGGGTATGCCATTGGTGTTGCACGCGGCCGGTATTGAGCACCAGCGGGTAATCGGCGTCCGGCAGCTCCGGCGCGGGCAGCCAGGGCCGGGCGAAGAAGCGGGCCTTGCCACTGGCTGTAGGGAACACCAGGGACGAGGGTGCGCCTTCATCGATGTAGCGCACGGGGCTGCGGTCGTCCACGCGGCCCGGCGCGCAAGGCCACTGGTGTGGCTTGTCGCGCAGTTGCGCGTAGCCGACCCCACGCAGGTCGTAGCCGGTGAGCGGGTTGTAGAAGCGACGGATTTCGTCATACACCGCTTCGGCGTCGGGGTAATCGAAGGCCTCGGCATAACCCATGGCACAGGCGACTCGGGCGATGATCTGCCAGTCCGGCAAGCTCTGCCCCGGTGCTGCCACGGCGCGAGGCATCAGCGTGATGTTGCGCTCGCTGTTGATCATCACGCCCTCACCTTCAGCCCAGAGTGCAGCGGGCAGGAGAATGTCGGCGTAGGGGTTGGTTTCGGTGTCGAGGAAGGCATCCTGGGTGATCACAAGCTGCGCCTGGCGCAGGCCGTCGATCACCTGCTGGCGGTTGGCGACGCTGGCCACCGGGTTGCTGCAGATGATCCAGCAGGCCTTCACTTCACCCGTTTTCATCTGCTCGAACAGCGCTACCGTGCCCTCGCCGCTTTCTGCACGCAGACTGCCGTGGGCCAGGCCCCATTGCGCTTCGACAAAACTACGGTCGGCGTCGACCAGCGCAGAGCGTTGGCCCGGCAGCCCCGGCCCCATGTAGCCCATTTCACGGCCCCCCATGGCATTGGGCTGGCCGGTCAGCGAGAAAGGCCCACTGCCGGGGCGGCAGATGGCGCCGGTGGCCAGGTGCAGGTTGCAGATCGCATTGGTATGCCAGGTGCCGTGCACGCTCTGGTTCAGGCCCATGGTCCAGCAGCTCATCCACTCACCCGCGCTGCCGATCAACGCGGCAGCCTGGCGGATTTCATCTTCTGCAAGGCCGGTGATGGCGGCGACGCGTTCAGGCGTGTAGTCCTCGAGGAAGGCTGGCAGCGCCTCCCAGCCCTCGGTGTGGCGAGCAATGAAAGCGGGGTTTGTCTGGCCATTGCGGTGCAGCAGATGCAGCAGGCCGTTGAGCAGGGCCAGGTCGCTACCGGGGCGCACTTGCAGGAACAGGTCGGCCTTGTCGGCGGTGGCGGTGCGCCGCGGATCGACAACGATCAGTTTCGCCCCCGCCTTTACCCGCTCGAGCAGACGCAGGAAGAGAATGGGGTGGCAGTCGGCCATGTTGGCACCGATCACCAGGAACACATCGGCACGCTCGAAGTCCTGGTAGCTGCCGGGCGGGCCATCGGCACCCAGCGAGAGTTTGTAGCCACTGCCGGCGCTGGCCATGCACAGCCGTGAATTGGACTCGATGTGGCGCGTGCGGATAAAGCCCTTGGCCAGTTTGTTGGCCAGGTACTGGGCCTCCAGTGACATCTGCCCGGAGACGTAAAGCGCTACGGCGTCCGGGCCATGCTGGTCGATGATGCCGCGCAGGCGCTCGGCAGCCTGGGTGATGGCCTGGTCCATGCTGCTGCGCGCCGGTTCATGGTCGCGTTGCTGGCGCACAAAGGCACTTTCCATGCGCCCGGCAGCGGTCAGGGGCAGGTGCGCGGTGAGGCCTTTGGTGCACAGGCGGCCGAAGTTGCTCGGGTGCTGCTTGTCACCGCTGATCTTGTTGACCTTGCCGTCGGCCACGCTCATGACGATGCCGCAGCCTACGCCGCAATAGGGGCAGACGCTGCGTACTTCGGTGCTGGCCATGGGGCGGGTCTCCTGGTGCAAACGCAAAAGGCGCCGGCTGCCCCGGCTTGCTTGGCAAGCGAGGGCAACACGGCGCCTTTGTCGTGAAGGGTTGGAGGCGGTCGACGTTGACAGCCTTGATGGTGGTCTTTCAGCAATTGTTGGGCCAGCTGTGCCCTGGGGCCGCTTTGCGGCCCTTTCGCGGCACAAGGCCGCTCCTACATGCGTGGGCCACGTGCCGCGAACGGCGGCACAGCAGCCCCAAAACGGTGATCGACGCACCATCAGGTGGCAGCCGGGCGCCCCATGGCGCTATGCTGAAAGCTTTCCGCCTCAGAGCTACTTTGCACCCACATGTCCCAGGTGATCCTCAAGACCCCCGCCCAACTCGACCTGATGCGCAACGCCGGCCGTTTACTGGCCCAGGTATTCGCCGACCTCGACACCTTCATCCGCCCCGGCGTGACCACGATGCAGATCAACGACCGTGCCGAGGCTTTCATCGTCGAGACACTCAAGGCACGCCCGGCGAGCAAGGGCCAGTACGGTTTCCCCTACGCGCTCAATACCTCGGTGGACCACGTGGTCTGCCACGGCATGCCCAAGGCCGATGAGGTGTTGGGTGAAGGGTCAATCATCAACGTCGACATCACGCTGGAACAAGGCGGCTACATCGCCGACTCGTCGAAAATGTATTGCCTGGGCCCGGTCAGCGATGAGGCACGGCGCCTGGTCGACACCACCTATGAGGCCTTGTGGAAGGGGATTGAGCAGGTGCGCCCGGGGGCGACGCTTGGCGACATCGGCCACGCCGTCCAGGCCCATGCCGAGGCGGCGGGCTACAACGTGGTGCGCGAGTACTGCGGCCATGGCATTGGCCAGCAAATGCATGAAGGGCCAGAGGTGCTGCATTACGGCCAGCGCGGCATGGGCATGAAGCTGAAGCCGGGCATGGTGTTTACCATCGAGCCGATGATCAACCAGGGCGGGCGTGGCACGCGGACCTTGAAGGACGGGTGGACGGTGATTACCCGTGACCACACGCTGTCGGCGCAGTGGGAACATACCGTCGCGGTGACCGAGGATGGGGTCGAGGTGCTGACGCTACGCAAGGAAGAGCACGTGGGTTGAGCGCACGGCGCAGACACAAAAAAAGCGACCCTAAGGTCGCTTTTTTTTTACTTCCGGGTGTTCAGTGGGCCCTGGAAGTGGAATATGGCGCAGCGGACGGGACTCGAACCCGCGACCCCCGGCG
>NZ_CDRVFO010000014.1:0-156032 GCF_977070485.1 Lelliottia jeotgali
CTGCGAACAGTCAGAAGCCGGCTTTAGGTCCCACCCACCCCTTCGAGTCCTACCATACAAGCCGGCTTGCCGGCGATAGGGCCAGACCAGGCAAACAAAAAAGGCCGCACCCTTCACAGGGCGCGGCCTTTTCATTGCAGCCAGCGCGGATCAGTTATCCAGCGCCACCCGCCCGGCAGCCTGGCGCTTACGATGCACCAGCAAGCCAGCCGCCACCACCCCAATGCTCAGCAGCGCCGTCGCGATGATCTCCGCACGGTGGTCCTCACGCAGCGCCATCACCACCAGCACGGCAACGATGAAGGCAATGCTCGCCCAGGTCAGGCCCGGGAACAGCCACATCTTAAAGTCGATCTTTTCACCGCGCGCTTCACGCTGGCTACGCATGCGCAGCTGCGAAATGGCGATCACCAGGTAAACCAGCAGCGCGATGGCGCCAGAGCTTGCCAGCAGGAACTCGAATACCTGGGCAGGCGCCACGTAGTTGGCGAACACACACAGGAACGCCGCCGCGGTGGACAGCAACACGGCTACATGCGGGGTCGCAGCCTTGGTGGTGCGCTGTGCGATAGCCGGGGCATCACCGCGCTTGCTCAGCGAGAACAGCATGCGCGACGAGGTGTACAGCGCCGAGTTCAGGCAGCTGGTTACAGCGATCAACACCACGATGTCGACGATCAGCTTGGCATTCGGCACGCCGATGCGGCTGAGCACGGTCTGGTACGAGCCGGTCTCGGCCAGCGCCGGGTCGTTCCACGGCACCAGGGCCACGACCAGGAAGATCGATACCAGGTAGAACAGGCAGATACGCCAGATCACCGAGTTGGTGGCACGGCTGATCTGCTTGCCTGGGTCTTTCGATTCGGCAGCAGCGATGGTGACGATCTCGGTACCCATGAACGAGAACATGGTGGTCAGCATGGCCGCCAGCACGGCGCCCAGGCCATTGGGCATGAAGCCCTGGGTGTCGAACAGGTGGCTGGCACCGCTCACCTGGCTGCTCGGCATCAGGCCGAACATGGCGATACAGCCAACGACGATGAAACCGATGATCGCCAGCACCTTGAGCAGAGCGAACCAGAACTCGAACTCACCGTAGTTCTTCACACTGCACAGGTTGGTCAGGGTCAGCGCCAAGGTGATCAGCAGGGAGAAGGCCCAGAGGTCGACGGCGGGGAACCAGGCATGCAGGATTGCGGCAGCGGCGTTGGCCTCCAGCGGGATCACCAGCACCCAGAACCACCAGTACAGCCAGCCGATGGTGAAACCGGCCCAGCGGCCAATGGCGCGGTCGGCGTAGGTGGAGAACGAACCGGTATCCGGCGAGGCGATCGCCATTTCACCCAGCATGCGCATCACCAGCACTACCAGGGTACCGGCAGCGGCGTAGGCCAGCAGCACGGCAGGGCCTGCAGCCGCGATGGCGTGGCCGGAGCCGACGAACAGGCCGGCGCCGATAACGCCAGCAATGGACAGCATGGTCACATGCCGTTGTTTGAGCCCCTGAGCGAGGTCATTGGAATTGTTACCGCTCATAAAACTACCTTTGTAAGGAGTGGACCGCCCGACTGTCAGTAAAAGCGCGCCCGGGGGTTGATTTAGGCGTCGCTGCAATCGGCGGTTTGCATAGGGCAATAAGCGGGCCACCTATCCCATACATTCATCAGCCGAAGTTGGCAGGCCGCAAAACAAGCGGCTTGCAGGGCATTCGGCCAAGCCCTGACCGAAAGGCCATCAAAAGCCATAGCAAAGGCCAGATTACAGAAATACCCACTTACAATCGCACCAAAGGTGCTCCTCGGTAACACCTTTGCACTGTTGCAAGGCATCAAAGTGCAACCCTGTGGTACAACCCTTCACTTGGATGGGCCTGTTGTCGGGTAACCCCGAATACTCGCCAGCGACAGCGCCTTTAGCCGCAAATGGCCCAAAAGCGCTTCCCAGTGCTGCCCAAAGCTGGCACCATCGCGCCTTTTTTCATCAAGGCTATGGAGCTGGGCGAGACCCTCGCGGACATCTGCGCGACGTTGCGCTGCAGCGATGCGACAAACTGCCCCAGCATTGCCCAAAGCCCCTTGCGACCCTGTTGGCCGCCCTGATGCCGCTATGCTAGCTTGGCGCACGCCAGGAAGGCCGCCAACAGCTGGGAACGCACCCGAACACATGAGGACCGCACATGGCCCAGGCCACGCCCGCGCTGGAAATCCGCAACCTGCACAAACGCTACGGCGACCAGGAAATTCTCAAGGGCATTTCGCTGACCGCGCGTGACGGTGACGTGATCTCCATTCTGGGATCGTCCGGCTCCGGCAAGTCCACCCTGCTGCGCTGCATCAACCTGTTGGAAAACCCGCACCAGGGCGAAATCCTGGTTGCCGGTGAGGCTCTCAAGCTCAAGGCCGCCAAGAACGGCGACCTGATCGCTGCCGACAACCGCCAGATCAATCGCCTGCGCAGCGAGATCGGCTTCGTCTTCCAGAATTTCAACCTGTGGCCGCACATGTCGATCCTCGACAACATCATCGAGGCGCCACGCCGCGTGCTCGGCCAGAGCAAGGCCGAAGCCACCGAAGCCGCCGAAGCGCTGCTGAACAAGGTCGGCATCTACGACAAGCGCCACAGCTACCCCGCCCAGCTTTCCGGTGGCCAGCAGCAGCGTGCTGCCATCGCCCGCACCCTGGCCATGCGGCCTAAAGTCATTCTGTTCGATGAGCCAACCTCGGCGCTCGATCCGGAAATGGTCCAGGAAGTGCTTAACGTTATCCGCGCACTGGCCGAAGAAGGCCGTACCATGCTGCTGGTGACGCACGAGATGAACTTTGCCCGCCAGGTGTCCAGTGAAGTGGTTTTCCTGCACCAGGGCCTGGTTGAAGAGCAAGGATCGCCGCAGCAGGTCTTCGAAAACCCGACCTCGGCGCGTTGCAAGCAATTCATGTCCAGCCACCGCTAACGGAGCAACACATGCAGACTTACAAGAAATTCCTCCTGGCAGCTGCCGCCACGCTGGTGTTTTCGGCCAACGCCATGGCTGCAGAAAAACTGCGCATGGGTATCGAGGCGGCCTACCCGCCGTTCAACAACAAGGACGCCAGCGGTAACGTGGTCGGCTTTGACAAAGACATCGGCGACGCCCTGTGCGCCAAGATGAAAGTCGAATGCTCGGTCGTCACCTCCGACTGGGACGGCATCATCCCGGCCCTCAACGCCAAGAAGTTCGACTTCCTGGTGTCGTCGCTGTCGATCACCGACGAGCGTAAGCAGGCTGTCGACTTCACCGACCCGTACTACTCCAACAAGCTGCAGTTCATCGCGCCGAAGAACGTCGACTTCAAGACCGACGCGAGCTACCTCAAAGGCAAGATCATCGGCACCCAGCGCGCCACCCTGGCCGGTACCTGGCTGGAAGACACCTACGGCAGCGACATCGACATCAAGCTGTACGACACCCAGGAAAACGCCTACCTCGACCTGATCTCTGGCCGAGTGGACGGCATCCTGGCCGACAAGTACGTGCAGTACGAGTGGCTCAAGAGCAAGGACGGCATGAACTTCGAGTTCAAAGGCGAACCTGTGGTCGACAGCGACAAGATCGGCATCGCCGTACGCAAGGGTGACCCGCTGCGCGAGAAGCTGAACAAAGCCCTGGCAGAAATCAAGGCTGACGGAACGTACAAGAAGATCAACGACAAGTACTTCCCATTCAGCATCGAATGATTCGCCCCGACCAGCGCGCCCTTGCGGCGCGCCGGTCCCTAGAACGACCCTGCCCATGAATATCGACCTGCACGGATTCGGTCCGGCCCTGGCGGCTGGCACCCTGATGACCGTAAAACTGGCGCTTTGCGCCTTGCTGCTGGGGCTGGTCCTGGGCCTGCTCGGCGCCCTGGCCAAAACCTCCCCGCTCAAGCCACTGCAATGGCTTGGCGGCTTCTACTCGACCCTGGTTCGCGGCGTGCCCGAGCTGCTATGGGTTCTGCTTATCTATTTCGGCACCGTCGGCCTGATGAACAGCCTCGGCGAAGCCCTCAACATGCCTGGCCTGGAACTCAGTGCCTTCGCCGCCGGCGTGATCGCCCTGGGCCTGTGCTTCGGCGCCTACGCCACTGAAGTATTCCGTGGCGCCATCCTCGCGATCCCCAAGGGCCACCGTGAAGCCGGCCTGGCGCTGGGCCTGTCCAAAGCGCGCATCCTGTCGCGGATCATCCTCCCGCAAATGTGGCGCATCGCCCTGCCGGGCCTTGGCAACCTGTTCATGATCCTGATGAAGGACACCGCCCTGGTGTCGGTGATCGGCCTGGAAGAAATCATGCGCCACGCGCAGATCGGCGTGACCGTGACCAAAGAGCCGTTCACCTTCTACATGGTCGCGGCCTGCATCTACCTGGGCCTGACCGTGGTCGCCATGACCGGCATGCACTTCATGGAAAAACGCGCCGCTCGCGGCTTTGCGAGGGCCGAACAATGAACTGGGAAGTGATCATCAAGTGGCTGCCGCGCCTGGCCCAGGGTGCCACCCTGACCCTGGAGCTGGTAGCCATCGCGGTCGTTGCCGGGCTGATCCTGGCGATCCCGCTGGGTATCGCCCGCTCGTCGCGGCACTGGTACGTGCGCGCCCTGCCCTTCAGCTACATCTTCTTCTTCCGCGGCACACCCCTGCTGGTGCAGCTGTTCCTGGTCTACTACGGCCTGGCGCAGTTCGACGCAGTGCGTTCGAGCAGCCTCTGGCCCTACCTGCGCGATCCGTTCTGGTGCACGGTGCTGACCATGACCCTGCACACTGCGGCCTACATCGCCGAGATCCTGCGCGGCGCGCTGCAGTCGATCCCCAAGGGTGAAATTGAAGCGGCGCGAGCGCTGGGCATGTCCCGTGGCAAGACGCTGTTCTACATCATGCTGCCCCGCGCTGCGCGCATCGGCCTGCCGGCCTACAGCAACGAAGTGATCCTGATGCTCAAGGCCAGCGCCCTGGCCAGCACGGTGACCCTGCTGGAGCTGACCGGCATGGCACGGACCATCATTGCCCGTACCTACCTGCCGGTGGAGATCTTCTTCGCTGCCGGGGTGTTCTACCTGGTGATCTCGTTCCTGCTGGTGCAAGGCTTCAAGCTGCTGGAGCGCTGGTTGCGGGTGGATGCCTGCCAAGGGCGTTAAAACCCCACGGGCTGCTCTGCAACCCACCGCCGTCAAGCCGGCTTGATGGCGGTGGGGCCCTTCACCTCAACCAGTGCCAAGCCCCATGCCCCCTTTCCTCCACAGCCACCAACTACGCGAACGCTTCCTGGCCCTCGACCAGTTCCTGACCGAGCACCAGCAGCTGTGGAAACCCAGGCCCTTCACCACCCTGCGCCTGGACTGGGAAGCCGAACACCCCGCACTGTCCGCCCACCTGCGCCAATGCAGCCTGAGCGATGCCGAAGCCGACCTTGACCCGCAGGGCGTGCCCGCACCTTTTCCACACCTTGCCCGGCAAGCCCAACAGCTCAGCGCCCTGGGCGAGCTGCCCGACACCGGCCTGCCCCCCGCCGCACACCGCCTGGACGTCAACGTGCCGGGCCGTAAGTGGCAGCAGATCGAGGCCTTCAGCCGCCGCCTGAACTTTCGCACGCAGACCCACCACTGGCTGGACTGGTGCTCAGGCAAAGGCTACCTCGGCCGCCGCCTGCTGCAGCCCGGCCAGCAGTTGACCTGCCTGGAGTACGACGCCCAACTGGTCAGCGCCGGCCAAGCCCTGAGCGACCACCACCAGCTGCCGGCAACCCACGTGCAACAGGATGTCATGGCAGCGGACAGCCGCCGCCACCTGGGCAGCGACAAGAGCGTGGTGGCCCTGCATGCCTGCGGCGACCTGCATGTGCACTTGCTGCGCGTGGCCAGTGAGCAAGGCTGCCGCCATCTCGCCGTGGCGCCCTGCTGCTACAACCGCATCCAGGGCGAGCAGTACCAGCCGTTATCCACAGCTGCGCAGCGCTCGGCGCTGCAGCTGTCGCTCCTCGACCTAGGCCTGCCGCTGAGCGAAACCGTGACCGCCGGCGCCCGGGTTCGCCACCAGCGCGACTGCTCCATGGCCAGGCGCCTGGGCTTCGACCTGCTGCAGCGCCGCCAGCGCCAGCGTGATGAATACCTGCCCACACCCTCGTTGCCAGTTGCCTGGCTGGCCAAACCTTTCGAGCAGTACTGCCGCGATCTGGCCGAACTGCGCGAGCTGGAACTGACCATCAACCCCGACTGGGACGCCTTGGAAGCAGAGGGCTGGCAGCGCCTTGCCCAGGTGCGCAACCTGGAACGGGTACGCAACCTGTTCAGAAGGCCACTGGAAATGTGGCTGGTGCTCGACCGCGCACTGTTTCTTGAAGAGCACGGCTACGCCGTACGCCTGGGCACGTTTTGCGATTATCCACTCACCCCACGCAACCTGCTGCTGCTTGCCGAGCGCGACCGTTAGGCACAGCACAACCTGTGGATAAGTCTGTGAACAAGCTTGTGATGAATGTTTGGATCCAAGCGTTATTTCAAACGTTCGGCTTATTCCCGCTGCCGCTGCAACCCCAGTAAAAACAGGCCTTTGCGCAAAGACCAGCGGTGCGTCGTATCGGCACGCCTTTCGCGCGAGTGGCTGATGCCTCTTGTGCATAAACAAAAATTCGATTAGGCAAACAGCGCTGGATTGGTGCGGCCGCTGCCTGATTGTGGGCGCCGGCTTCCCGGCCCCCACAGGTGCGTTCCAACTCAGTGCAACTTGTTCTTCGCCATTTCGATATCGTTCATCAGTGCCTTGGCCAACACGCTGAGGTAATCGGCGGCGCCCAGAAGCTTGTGGTCATCTTCCATATCGCCTTCGCGCACCAGATGCTTGATGTAGCCCAGCAATATCGAAACCTGTTCGTAGGCGTCGTCCGCAGGGATGCCGGGTTGTACGCGCAAGAGATTCACGGGCGGGTTGCCGACTTCGAGAAACGTCTCGATACCGGCTGTGGTGACAGGCTTTTTTTCAAGACTCATGTGAACGACTCCCATCCTGCGCATCGTCCAAACGCCCCTTCGCATGCTGGATCAGCACATAGGCCGAATACGCCGCATGGTTGGCGTTTGCCAGCAGGTTCAGGCCGGGCTCGCCTGCGTGGTCACGGCAGTGGTCGTCCAGGGTTTCGACTACGACACGCAAAAGCTGGCCGGCGTGGGCGATGGCGTCGGGAGGGGAGATGTCGCTGTGGATGGTGAAGTAAGGGGTGGAGATGAGAGGACGAGGTGGGTCTGGAACGATTTTCTTCATGGCAGCAGCTCCGTTGAGTTGGAAACCGCCACGCGGATCTTTCTCACAGATCTAGGTGGCAGTCATACGCGGGGTGAGAAAACCGAGGGAGCTACAAAGCTCGGCCAGACCGAAGTCTGCCCGCGTACGACCGCCATAACAGGCTAGCCAAGTAGCTCCACAACGGGTTTCTCACACCCGGTCACCAGGGTATTGGCGACCCAGGAACGGTATCCCTGGGGCACTTCCCCGCCAACAGTGAAGCTTCGGCAAGCTGCGTAGGATAATTCCCAAGTGCTCCGTTACTGAAGCATTTGGTTTCAGATTCAGAAATACCTTACAACTGCGCTCCGAGCGAAAGAGCACCACCGCAACTTTGGGAGCGGGTTTACCCGCGAAGACGTCTGCACAGTCATCACAATGCGAAGCAGATCCACCGCGAGCCCGGCCCAACGGTGTATGATCCGCCCCCCAAATCATTAAAAAGCTACGTCGCGCGCTGCCCCGCCAGCCCCGCGACCGTCTGGCGTTGCGCCAGAACCGACATGGACTAACGGACCTAGACATCGTGCCCCACGCCAAATCCCTTGCCCTGCTGACCCTCTCCCTGGCCCTGACTGCCTGCTCCAATGGCAGCGGCACCACGCCACAGCACACCAGCAACCTGGACTGGAACACCCCCGGCATGCAGCTGGGCGGCGACAACGGCTTGCCCCTTCGCGTAGAAAGCCCCTGCCGCAAGCGTGGCTGCGACAACGACAAGCTGTTCTTCAACCCCGCCAAGACCGAACCAAACGTCAACACCATCCACCGCGGCTGGTAGGAAATTTCTCCTTTTAAGCCGGTGACTTAGGTCATTTTCAAACAATCGCAAGGAAGTGGTTTACAGGCGCCAACCGATCGTTATAATGACGCCCCATTGCCGGTATAGCTCAGATGGTAGAGCAACTGACTTGTAATCAGTAGGTCCCGGGTTCGATTCCTGGTGCCGGCACCATTCAAGGTTCCATAGAAAGCTTTCAAAGTCTCTGGAACCCCCGAAAAACCCGCCTTCTGGCGGGTTTTTTCGTTTTGGCGTTCCGTCGGATTCCGAGGGTAGCCAGCGCTAATAAGGGTAGTTTTAAGGATAGAGGTCCGTTTCGATATCGGAGACTACCCTTATGGCCCGCACCACTGCCCCGCTTACAGACACCCCCTGTCGCACGGCAAAGCCCAGAGAGCGCGAGTACAAGCTCTTCGACGGCGACGGTCTTTACCTGCTTGTGCAACCCAACGGCCGCAAAGGCTGGCGGCTCAGGTACGTGAAACCCGATGGCCGCGAAGGCCTGACCGCCCTCGGCAGCTACCCGGTGGTCGGGCTCGGCGACGCACGCCGCAAGCGCTTCGAGATCAAGCAGCAGCTCGCCAACGGCATAGATCCTATCCAGTACAAACAACAAACCAAGACTCAGGCCGTGATCAACGGCCGGACCTTCGAAAGCGTTGCGCTCGACTGGCACGCGAGCATGGTGCCCAAGTGGGCGCCCGGCCACGCCAAGACTGTACTCAGCCGATTGAAGACCCACGTGTTCCCTTTAATCGGTGCCAGAGCAATCGTTGAGTTGGACACCCACGACCTCATGCAGCCACTGGAAGCCGTGACGAAGCGCGGCACCATCGACGTGGCGCTCAGGATCAAGAACTACCTGCAAAGCATCATGCGCGAGGCCAAACGGCTGCGGCTGATCACGGCGAATCCGGCTCACGACCTCGATGGCTCGATCAAGACACCACGGGTCACTCACAGACCCGCACTACCCTTATCGCGGCTGCCAGAGCTACTGGCATGCATCGAGGACTACAAAGGTCGCCCGCTCACGCGCCTCACGGTGATGCTGTCTTTGCACGTATTCGTACGCTCCAGTGAACTGCGCTTCGCCCGCTGGAACGAGTTCGACCTCAATCGCGGAATCTGGGAAATCCCCGACACCCGCCCGGCGCTGGACGGAGTGCCCTTCTCCACAAGGGGTACGAAGATGGCCGGTGACATCCACGTTGTACCCTTATCGCCACAGGCTGTGGCCTTGCTTGAGCAGATCCACGCGATCACCGGCAAGTTCGAGCTGGTGTTCGCGGGGGATGCCAAGCCGTGGAAACCGATGTCCGAGAACACGGTGAATGCCGCGCTCAGGGCGATGGGCTACGACACCAAGGTGGATATCTGCGGGCACGGGTTTCGAGCCATGGCGTGCAGTGCGCTGGTCGAGTCCGGGCTGTGGTCAGAGACGGCCATCGAGCGGCAGATGAGCCACAAGGAACGCAACAACGTCCGGGCAGCTTATACCCACAAGGCCGAGTTCCTCGAAGAGCGCCGGATGATCATGACCTGGTGGAGCCGGTTTCTGGAGGCGAACTGCGAGGACCATGTGACGCCGCATGAGTTTGCCAAGCAGACGGGCGAGAACGTCACGCGCCTTCGCAGTGCCAAGAGGACCGAGTAAACCGCCGCACCACCACCTCAATTCGCTGTGAAGTTACCCACAGCACCGCATGAAGCTCCTCCGCGCGGGTCCTTTCAAACGGGGCTGCAAAGCCGCCCCGTTTGAAAGGACCATACCTAAGAAAAAACTGCTGGCACAGCTTACGTCTGTGGAAAACCACTGATGTCCACCGGGGGATAGTTTTATCCACAGGCGCTAAATCCCTGATATCGCGCTGCTTGACGAATATTGTCCACAAGCGTAGACCGGGAGTGGCAAGAGCTGTCGATGACAGCACCCCAGGTGACCCGAACCTTAAAGGTCACGCCGCTCCCGCGGTGGCTCACCCGCAAGTACGATTCGCGTCCGGCAGCTCGTACGGTCACTACCCATGTGATGGATGCCAACTCAATATCGTTGCCCCTGCGGCAACCACCCTACCCATCTGCTCAGCAGCAACCTATCCGCTTGGCCATTTTACGTGCGCCAATCTGCGCCCGTCTCTTTCACCGGAAAGAGACGGGCGCTCCTGACACTGCTGCAGCCCTCATCGCAATAGGCTTTGCGGCAACTTCACTCGTGACAATCGACGTGACAAACGCCGATGTCATCAGCAACAGCGCTGCAGATGATGGTGCCGCAGACCAGGGAATGGACTGCACCGGACTGACAGTCAGGCATGCCCCGGTCATCGCACCGCTGCGTTCACCCGGCTCAGGATCTTCAGGCACTGGTCTCGTCAGCCAATGCAGCCTCCACCCGCCCACCGGTAACGGTGCTCAGGAGGCCAGATCATGAGATGCCCTTGCTCCCGGTCGTAAGGAGCCGCCAGTCCCGCGTAGTGGACATTCCCCACAGGTCGCAGGGGCCTTGATCCCTGATAACACTCAACATTCTTGACGGGATGACGTGGGGCGAGGATCGGAGAACGGTAGATGAGGTGATCGACATGGCATTGGTAGGTAGACGCAATGGCCGCAATTTCGGTTACGGCAGGCAACTGAGCTACGCAGGGCCGCAGGCGTTGAAAGACATGTTCGGCGGCGGCCACTACGGCACGGTCAAGGCACACTGTGATCGGTGGCAGGCATTCGAGAAGTGGTGCCGCTCCGATCAGGGCCCCGGTTTCAATGATACGCGACAGATTGATCGGAAGGTGTTGACCGACTATGCGGCGTATCTGCGTGACCTGGTTGGGCGCGGTGATCTCGCCATCAGCACCGCACAAAATCGGCTATCTAGCGTTAACAGGACCATGGCGGCGCTTCGCGGTGATCAGTGCGTGAAGTTGCACAGTCCGAGCAAGGCGCTGGGAATGCAGCGCACTGGAGTTCGACTGTCGGTGCCGCAAGGCCAAGACCGCGAACAGGCTAAGCAGATCGCCGATGCGCTATGCCGTCATCATCACCCACGCGCTGCCGCGATCGTTCTATTGGCGCGAGCCACCGGCATGCGCTTGCGTGAGGCCATCTTGGCTGACCTGCCACGGCTAAACCGCGAGGCTAACGACCTAGGGAGGATTAACATTCAAGACGGCACCAAGGGCGGCCGCGCCGGCGCTTCGGCGCCACGTTGGATCGCAGTGGACGAAAATGTCCGACGTGCACTTAGGGTTGCACTGCAGGCGACACCTGCAGGTAGCCACAACCTGATTGCTCCACACGAAAGCTACCTGAATGTTCTACGAGAAATCATCCGCCCTGCGCGGGACATACTGCATGCACACAATCTGCAAGGCTTCCATGAGCTACGAGCAGCCTACGCATGTGAGCGCTATGAGCAAATCACCCAATACCCTGCGCCTATTAACAGCGGCCAATATTGCCAGGTAGATCGGTATCTAGATCGTGAGACCCGGAGGCAGATCAGCCATGAGCTTGGCCATGGACGGATTGACGTAGTCGCTGCCTACATCGGTGGGCGAAGATGAGTAAGCAATTCGACATGCAACTGTTCTTGGCTGGAGTGCTGACCGGCTCGCACGCAACCCGACAGCGTCATGTGCGCCAAGCGAAAATCGTCCAGGCTGAAATTGCAGAGCGCTGGCAGCGAGAAACGCCTTGGGGTTGGCAGAGAAAGCATGTGGCTTGGTTTCTCGAGCATCGCTTAAGCCACCGCAGTGAGGAGACACGGTACTATTACATGCTAACGGTCCGGCTGCTCGCTCGACGTCTAGAAAAGTCATGGGTTTTCAATCTCTGAGTGGGACCTGGTGCTAATGGTCAGGACCGACAGCGATCGGGCCACAAGCGGACGTCACCACCTGTCGATAGAGAAGAGGCACGCGACAAGATGGAGGTACCCCTGATGCCAAAACATCAGGTCGTCGCGTAAACGTCTGTCAGATCGTGCATGCGCAAATTACCGAATGACCAGTTTATTTTCTACCTCGCTTACCCTCGGTAGAGCTGGAAATGGAGTTCCTAGAGGCATTATTCTGACCGATCTTCGGGTAGATGGGACGCACCAGATACATACTACGCTCGTCTTCGATAGAGCCAAGGCACACGGGAGGTGCTATGCGAATCAAGTTCGTGGAGCTGTCTAATTTTCGAAAGCTGAAGTCTACCCATCTCGATTTTGATAAAAATACGACGATTTTGGTCGGTGCCAACAACAGCGGAAAGACCTCTGCGATGTTGGCGCTGCGCATCTTCCTACTATCGCCAAAGCGCTTGGTGCTTCGCGACGTTACGATTGCCAACTGGACCAAGATCGATCTACTGGGCAGCGAGTGGGAGGTCGGTACGGCGCCCACCGTAGACCTGGATTCGCTCCTTCCTTCGTTGGATGTCTGGCTTGATGTTCCGCTTCGCGAGATCCAGTATGTCGTCGATATCCTACCAACGTTAGATTGGTCCGGCGGGCTGCTGGGGGTTCGACTTGCGTTTCGAATAAAAAATCTTGAAAACCTAAGGAGCGAGTATATTGCGCAACGTGGTGCGGCGCGGGACGCCGCTATCGTTGGGCCGAGCGGTGAGTCGATCAAAATTGCGGTCTGGCCCCGCAATCTCACTGACTTCCTTGAGCGCCGGCTACAGGCACACCTTGAGCTCTTAGCCTACCCTCTTGATCCTGCGGCTGTTGCTCCGCCTGGAAGAAGCGGTCTAGCGACGCCACAAACGCTCCCCGCCAGCGCACTTGCTTTCGAGCATCCGCCTTTCAAAAAACTCATCAAGATTGATGAAATCGCCGCGCAGCGCGACTTTGCCGACGCTACCAGCAACGACGGGAGTGACGACAAAGGGGAGGCGAACAATCGTCGGTTCAAACGTCGCCTGTCGGACCAGTTACGCTCCTATTACGATCGCCATCTCGACCCGTCGAAGACACCTTCGGATAAGGACTACGAAGCGCTCGGTGCAATTCAAGCGGCTGAGCGCAGCTTTGACGCGCGACTTGAGGAAGGCTTTTCTTCTGCCTTTCAAGAGCTGGAGGATCTGGGTTATCCCGGCATGAGTAACCCCAAGCTCAAAATATCCACGCTTCTTAGGGGTACGGATGGGCTCAAGCACGGATCGTCCGTGCAGTATCAGGTTGCGGATCCCTCAGGAGACGGCACCAACACTCTCAAACTACCCGAGGACTATTCAGGGCTCGGTTACCAGAACCTGATCGCCATGGTGTTCATGTTGATGGGCTTCCGCGATGAGTGGATGCGTGTAGAAAAGGCAGGCATTGTCGAGGGCACCGACGTGTCACACGAGATACAGCCACTGCATCTCGTACTCGTAGAGGAACCCGAAGCCCATCTACATGCACAAGTCCAGCAAGTCTTCATTAATAAAGCTTATGACCTGCTCAGAAAGCACACTGATCTCGGTACTGCTGAAAATTATTGCACTCAACTGATCGTCAGCACGCACTCAAGCCACGTCGCGCACGAAGCGGACTTCGCAAATTTGCGCTATTTTCGGCGCCGGCCGGCGGCGAGTATGGGGGAGACGCCGACCACCACTGTGGCAAACCTATCCTACATATTCGGTGACGGGGACGAGACAAAGCGCTTCGTAAAACGTTACCTCAAGGCGACTCACTGCGATCTTTTTTTCGCAGACGGTGTCATCTTCGTCGAGGGGCAGGCAGAGCGCATTCTGGTGCCTCATTTTATCCGCCATCATTTCCCTGAACTCTCGCGGCGCTACGTTACGCTGCTCGAGCTAGGCGGAAGTCACGTGCACAGCTTCCGCAATCTGGTCGACGCGCTCGGTATCGCAACCCTGATCATTGGCGATTTAGATGCGACTTCCGCGATAAAGATTGTTGACAAAAATAAGCGAGAAACAACTCGCTGGAAGTCATCTCGCCCCGAACAGGGCAAAGCTCAGCAAACCGCAAACTCAGTCCTCAAAGAGTGGCACCCTAGGAAAAAACTCATTGATGAGCTCGTCGCGTTACCGCCCGATGGGCACATCTCAAAGGCTGGCGGCGACTATGAGCTTTATGTCGCCTATCAAAAGCCAGTCAAAGTAAAGGGGGCTGCTGAAGACGGCAATCTCATCATTCCGCGGACCTTTGAAGACGCCTTGATTTTGGAGAACTTAGCGGTTGCTGGAAAAATCGAAGGCTCGATCACTTCGGCTAAGGTTCGCGGCATTGTCGCTCAGGATCTGTCCGGAGATGACCTTGAGGATGAGCTTTTTGAATTGTTGAAAACGGCCGAGAAAGCAGCGTTCGCGCTCGACTGCCTCATGCTAGAAGACCCCAAAGCGCTCAAACCGCCAAGCTATATCGCGGCCGGTCTCAGATGGTTTGAAGGGGCAGTCGGTAAGGACATCGCTCAGAGCGAAATGCAGGGAGCTGAGGACCGAGATGATAATTGAAAAGGTAGCGCCAGACTTCGATGAGAGCGCTGATGCGCTAATCCGGGCTTGCTTGAATCCCGCCGCCCCTCAGAGCTTCTTTCTTTACGCCGGGGCAGGGTCTGGTAAGACGCGCTCTCTGAAAAGGGCGCTCGACACCTTCCGCGAGGATTATGGTGCGACCTTCCGGCGGGCAGGCAAGAAGATCGCAGTGATTACCTATACGAATGTCGCGGCCGACGAAATCGCCGAACGCGTCGGAGAGGATCCACTGTTTCCTATATCGACGATCCATAGTTTCTGCTGGCGCCATATTGAGTCCTACCATAGTGATATCCAGGCGTGGCTTCTTAGCAGACTTCCGGCCGAACTGGCCGACTTACACGAGAAGCAGGCAAAGGGGCGTCCTGGCACAAAGGCCGCGTTAGACCGCGAGAGAGCCATCGCATCCACGATGAAGCGAATTGAATGGCTTAGTGTCCCTCGGCGGTTTACCTATAGCCCCAACGGTGACAACTTCGGGCAGGATTCGTTATCTCACTCTGAGGTGCTAAAAATCACCGCTGCGTTTATCGAAACCAAGCCATCGATGCAGGCGATCTTAGTCAACAGATACCCCTTCTTGCTTGTAGACGAGAGCCAGGATACGAATAAAGGACTGATGGAAGCCTTCTTTGCTCTGGCTTCCGCGCACAAGGGAAAATTTGCGATCGGCCTATTCGGCGATACCATGCAACGCATTTTCCTAGATGGTCACCCTGAGCTTGAACGTTTGGTCCCCGCTGACTGGGCACGTCCGGCTAAGCTCCTTAACCATCGCTCCCCCCAACGCGTGATCGCCCTCGGAAACGTCCTCCGGGAGCCGGTTGATGGCAAACACCAGGTTGCCCGCGAAGACAGCGAAATCGGTGTTGTCCGCCTTTTTGTATCTCCCAACGATGTTCATGATAAGCCCGCCCTTGAGCGACGCGTGCGTGACCGAATGGCCGATTTGTGCAACGACCTCGAGTGGCTTGAAGAAGGGGCGGTAAAAGCCCTGACGCTCGAGCATCACATGGCAGCATCACGACGTGGCTTTCTGGAAATGTTTCAAGCGCTCAACCAAGACTCACGCCTTTCGACAGGACTGCGCACTGGGGACCTCGCCGGGCTCAGATTATTCACCGATCGGGTCGCCCCGCTTATTGCCGCCGCGCGTATGGGGGATGGCTTCGCAGTGATGGCGCATTTGCGTGCTACGTCGCCCCTTCTTCAGCGCATAGCTATCGCGCGGCTCGCTCATACTGATGATCCGCTACTACCAATCCGCGACGCTGTAGATGCACTCATTGCCCTGGATACGGGCCATCAGGAAACAAAGTTTCTAGCTGTGCTGGAGTGCGTCGCAAAACATCGTTTATTCGAAATTCCTGATGCTCTACGCCCCTTTGTTGCCGATGGAGTTGAAGAGAGCGACATCGATCTGGCCGACGAAGAGAGCGAGCCGGGAGAAGAGCAAGCGCCAGAAGAGAGGTCACCAGCCAGCCTGGAGGCTTGGCGAGCATTCTTGGAGACTCCGTATAGGCAGTCGATCCCGTTCGCGGAGTACGTAAGTGATAAAGGTCCCCTGGGTACACATCAGGGCGTGAAAGGGCTGGAATTTGAACGCGTCCTGGTGATCCTCGACGATAGTGATGCCCGCGGCTTTCTGTTTTCTTACGACAAACTATTCGAAGCGACTCCAGTGACAGGGGGTAGCCGTACACCTACTGCAGAGACGGCCGAGGATGCTACCGCTCGTACACGGCGCTTACTATATGTGACATGTACTCGTGCACAAAAAAGCTTGGCATTGGTGGCTTATACGAAGGATCCGGAAGCGCTTATTGCCGCGGCGCTGCGTAACAATTGGTTCACTGCGGAAGAAATCGAGAGACTGTAATTTCAAACCAGGATTTAATTGAGAAGCATATGAATCAAAATCCATTTGAAAATCTGTATGGCTTGGAAGGAAAACTAGACCAAATCTACACGTACTGCAAAGCATTCTTGGATATCGAAAACGATAGAATTGAAAAATTTTCGCTACTATCAATATATCCAACATTCTTACTGGACGGATACCCTGGCACAGGCAAAAGCTCGGCCGCAACCGCTATCTATCAAAGATTAAAAAAAGATCACAATATAGATTTAAAAAGATTGAACATTGACGAGTTAATTTCACATAACTTTGGCGAATCGTCCTCCAATTTGAGAGAGTATTTCAACGCCATACAAAGAGAAATAGAAGACAACAACTCTCACTGCTTTTTAGTTATGGATGAAGTAGACTCATTCACAATTAGTCGACATCAAAACGATAACGAAAGCATAAAGCGAATCTTACTAACATTCAATACAATAATAGACGAACTTGTAAGAACCAAAGACATATATAAATATATCGTATTCGCCACCACCAACATTAAAGAAAGCATTGACACGTCCATTCTAAGAAGATTTTACTTCAAAGAAGACTTCAATATAGTTTTAGACAACAAGCAATTCAAACGTGCCTTCCTGCAAATGTGCGAAATTGCCGACATAAAAATTGACGACACCGCAACCAACCAGATATACAAATCATATCTAGAGAAAAAATATACTCTTGGAGAAATAAAATCCATTATTTCTAGAGCTTACATGCGAAACATAACCTCAAGCACCGAAGGAAATCTAGACATTAAAGAATTCCAAGAAGCTCAGACCTTTCATGAAATCACCCTAAAACAAAGGCAGAAATAAGGAGGTAACCGCGTTGTCTACTGACGAAGATAAAATGATAAAAAAACTTGAAGAACATAGAGATGCTATCAAGCTTGTCGTTGAGATAGGCCAACTTCATGGAATTAGTGTCACTCCTTCCGTCAACAATGATCCTAGGGGGGATTTTATTTACCCAGCAGACAAAAAATCTGAATTAATTGCGGCACTAGATTTATACCTAGGACAGTACAAGCACTCAGGAGAAGAAACAGATGAGTGACGACGATTTCGGAGAAGTTAAAACAAAGAAAAACATTTTCCCATCTCAAGCACAAGATATTGTTGATAAAGGGACGGTAGGCATTCTCATAATCCAAGCCAAGGCCTCCGACAAAACAAAGGCAATTCTCGATCGAGGAGGTGTTACGTTATACGAGGGTGTTGAGCCAGCTGAAATAGACCGGCTAAGGGAAACCATTAAAAAAGAGCTAGAGACAAAAGAGAAGAAGGAAACCGAATAATGTTAGATATTACATTTTTTGACAACAAGAATGAACAGACAACAATTTCCGTTTCGGATTTTTGTTACGAGCGACTAGCAAAAATCGGGCTATCAAGTAAGGTTAAGTACGAAGATGTTTCCCTAACTGTCGAGGGAGAAAAGCATGAAGTTAACGCCACAGAGCTCACTGACAAAAACCGCAGATCTCTACTTGAAATGGTTGAAGATGAACGGCAAGAGGTACTCCTTTCAATCTTCAAACAATTGGATAACAGTCCGACCGTGAAAGAAATCAGGGAAAGCTTTTCATACATCAAAGAATTAACATTCATATACCAACAACTAAAATCCAGTGAGAACATTTATCTATCATATAGTTAAGCAACTCATAAAAACTGAAACCCCAAGAGATTAGAAATCTAGAACAGTGGGAAGCTAATTAATGCACAAGAACACCCGATACAAGACCTTGTAAAATACTGCTCTGACTTAATCCCAACTGGAAAGCCGGAGTGGCAAGTACTGGCAGAACGTAATGGATGGGTACCAAATATCTAGTAAAAACTTAAGCCGACGCTACTTTTAGCTCGGCTTAATCACCACGAGATTTGTGCGATTCAGATCCACACTCCGCTTAAAACGACACCACAAGGCAACTCACGCACAAAAAAATCGCCAACTTAACCAGTTACGCTCGACAATTTGATTATACAAAAATAAATCTCACAAACTCTCAAACAGAACACCGAAAAAATCATTACCAGTCAAACCAACCCATAAAAGTTTTCAATCGAGCGGTAAGCGCCCAGGATAGTTTTAGGGGTAGAACTCAAAACCATTCAATTAAAAACATTGCGCCACATATAGTTATACAACTTTTCGACTCCTGGTGCCCATTCGCAGTATCAAAAAAGGCTCACCGTAAGGTGGGCCTTTTTTGTTTTCGCAGTCCAGAACGGGTCTGCCCCGACAAGCTCAGGCAACCTTCTGCCCCAACGTTTCCCAGCCCAAACAGGCCAACGCCAATGTACGCGGCACAGCTTCTCGACCACTGCTATATCGGCTGATGCTACGTGCGCTAACGCCCAGTGCTTCGGCAGCTTGGTCGAGCGTCATCCGATGCCGCAGGCGCCAGCGGATGAAAATCCGCGTGTTGTCATCCGGCGCTGTCTGGGCAAGGGCGTCCAGCAACAAGGTGTCTGCACCGATTTGAATATCCAGCGCAGGCCATTCCACTGACCAGCCCCCGTCACCCAATACAGCACCTTGGAACGCCTCACGCTTGGCAAGAGGTGCCAAGCCGGGATACGCGGCAAGCGCGTCACTCATATCCAAGTCGAATCGCTGGCCATTGGTAAAAGTCAGCTCCAGCCGTGCGCCGGGCCGTGCTTGAACAGCCCGCAGGCGCGGACGTTTCATCGATGCCATTTCATCCACTCCTTCAAAAGATCGGCCTGGGCCTAGCCGGCGATAGGTGGTCGATACCTTGAACAGGTGCGACGAGGCGCTGCGCCCGTCACTCTCAACCCAGAGTCCATTTAATTCCAGGAATCGTGCACAAAGCCACACCACAGCCCGTCATCAGGTAACAGTGTTTTACCAATTGCCATGGTTTTCCGCGCGCCCAGTTTCCCTATCCTTGCCCCGGTCATCCTGCCTGCGATGGACCCATGAAACACTCTCTACCCAGCCGTTACGCCTGCCTGGCCATCTGCCTGATTTTCACCTGTGCCAGCCTTCCCCTGCTTGCCACGCTCACCTGGCTCTGGCCGCTGACGGTGATCACCGCCCTGCTCAGCCTGGTTGGCCTGAACGACCTGCGCCAGAGCCATCACGCAGTACGGCGCAACTACCCGATCCTGGGCAACATCCGCTACCTGATCGAAACCATCCGCCCGGAGATCCGCCAGTATCTGATAGAAGGCGATGACGACAAGCTGCCCTTCTCCCGTTCGCAACGGTCGCTGGTCTACGCCCGGGCCAAGAACGAAAGCGCCGAGAAAGCCTTCGGCACTCTCAACGATGCCTATAAACCCGGCTTCGAATTCATCAGCCATTCGATGGTGCCGGTGGCAACCCCGGACCCTGCCTCGTTCCGTATCGCCATTGGCGGGCCGCAGTGCCGGGTGCCCTACTCGGCGTCGATCTTCAATATTTCGGCCATGAGCTTTGGCGCACTCAGCGCCAACGCCATCGCCGCGCTGAACCGGGGCGCGCGCATGGGCCGCTTTGCCCATGACACCGGTGAAGGCAGCATCAGCCCTTACCACCGTGAGCATGGCGGCGATCTGATTTGGGAAATCGGCAGTGGTTACTTCGGCTGCCGTACCGAGCAAGGTCGCTTCGACCCGCAGCGCTTCGCCGCCCAGGCCCGCGACCCGCAGGTGAAGATGATCGAGATCAAGCTCAGCCAGGGCGCCAAGCCCGGCCACGGCGGCATTCTGCCAGGGCACAAGGTCAGCGCTGAAATCGCCGCCACCCGTGGCGTGCGTGTGGGCGAGGACTGCATCTCACCGGCGGCGCACAGTGCCTTTCGCACGCCGCTGGAGCTGCTGCACTTCGTCGCTCAACTGCGTGAGCTGTCCGGTGGCAAACCCGTGGGCTTCAAGTTCTGCCTGGGCCACCCGTGGGAATTCATGGGCATCGCCAAGGCCATGCTGGCCACCGGCATCACGCCGGATTTCATCGTCGTCGACGGCAAGGAAGGCGGCACCGGCGCGGCGCCGCGCGAGTTCAGCGACAACATGGGCGTGCCCATGCGTGAAGGGCTGATGTTCGTGCACAACACCTTGGTAGGCCTGAACCTGCGCTCGAGCATCCGCATCGGTGCGGCGGGCAAGATCGTCAGCGCCTTCGATATCGCCAGCGTGCTTGCCCTCGGCGCCGACTGGGTCAACTCGGCGCGCGGTTTCATGTTCGCCATCGGTTGCATCCAGTCGCAGAGCTGCCATACCAACAAGTGCCCGACAGGTGTGGCCACCCAGGACCCGTTGCGCCAGCGTGCGCTGGTGGTGCCGGACAAGGCCGAGCGGGTCGCCAGCTTCCACCGCAACACCCTCCATGCCCTGGCCGAGATGCTGGCGGCCGCCGGCCTGGAGCACCCGTCGGAGCTCAAGCCCAAGCACCTGGCACGGCGTATCAGCACCAGCGAGATCAGCCTGTTTTCGGATTTGCATCAGTTCCTCAAGCCCGGCGAATTGCTCAGCGGCTCGATCGAAAGCGAGTTCTATGCGCGGATGTGGCGGATGGCGCGCAGCGACAGCTTTGCACCGGAGACGGGGGAAGTGGTTATAACGAAAACGGCTCGCACAAAAGAAGCAGAGCCTGCTTGAAGGGCAGAATTGCCGGGCATCTGCACCGGCCTCATCGCCGGCAAGCCGGCTCCCACAGGTACCCCGCTGCTCTCAAGCTCAGCTCAAAACCCAGTGGAAGCCGGCTTGCCGGCGAACGGGCTGCGAGGCAGCCCTCTGCCAGATCAGTATCAGAAGATGCTGATCGGGTACTCGACGAATACGCGGACTTCGTTGCCGTCGTCGTTGTAGCCGTTTTGCTGTACAGCGTTGTTGGTGCGAAGGAACGAGCTGCGCAGCTTGATCGACAGGTCCTTGGCCGGGCCGTCCTGGACGACGTAGCGGATCTGGTTGAAGATCTCGCGCTCTTTGCCTTCGCCGAAACCTTGCGGGTTAGCGTTGTTGCGGGTGTTGATGTTGTCACCCACCACGTAGGCCAACTTGTAGGTCAGGCCCGGGATGCCGTAGGCACCGAAGTCCAGGCCGTAGCCCAGCTGCCAGGAACGCTCGTCTTCGGCGTTGAAGTCGGACCAGTAGGAGTTGGCCAGGTAGATGGTCGAACCACCGTCACCCACGCCACCTTCGTTCTGGTACCAGCCGTAGTTGTAGCCGGTGCTGCCGGTGCTGCGCTGGTGCGCGAGGGTGAACGAGTGTGCACCATAGGCGTAGGTAGCGGCCAGACTCCAGATGGTGTTGGAGTCGCCGTTCAGGCCGGCGGCCTGGACGTACTGCTTGTCGATGTCCGACTTGTAGCCGTTGAAGTCCAGGGTCAGGGACTGGTCGTTGGCGATCGGGAAGACGTAGTTCAGGCCCAGGTAGTGCTTCTTCATCACGTCTTCGTTGTCTGCGGTGTACAGCGAAGCGGTGAAGTTGTCGGTGAACTTGTAGCTGCCGCCGAAGACGTTGATCGACTTCAGGCCGCCACCGTCACGACGCTCGGCGCTCTTGCGCGCTTCTTGGGTGAAGCGGCCGGCGTTCAGCTCAAGGCCCTGGATTTCCTTGGAGGTGATCAGGGTACCGGTGAAGCTTTCTGGCAGCAGTCGGCCATCATCGTACTGCAGCACTGGCAGGGACGGCATCTGGTCACCGTACTTGAGCACGGTGTTGGAGATGCGGAACTTCACAGCCGCGCCGGCACGGGCCAGGTCATGCGGGCCGCTGGCGTTGCCGTCGGCGTTCTTGGTGTTTCCTGGCTTGAAGAAGTCAACGCCAGCGCCACCATTGTGGCCCTTGCCGCCGTCCAGGCGTACGGCATACAGGCCGAACGCGTCAACGCCCACGCCCACGGTGCCTTGGGTGAAGCCGGAGGAGAAGTTGGCGATTGCCGCCTGGCCCCATTCGATCTGGTCATCGGTACCGTGTTTCTTGTCACGGTTGATGTAAGCGTTACGCAGAAGAACGTTTGCGTGGCTGTCTTCGATAAAGCCCTTGCTCTCGGCCTGCTCGTTGGCCTGGGCCTGGGTCGCGGCGATCATCGCCAAAGCGACCAGGCTGATCCTGGTTTTCAACATCTTGTTTTCCTTATTTCGTAATCAAAAACGCTCTGCAATATGACGCCAGGAACCAACGCCCCTTCGTAGGTTCGACGCTATGCGGATCCGAACTGAAAGGCCCGCCGGTGGTTGTGTGGCGGGCCTTGTGCAGCAGCATGGCCAGGTCATGGCCAGCAGGCGTTGGCCGAATCCTAGCCGCGTGCGATTACAAATGTCAAAAACTCGTGAAATGCAGGTCGATATAACCAAAATAATGCGATCGAACAGGGCATTTCCTTGCATGTTCGCGCTATCAGCGGGCATTTTGTCTTTGGCTGGATAAATCGCTTTGTCGCGTAGGGCAATTCTGGGATTAAGTGTTACAGGCCCGGCCTTGGCCCCCAGAAATGAAAACGCCACCGCAAATGCGGTGGCGTTTCTCAAGGGTGGTGCGGGCTCCTGCCCTGTTCAGTGCCACACGCCCAGCAGCGCTTCCAGCTCCGCATCGCTGATCAGGCCCTGCGGGTAGCGGCCATCCAGCAAACGTCGTGGGTCGGTCGTCCTGACCCGATTGCTTCCATGGTGTTTCAACCAATGTGCCAAGGTTTTCAGCGCTTGGTGATTTACTGCCGATGGGCGCAAAGCCGTCTCACTTGCTGTGTTCATGTCTACACGTACTCCTTACCCCGTGAGCGGCTAATCTACGTCTTGATTGTTACAGAACGGAGTGACCGTACTGCTGAGTTAACTCCCTGAAAACAATACAAAACATATGCCATTTCGACATGCCGGACGTCGCGGCCAAAAAAAACCCGTCAGGCGACGGGCTTTTTCTGCAGCGTTGCTTCAGCGCTTGACCGGCGCCGGTTGCTGCTGAGTCAGGCAGTGGATGTTGCCACCCCCCAGCAGCAGTTCACGCCCGGGGATCATCACCACTTCGTGGTCCGGGAAGACTTTGGCCAGAATGGCTCTGGCCTGGGCATCTGCCGGGTCATTGAAGCTTGGCGCGATGATGCCGCCGTTGACGATCAGGAAGTTCACGTAGGACCCGGCCAGGCGTACCGACGGGTCTCGCTCCTGGCTACCGACCACGTGATCGACGCCGGCGCACTCTTCTTCAGTGGCGAACAGCGGGCCAGGAATGGGCATCTTGTGCACCACAAACTCGCGGCCTTTGGCATCGCGGCTGTTTTTCAGCACCTCATAGGCGGCATGGCAGCGCGCATAGTTGGGGTCGTTGGAATCATCGGTCCAGGCCAGTAACACTTCGCCTGGGCTAACGTAACAGCAGAAGTTGTCCACGTGGCCGTCGGTTTCGTCGTTGTACAGGCCATCGGGCAGCCAGACGATGGTCTCAACCGCCAGGTGCTCACGCAGGATCTCTTCAATCTGCTCACGGTTCAGGTGCGGGTTGCGGTTGCGGTTGAGCAGGCATTCTTCGGTAGTGATCAGGGTGCCCTCACCATCCACATGGATCGAGCCGCCCTCAAGCACGAAGCCTTCGGTCTGATAGCGCTGGCAACGCTCCATCTCCAGCACCTTGGCTGCCAACTCCTCATCGCGGTTCCACGGCGCGTACAGGCCGCCGTCAAAGCCGCCCCAGGCGTTGAAGCCCCAATCCACACCGCGCACTTCGCCCGAATCGTTGATGACGAAGGTCGGGCCGGTATCACGCACCCAGGCGTCGTCGTTGCTGATTTCCACCACACGGATGTTGGGCAGGTCGAGCTGCCGACGGGCGTTTTCGTACTGGCCGGCAGAAACAGCAACGGTAACCGGCTCGAAGCGGGCGATGGCCTTGGCCAGGGTGACGTGGGCAGCCTGGGCAGGCTTGCCTCCCAGGCGCCAGTTGTCCGAACGCTCGGGCCAGACCATCCACACCTGGCTTTGCGGCGCCCATTCGGCGGGCATGTGGAAACCGTCGGCGCGGGGGGTGGAGTTGAGGGTTTTCATGGGTAACCTCTGCAAAGGCCCTAGGCCGATGGTCAATTTGGATGCCGATTTTATAACCGATATATATCGGCATTAAAAGGATGAAAACGCTGAACGGCAGATAAAAATGCCGCTCAGGCCGATAACAATCGACATGAGCGGCATCGCTGATGCTTACAACCCTTCGGACAGGATGCGGTCCACACTGTTCACAAAGTAGTCCACGCTGGCGCGCGTGGTGCACATCGGCGGCTTGATCTTGAGGATGTTCAGGTAGTCGCCGGTCGGCTGCATGAAGATCCCCAAGTCACGCAGGCGGTCGCACAGCACCATGGTTTCCTCGGTAGCCGGCTCCAGCGTCTGGCGGTCACGCACCAGCTCCAGGCCCAGGTAGAACCCCGAACCATGCGTGGCACCGGCAAGCGAATGTTTATCGACCAACGCTTGCAGGCGCGCTTTGAAATACCGCCCGGTTTCACGGGTGTTCTGCCACAACCCCTCCTCGTCCATCACGTCCAGCACCGCCATGCCGATACGGCAACTCACCGGGCTGCCGCCAGCCGAGGAGAAGAAGTAGCCCTGCGCCTCCAGCGCCTCGGCAATCTCGCGCCGGGTAATCACCGCCCCCAGTGGCTGGCCGTTGCCCATACCCTTGGCCATGGTGATGATGTCGGGCACCACACCCTGCTCCTCGAAGCCCCAGAAGTACTCACCCAGACGGCCATAGCCCACCTGCACTTCATCGGCGATGCACACACCGCCGCGGGCACGGACCTTGGCATACGCCTCTTTCAGGTAACCCGCAGGCAGCGAGATGCCACCGGCGTTGCCATAAACCGGCTCGCAGATCATGCCGGCCAGCTGACGGCCACGGGCATCGAGGTCGGCGAGCTTGGCATCGACGTCGCGTAGATAGTCACCGGCACTGTCTGCGCCACGGTAGCGGCCACGGAAGGTATTCGGCGCCTCGACCGGGTGCACCCAGTCGGGCCGGGTTTCCAGGGCTTGCGGGTTGTCGGCAATGGAGGTGGAAATGGCATCGGTCGCCACCGACCAGCCATGGTAGGCCTCCAGCACGCTGAGCAGGTCGCGACCGCCGCTGTAGGCCCAGGCCAGGCGAATGGCCAGGTCGTTGGCCTCGGTACCACTATTGACCAGAAACACTCGGTCAAAGCCCGCCGGCGCCAACTTGAGCAGGCGTTCAGAAAACTCGGCAATGGCCGCGTAATGGAAGCGCGAGTTGGTATTGAGCAACGACCACTGCCGTGCCGACTCGGCCACCATGCGAGGGTGACCATGGCCGAGTACCGCGACGTTGTTGAGCATGTCGAGGTAGGAGCGGCCTTGCATGTCGATCAGGTAGTTGCGCCAGCCGCGCTCGATGTGTGGTGGCTGTGCATAGTAGTGCTTCTGCGAGCGGGCAAAGCTGGCGTCGCGGCGGGCCAGCAATGCCTGGGGGTCGGCCAGCGGCTCGGCATCGCAGTCGAAACCCAGCAAAGCTGCAGGCGAGGGGCACAGCGCCAGCCAGGCGGCAGCCTGGGAAGGTGCAGCGAACAGTGGCGGCTGGATGCTGGCGTCCAGGCACAGTTGCACGCTGAGAAAACCACAGCTGTTGCCCAGCGCCTGCCCCTTGGCCACGGCCTGGCCATCTGCGGGGGTATCTTCCAGGCCACTGAGCCACAAGGCCCACTGTGCCGTGCGCAAGCAGCCACGGCCATCGCCATGGCGCTGCCAGGTCCCGGCTTGCGGGGCCTGTACCGCACTGCCGTTAGGCACGTGCAGTTCGACGCCCAGGGCGCAGGTGGCCGGCTCATCAGGGCGGTCGATGTGGGTTTGCGACAGGCGATACTGGCCATGCAGGCTGCAAGCAGGCGCGGGCTGGGCCGTCAGCTGACGCTGATCGAAGCCGGGCTGCTCCCAGTTACCGGCCTCGCAGAGGGGGCTCAGCACGCCCAGGTCGACGCGCGTGACCGCCTCACGGGCGAGGTCTGGCAGCAACAGGGCGCAATCGGCCAGGTCCGGTCGGCTCGGTTCGATGCCGGCGGCCTGCAGAATGGCCGCTTCCATCAGCGCGAATGGCACGGCGGTAGCGGTATCGAAGATCTCCCACTCATGGGCGATGTTGTCACGGGTGTACTGGTTGCCGGGGTCCACGGCCAGTTGTTGCTCACTGCTGAGCACCAGCACGGCAGCGCGGTTGAGCACAAGCGGCCACAGGGCGCGCAACTCGGTTTCGCTCAGCGGGTTGAGGGCCTGGTAGGCGCGCACGGCCGGCAGGATGCGCAGCGGGTCGCCTTCGGCATGGTGCAGCAAGGCCGCGCAGGTCACCGACAAGTCGGCGATGCGCCAGGTACGCACCAGGTCACCGAAATCGATGATGCCCTGCAGCTGCCACTGGCGCTGCTCATCGCGGGCCCAGACGGCATTGTCATCGGTGATGTCCAGGTGCACGGCCTGGCTCGGCAGGTCGTCGACCAACGGTGCCAGGTGCGCGGCGGCCAGGCGGGTGGCCTGCTCCAGGCGGGAGCGCTGCCCGGCATCCTGCAGTACTGGCAACAAATGCTCGATCAGCGCCTGGGCGTGCTGCGGGTCCCATTGCAGGGTGCGCACCAGGCCTGGGTGGTCGAAATCGGCCAAGGCTTTGTCGACCCGGGCGCACAGCGCGCCCAGTTCGGCCATCAGGCGAGGCTGCATGTGCTTGAGGCGGGTCAGCGGCTGCCCTTCTATATAATCGAGCAGACGGGCGCGCAGCGGTTGGCCATCGATGTTCAGTGCCAACAGCGACTGGCCGTCGCGTGCCGGGCGTACGACAGGTACCGGCAACCCTTGCCCGCGCAGGTAAGCCAGCGCCGCATGCTGCGCCTCCAGTTCCATCTGGGCATAATTGCCGTGGCAAACCTTGAGCACAAACCGCTCCTGCCCCGTATCCAGACGCAAGTTCAGGTCTTGCTGGCTGCCCAGCGTAGTCAGGCTGCCGGCCAGGTCGTAATGCGCCTGAAGCAAGGCATGCGCCTGGGCTTCGCTGAGCGAAGGGCTTGGCAGGCTGGAACGCTGGATCAGGGTGCTGAGGGGCATGAAGATGGAACCTCTTTTACTTTTCGCTTATCTCGCCACTGCCAAGGCCGATACACAAGTGGCAATGATGAAATGATGATCGTGCGTCCACGCTCGGTCATGATGGCAATCCGGGCTGCAAAGCGCCAAGGCGGCTACATTGAACGAGGCCGGTACGGTCCACCCCTGAGTACACTGGTCAGAAAATTGCCATGAACATAATCGCTACAGACATACCCGACGTACTGATCATCGAGCCCAAGCTCTTCGGTGACAGCCGCGGCTTTTTCTTCGAAAGCTTCAATGCCCGCGAGTTTGCCAGGCTGACAGGCTTTGACGCCCATTTCGTCCAGGACAACCACTCCCGCTCACAGCGCGGCGTGCTCCGCGGCCTGCACTACCAGATCGATAACCCCCAGGGGAAACTGGTGCGGGTTGTTCAGGGCGAAGTGCTGGATGTGGCCGTGGACATCCGCCGTAGCTCACCCACATTCGGCCGCTGGGTAGCCACCCGCCTGTGCGCCGAAGACCACCGCCAGTTCTGGATCCCGCCAGGGTTCGCCCATGGTTTTTTGGTGTTGAGCGAATCGGCTGACTTCCTGTACAAGACCACCGACTACTACAACCCCGCCGCCGAGCGCTGCATCCGCTGGGATGATCCACAGCTGGCCATCGACTGGGGCGTGGAAGCACCGCTGCTATCGGCCAAGGACCAGGCCGGCGCGCTGCTGGCTGACGCGGACCTGTTCCCATGAGGGTGCTCGTGTGTGGCCACAATGGCCAGGTCGCCCAAGCGCTGAAAACGCAGTTGGCCGGCCTGGGCGAGGTACACCTGCTGGGCCGCGACCAATTGGACCTGGCACAGCCCGAGGCCTTGCGCGAACCGCTGCGCCAGCTTGCCCCCGAGCTGATCATCAACGCTGCCGCCTACACCGCAGTGGACCAGGCCGAAAGCGAGCCGGACACCGCCTTTGCGATCAATGCCCAAGCCCCTGGCGTGCTTGCCGAAGAAGCGCTGCGCCTTGGCGCACCGCTGATTCACTACTCCACCGACTACGTGTTCGACGGGGAAAAGGCCGCGCCATACACCGAGCAGGATGTACCCAACCCGCTCGGTGTCTACGGGCGCAGCAAGCTTGCCGGTGAGCAGGCTATCGCTGCCGTGGGCGGCGCACACCTGATTCTGCGTACCAGCTGGGTGTACTCGCTGCACGGGCGCAACTTCCTGCTGACCATGCAACGCCTGCTGCAGGAGAAACCGCAACTGCGAGTGGTCAACGACCAGATCGGCGCGCCAACCTGGGCCTCGACCATCGCCATCAGCACCCGCGCGCTGATCGAGCGCTGGCAGGCCGGCAGGGCCGGTGCCTGGGGCACCTATCACCTGACAGCCCAGGGCCAGACCTCGTGGTTCGGCTTTGCCCAGGCCATCGGCGAGCAGCTCAAGGCCCGTGGCCTGCCCTGCGCCGAGCTGCTGCCGATACCCTCCAGCGAATACCCTACGCCCGCGCGCCGGCCGGCCAACTCGCGCCTGGACTGCTCACGCCTGGCCCGCGAATGGGACGTAACGCTACCGCACTGGCAGCAGGCGCTGATCGACTGCCTCAAGTAGCGCATAATTGCGCCAGACCCTTCTGGCGCATTTACGCGATGATTGCAAAACCCACGCACCCACGCCGTCCCCGCTGGCGCAGCCTGGCCCTGTTGGCCCTGTGCCTGGCCCCTTTGCTGTGGCCGCTGCATCACCTTGCCGAACGCTATTATCAGGACGAACTGGCGTCGCAGAATCGCCAGACCCTGGACCTGTACGTCGCCAACCTGCTCGGCACCCTGCACCGCTACGAGACCCTGCCGCAAATTCTTGGCGAATTGCCGGCGCTGCGCGGCGTACTGGCCGACCCGTTCAAGCTCGAAGCGGTAACCAACGCCAACCGCCTGCTCAAAGACATCGCCCACCAGACCGGTGCCGAGGTGATGTACCTGATGGACGTCAGCGGCAATACCCTGGCCGCCTCCAACTGGGACAAGCGCGACAGCTTCGTTGGCCGTAATTTCGCCTTCCGCCCGTACTTCAACGAGGCCATGGCCGGGCAACTTGGGCGCTTCTTCGGCCAAGGCACCACATCGGCCAAGCGCGGCTATTTTTTTGCCGCAGCAGTCCATGACCGTGAACGCATCGTCGGGGTATTGGTGGTCAAGGTCGACCTGGACCACACCGAGACACTCTGGGGCAATACGCCTGAGCAACTGTTGCTAACCGACCACAACGGTGTGGTGATCCTCACCTCGCGGCCCGACTGGCGCTTTCGCGCCACGCGCGAGCTGACCGAGGCCGAGCGCCAGGCAATCATCGCCATCCAGCCCTACCCGACCCAGGCGCCACAGCCGCTGGTGCTCAACCAGGACGCCTGGCTGGCCCAGACGCGTGACATCAAGGAGACCGGCTGGCAGGTCAGCATCCTCGCACCGCGCATATTGGTCGACCGCTCGGTGCAAACCGTCATGGCCATCGGTGGCGGCACACTGCTGGTGCTGATGCTGCTGGCCGGCCTGGTGATGCAACGCCGCCGGCACTATATCGACCGCATCGACTTCGAAGCCCGGGGCCGCCAGGAGCTGGAAAATCGTGTGGCCCAGCGCACCGCCGACCTGGAAGGCCTCAACAACCGCCTGAAAAGCGCGGTACTGGAGCGCGAGAATGCCCAGCAGGAGCTGGTGCGCGCACAGGACGAGCTGGTGCAAGCGGGCAAGCTGTCGGTGCTCGGCACCATGTCGGCGAGCATCAGCCACGAACTCAACCAGCCCTTGGCAGCCATCCGCAGTTACGCGGAAAACGCCGAGATCCTGCTCGATCACCAGCGCACTGAAGATGCCCGCGGCAACCTCAAGCTGATCGGCGAACTGACCGGGCGCATGGCCTCGATCATCGCTCACCTGCGGGCCTTCGCCCGGCGGGACCGCCATGCGCCGGAAAGCGTGGCCCTGCAGCCGGCGCTGGACGACGCCCTGGCTCTGCTGGCCAAACGTCGCCGAGCGATGGCCGTTGAGCTGATCCGTGACCTGCCTGATGCCACCTTGTGGGTGCAGGCCGGGGAGACACGCCTGCGCCAGGTGCTCGGTAACCTGCTGGCCAACGCCCTCGATGCCCTGACTGAAAAAGCCAACCCGCGCCGGCTGTGGCTGAGTGCCGAAAAACGCGATGACTACGTCTACCTGTTCATCCGCGACAATGGCCCGGGCTTCAGCCGGCAGGCCCTTGAGCACGCCAAGGAGCCGTTCTTCACCACCAAGACCCGCACCCAGGGCCTGGGCTTGGGCCTGGCCATCTGCGAAAGCCTGATGCGTGCCCTGGGCGGTGAACTGCTGCTGGCCAACCACCCGGAAGGCGGCGCCCTGCTCACCCTGCAAATGCGTGTGGCAGCGCCCGGCGCCAACCTGCAACCATCGGAGGACCCCTCGGCATGACCCCCGAGATACAGATCGACAGCCAGGCCCAGGTGCTGCTGGTCGACGACGACCCACACCTGCGCCAGGCCTTGAGCCAAACCCTCGACCTGGCGGGGCTCAAGGTGGTTGCCCTGGCCGACGCCCAAGGCCTGGCCGAGCGCCTGGAGCCCGACTGGCCTGGCGTGGTCGTCAGCGACATCCGCATGCCCGGCATCGATGGCTTGCAACTGCTCGAACAATTGCACGGGCGTGACAACGAACTGCCAGTGCTGCTGATCACCGGCCACGGCGATGTGCCCCTGGCGGTGCAGGCCATGCGCGCTGGCGCCTACGACTTCCTTGAAAAGCCCTTTGCCAGTGAAGCCCTGCTCGACAGCGTGCGCCGCGCGCTGGCCCTGCGCCGGCTGGTGCTCGACAACCGCAGCCTGCGCCTGGCCTTGAGCGACCGCCAGCAACTGGCCACCCGCCTGGTCGGCCATTCGCCCGCCATGCAGCGCCTGCGCGAACAGATCGGTGCCCTGGCCGGTACCCGCGCCGACGTGCTCATCCTCGGCGAAACCGGCGCTGGCAAGGAGGTGGTGGCCCGCGCCCTGCACGATCTGTCCAGCCGCCGCGATGGGCCATTCGTGGCCATCAATGCCGGCGCACTGGCCGAGTCGGTGGTCGAAAGCGAGCTGTTCGGCCATGAGCCCGGCGCTTTCACCGGCGCGCAGAAGCGCCGCATCGGCAAGTTCGAGTTCGCCAATGGCGGCACGCTGTTCCTCGACGAAATCGAAAGCATGAGCCTGGACGTGCAGGTGAAGTTGCTGCGCCTGCTGCAGGAGCGAGTAGTCGAGCGCCTGGGCGGCAACCAGCTGATCCCGCTGGACATCCGCATCATTGCCGCAACCAAGGAGGACCTGCGCCAGTCCGCCGACCAAGGCCGCTTCCGTGCCGACCTTTACTACCGCCTGAACGTGGCACCGCTGCGCATCCCGCCGCTGCGCGAGCGAGGGGATGACATCCTGGTGCTGTTCCAGCATTTCGCCGATACCGCCAGCCAACGTCACGGCCTGCCACCGCAAACCCTGCAGCCGGCGCACCGGGCCATGCTGCTGCGCCATGCCTGGCCAGGCAATGTGCGCGAACTGCAAAACGCCGCCGAGCGTTTCGCCCTTGGCCTGGAGCTGGCGCTCGATAACCAGGCTCCCGCGGCCCCAGCACCCACAGCCCCGCTTCAGCTGGGCAACCTCAGCGAACAGGTAGAGCAGTTCGAGCGTTCGTTGATTGCCGCCGAACTGGGCCAGCCGCACAGCTCCATGCGCAGCCTGGCCGAGGCACTCGGTATCCCGCGCAAAACCTTGCATGACAAGCTGCGCAAGCACGGCCTCAGTTTTGACGGTGGCCACAGCGGGCCTGACGACCACGAGGACAACCGCCCATGAACAGCGACAGCCAGTACCTGCAGGGCGTCCTGCACAGCGACATTCCCCTGACCCGTGAAATGGGCCTGCAGGTCATCGATTGGCAAGGCCAGAGCCTGCGCCTGCAGCTGCCGCTGGCCGCCAACGTCAACCACAAAAGCACCATGTTCGGCGGCAGCCTGTACTGCGCCGCCGTGCTGGTGGGCTGGGGCTGGTTGCACCTGCGCCTGCGCGAGCTGGGCATCGACGACGGGCATATCGTCATTCAGGAAGGCCAGATCAGCTATCCGCTACCGGTCACCGGCACGGCAGTGGCGCGCTGCGCCGCACCGGACGAAAAAACCTGGGGGCGCTTCATTGCGATGTATCAGCGCCGCGGCCGTGCGCGGCTGACGCTGGACACCACGGTTTGCAATGCTGGCAGCGACGAGCCCGCCGTAAGGTTCAGCGGGCAGTATGTGTTACATCGCTGAGGCGAGCTGGATCAGCGCCTGACGCCAGCTGGCAGCCGCGGGCAAGGCGAGGAAGAAGGGGTTGAGCAGGGATTCGCGTGGCGGGTAGCGGAACGGCTGGCCGTCCACGCCGACCACTTCGCCGCCTGCCCCCTCCAGCACGCCTTGCGCCGCAGCGGTGTCCCACTGCGAGGTCGGCGCCAGGCGCGGGTAGCAGTCGGCGCTGCCTTCGGCCAGCAGGCAGAACTTGAGCGAGCTGCCGATATTGGCCAGCTCCAGCTCACCGACAGCAGCGCCGAGCCCAGACAGCAACGCTTCCTGCTGTGGGCTGGAATGGCGACGGCTGGCCACCACGGTGAAACGACCATCGGCAGGTGGCGCGTTACGGACGTGGACCGGTTGCGGCTCGCCGCCTGCCTCTGCCCGCCAGGCGCCCAGGCCTTGGCCACCGAAATAGCAGCGGCCGCTGGTCGGCATAGAAACCACGCCAAACACAACTTCGCCGTTTTCGATCAGCGCGATATTGACGGTGAACTCTTCGCTGCCCGCGATGAACTCCTTGGTACCGTCCAAAGGGTCGACCAGCCACCAGCGCTGCCAGCCTTGGCGCTCGGCCAACGGGATATTGCAGTCTTCCTCGGACAGCACAGGGATCTGCGGCGCCAGCGCCTGCAGGCCGTCGGCGATAACCCGGTGTGCGGCCAGGTCGGCGGCGGTCACCGGCGAATCATCCGCCTTGTTGGTCACCGCCACGTCGGCGCGCCAGAACGGCAGGATCGCCTGCCCTGCCAAGCCGACCAGTTTCACCACTTCATGCATCAGTTGCTGGTCGTTCATACGTCGAGCAGCCCCCGCTGAATCAGCAAGTCACGCGCCAGGTACAACGCCGCCAGCGCCCGCCCCTCGCTGAACTGGGGGTGCATGGCCAGCGCCGAGAGTTCGCGAAGGTTGACCTTGTCCACCCGCATCGGCTCCGGCTCGTCGCCCTCCAGCCGCTCTTCGTAAAGGTCGGTGGCCAGCACCACCTGGATCTTCTGGCTCATGTAGCCGGGGGACAGCGACAGCTCGGTCAGGTGTTCCAGCTGACGCGCGCCAAAGCCGGCTTCTTCCTTGAGCTCCCGGTCAGCCGCTGCCAGCACATCCTCGCCCGGTTCGATCAGGCCTTTGGGCAGGGACAGTTCGTATTCATCTGTACCACCGCAATACTCCTCCACCAGCACCGCGTGTTCGGCATCGAGCATGGCCACGATCATGACGGCGCCGTATCCATTGCCGCGCCCGACCAGGCGCTCGTAGGTACGCTCGTTGCCGTTGCTGAAACGCAACTGCACGGCCTCGACGCGGAACAAGCGGCTGCTGGCGACGATCTCGCGGCTGAGAACGGTGGGTTTCTGGCGCATGGGGCGGCTCCTTGGCGTGAACGGGTTACTATACCGTGGCTTGCCGACTGAACGAGAGTTTCCCATGCCTGTTCTTCCCTGGTCTGCCATCGATACTGTCCTGCTGGACATGGACGGCACGCTGCTCGATTTGCACTACGACAACCGCTTCTGGCTGGAGCACCTGCCCCAGCGCTACGCCCAGGTGCACGGCGTAAGCCGGGCGATGGCCGAAATGGAGCTGCAGCCGCTGTTCGAACGCAATGCCGGCACGCTCAACTGGTACTGCCTGGACTTCTGGAGCCGCGAGCTGAACTTGCCGATCCGCGAACTCAAGCGCGAGATCGCCGACCTGATCGCCCTGCGCCCAGACGCCGATACCTTCCTGGCAGCGATCCGCCAGGCCGGCAAGCGCGTGGTCATGATCACCAATGCGCACCGCGATTCGCTGTCGTTGAAGCTGGAGCGGGTGGAGCTGGCGCCGTATTTCGAGCGGCTGATCAGTTCGCATGATTACGGCTACCCGAAAGAGAGCCCGCAGTTCTGGGATGCGTTGCAGGCTGATATCGGGTTCGAGCCTGGGCGCAGCCTGTTCATCGACGACACCTTGGCCATTCTGCGCAGTGCCCGGCGGTTTGGCGTGGGGCATTTGCTGGCCGTGCGCCAGCCCGATAGCCAGGCGGCGCCGCGCGATACCCAGGAGTTTGCGGCAGTCGAGGATTACCGGGAGTTGCTGGTAGGCCTTTAAGGCCAGATCGCCGGCAAGCCGGCTACCACAGGTACTCCACACCTATTCAGAGCTGTGGTTGTCCTGTGGGGGCCGGCTTGCCGGCGATTGGCCGGAGCAAACGATAGAAATCTGTCAGTCCGGAATCCGCAGCACCTGCCCCGGATAGATGTTGTCCGGGTGCTTGAGCATCGGCTTGTTGGCTTCGAAGATCTTGTTGTACTGGCCGGCGTTGCCATACACGACCACGGCAATGGCTGACAGCGTGTCACCCTTTTTCACGGTTACGAACCGCGCAGCCTGAACCACCGGCCCTGTTACAGTGATCTGATCATCAACGCTGGCCACACCACTTATGTTGCCGGCCGCGAGGATGATTTTCTCCTTCTCCTCCTGGCTGGCCACCTCGCCCTTGAGGATGATCTTGTCACCCTCGACCGTAGCGGTGATGTTCGGGTTGCCCAGGCCGACACTCTCCACGTGTTTCTTCAACTGCTCCTCGGCATTGGCATTGCCTGGGGTCAGCAGGTCGATCAACTTCTCGCCGGCTTCCTTCACGAAACTGAAAAGGCTCATTGCGTTCTCCATGTTGACGATAACCTCGGAAACACGAGTCTAGGCCAGGATTTCCTACCCCGCCCCACTGCGACCAATCGACGCGGTCTATCAAGGCATAGACCCTAGCGATTAGACGTGACCGGCCCACAGGCCTAGGCTGGTGCTATCAAAAAGCCGCCGGTAGTCAGCACCGATGAACAACCAGCCCCGATGAACAGCAAGCCTCCGGTCTGCGCGGCCTCGACGCCTCTGGCATTACCTGCCGCCAGCAACACCTACGATTACGTCCAGCTCGACGACGCTGCGCGCGCCAGCACGCCGCTGGCCGAAGAAGTCGCCCTGGCCATCGTCTACAACGGCCTCAACCAGGCCGTGATGCTGGTCAGCCCCACCGATCTTGAAGACTTTGCGGTCGGCTTCAGCGTTGGCAGCGGCATTGTCGAAGGTACCGCGGACATCTACGACCTGAAGCTCTCCGGCAGCGGCTCGGCGTTGTACGCCGACCTGGAGATTTCCAGCCGCGCATTCTGGAACCTGAAAAACCAGCGCCGCCAACTGGCCGGCACCAGCGGTTGCGGCCTGTGTGGCGTCGAAGCCCTGGAGCAGGCGCTGCCGGAGCTGGCCGAGCTGCCTGGCGCGCCATTGCCACCGGCGCAGTGGCTGGTGGGCCTGCGTGAGCGTATCGATGCCTTCCAGCCTCTGGGCCAGCACTGTGGTGCCGTGCATGCGGCATTGTTCATGAACGCCCAGGGCGAACTGCTGCTCGGCCGCGAAGACATCGGCCGCCACAACGCCCTGGATAAGCTGATCGGCGCCCTGCTGCGCCAGGGCATCGCCACCGAAGGCGGCCTGGCGATCGTCACCAGCCGCTGCAGCCTGGAGCTGATCCAGAAAGTCCTGCGTGCCGGCATCCAGACCTTGGTCAGCCTCTCGGCCCCTACCGGGCTTGCCCTGCAATGGGCGCGCAAGCACAACCTCAACCTCATTCATCTGCCCAAACACAGTGCACCGCGGGTCTATAGCCCAGCGGCGGAGTCGTAATAGCCGTGACCTCGTACCAGCCTCTTCCAGACAACGCCCCAGCCTCCCCACCACGCTACAAGCCCTACCACGGCCCCGCCGGTGGCTGGGGCGCCTTGCGCAGCGTGGCCAAGGCCTGGGTCGGCAGCGACAATGCGTTGAAGAATCTTCGCGCCCTGCTCAAGACCAACCAGAATGGCGGCTTCGACTGCCCCGGTTGCGCCTGGGGCGACTCGCCCGAAAGCGGCATGGTCAAGTTTTGCGAGAACGGCGCCAAGGCCGTCAACTGGGAAGCCACCAAGCGCCGAGTCGATGCGGCCTTCTTCGCCCGCTACAGCGTCAGCGCGCTGCTTGAGCAGAGCGACTACTGGCTGGAATACCAAGGCCGCCTGACCGAACCGATGGTCTACGACCCGGCCAGCGACCGCTATCAGCCGATCGCCTGGGAGGCAGCCTTTGCCCTGATCGCCCGAGAGCTGAACAACCTGGCAAGCCCCGATCAGGCCGAGTTCTATACCTCCGGGCGGGCCAGCAACGAAGCGGCGTTCCTGTACCAGCTGTTCGTGCGTGCATACGGCACCAACAACTTCCCCGACTGTTCGAACATGTGCCACGAGGCTAGCGGCGTAGCCTTGGGGCAAAGCATCGGTGTGGGCAAGGGCACTGTCACCTTCGATGATTTCGAGCACGCCGATGCGATCTTCGTCTGGGGCCAGAACCCCGGCACCAACCACCCCCGCATGCTCGACCCGCTACGCGATGCCGTAAAGCGTGGCGCCCAGGTGGTGTGCATCAACCCGCTAAAGGAGCGCGGCCTGGAGCGCTTCCAGCACCCGCAGAACCCGCTGGAAATGCTGACCAACAGCGACCGGCCGACCAACACGGCGTTCTTCCGCCCGGCCTTGGGCGGCGACATGGCGCTGTTGCGCGGCATGGCCAAATTCCTGCTGCAGTGGGAGCGTGAGGCGCAGGCCAAAGGCGAGCCGGCGGTATTCGATCACGTATTCATCGCCGAGCATGGTCACGGTGTCGATGAGTACCTGGCTGCAGTGGACGCCACCTCGTGGGCGCACATTCAGGAGCAGTCGGGCCTTGAGCTTGCTGACATCGAGCTGGCTGCACGCATGTACTGCCGTGGCAAACGGGTGATCATGTGCTGGGCGATGGGCATCACCCAGCACCGCCACTCGGTGCCGACCATTCAGGAAATCGTCAACCTGCAGATGCTGCGCGGCAACATCGGAGTGCCTGGCGCAGGGCTGTGCCCGGTACGCGGCCACAGCAACGTGCAGGGCGACCGCACCATGGGTATCAATGAACGCCCGCCGGTGGCGCTGCTCGATGCCATCGAAAAACGCTTCAATTTCCCGGTACCGCGGCACAATGGCCACAACACCGTCGAAGCGATCCACGCCATGCTCGACGGCCGCGCCAAGGTGTTCATCGGGCTGGGTGGCAACTTCGCCCAGGCCACCCCGGATACCGAGCGTACCGCCCAGGCCCTGCGCAACTGCGCGCTGACCGTGCACATCAGCACCAAGCTCAACCGCAGCCACCTGATCCACGGCAAACAGGCGCTGATTCTGCCGTGCCTGGGCCGCACCGATATCGACCTGCAGGCCGACGGGCCGCAGGCGGTCACCGTTGAGGACTCTTTCAGCATGGTCCATGCCTCCAACGGCCAGCTCAAGCCGCTATCGACCCAGATGCGCTCCGAGCCGGCAGTGGTTGCCGGCATCGCCGCTGCCACACTTGGCAAAAACCCGGTCGACTGGCACTGGCTTGTGGCCGACTACAACCGTATCCGGGACTTGATCGGCGACACGATTGCAGGCTTTGCCGACTTCAACCAGCGCCTGAGCCACCCAGGGGGCTTCTACCTGGGCAACAGTGCAGCCAGCCGCCAGTGGAAGACCACCAACGGCCGCGCCAATTTCAAGGCCAACCTGCTGCCGGACACCCTGCTCGACCAGCGGGTTCGCGCCAGCGGCCAGGTACCGGACCTGATCATGCAGTCCATGCGCTCGCACGATCAGTACAACACCACCATCTATGGCCTGGACGACCGCTACCGTGGCGTGCGCGGCCAGCGTGACGTGCTGTTCGTCAACGAGGCCGACATCATCCGCCTGGGCTTCCAGCCAGGGCAGAAGGTCGACATCGTCTCGTTGTGGGGCGATTCGCATGTGCGCCGTGTACAGGGCTTCACCCTGCTGGCTTTCGATATCCCGGCTGGGCAGGCGGCGGCGTACTACCCGGAAGTGAATCCGCTGATCCCGTTGGAAAGCATCGGTGAGGGCAGCCATACACCGACCTCCAAGTTCGTCGCCATCAAGTTGGAGCGGGCGCGCGACGACGGGCGAATCGTGTAATCGAACCGTACGGGTAAAAACGAAAAAAGCCCTGTTCCACAGGGGTTCAGGGCTTTGTCACAATTACCTCAGACACACGAAAATCGATAAAGTTTCATCGTGAAAACAGTAACTTAGAGAATTGTGTACAACTCGTGCTACTCGTCGGATTTTCGTTGCCAGCCGCCTCAAGGAACTGCAAATTCGCCCTCGTCATCCTTATGAGGCTCTCTTGATGAAGAAGTACTCCTCGATTCTGTTGTTGTCTTTCAGCTTGCTCAGCGGCGTTGCCATGGCCGGTGGCAATACCGAGGCCGGCATTGGCGGCGCATTGGGTGGGGTACTCGGCTCCGTAGTGGGCAACTCCATCGGTGGTAGCACTGGCGGCGCCATTGGTGCCGGCCTGGGCGGTGCGGCCGGTGGTGCCCTAGGTGCCGACAAGCGCCAGCGTGGTGAGGCCGCTATCGGCGGCGCACTGGGCGCTGCAGGCGGTAACGTGGTCGGTCGCTCGGTGGGTGGTACCACCGGCAGCTACATTGGTGCAGCCGCAGGCGGCGGCGCCGGTGGCGCGCTCGGTAACTACCTGGGCAACAAGGCGATGATGACGACCGTCACGACGACCGCCGCTACCGTCGCGGCTACGACGACCGCCGTCATTACGACCGTGGCCGCCACTACGGCCACCGCAAGCACAAGCGTCACTGGCGCGACTGATACCTGAGACCATCCTCAGGCAGCAAAAGCCCCGCCCTCACCAGCGGGGCTTTTTCATGCCTGCGAACCGAGCTGCAGGCCCGACAAAATGACTTGCAGCGCCGCCGGCAGCGGTACCGGCCGGCCGCTGGCTCGCTCGATGAACACCTGCACCACGGTCCCTGCCGCACAAGCATCGGCCTCCCCCGGGCGATACAGCGCCAGCCGGTACTCCACCGTGCTGCCTGCAAGGCGAGTTACGCCCAGACCCACCTCTAGAACGTCCGGAAAGCCCGGCAGCGCGAAAAAGTCTGCTGCCGAACTGACCACGAACGCCGCCAGCTCACCTTCACGCAGGTCGAATTCAGCTTGCTCGACCAGAAAGGCCTGGATGGCGGTTTCGAAGAAACCATGCACTGTGGCACCGGCAATGTGGCCGTTATGGTCGTTGTCTTGGGGGCGGGTGAGGATGGGGTGGAAGTGGGAGAACGCGCTGCGCTGAGGGGATTCGGTCATGAGATATCCACAATTGGTTACACCGTGAGGAAGCTTCCCACACCAAGACAGGAAGGACTATAGTCGCAATCAACTATAGATTGCATACCATGGTGTATCTGATGAAACTGAGAAAGACACCGATGCCAACTCATCAATTAGATCATGCCAACTTGAGCCGACTGGTGGAATCAGGCCGAATCAACGCTACGCACATCGTCGGCCAGCCAGGTGGCTGGGCCATCCAGGTCGATATCAATCAGCAAGAGCACCTGCTGATTGCCCAACGTAGCGGCAATGTAAGGCTTTTCAAAAAGTTTGAAACCTTGGTCATCTACCTGCGTGAGATGGGCATCGACCATTTCGAGGTGGACACCTCAGCCTTTGACCCTGGCCTGATGAGCACTTACCAACGTCCTGATCGCGCTCAAGCGTTGAAGCGGGCTCATGAAGCAGCCGCTTACGAGGCGTGGTTCGCAGAACAAGTCGAAGCAAGCCTGAATGATTCGTCGCCCGCGATGGAGGATGAAGAAGCAGAGCTGCTGTTCGCGGCTCGCCGCAGCGAACTCAAAGCCAGAGTCCGCTGATGCGCCTGGCTTGGCGTGAGATGGCCCGCAATGATCGCTTTCGCATTATGGACCATATAGCCCAGGACAATCCCGCTGCCGCCATTTCACTAGACGAAAAATTTGCCGAAAAAGCCAGGCTCGCTGCGCAGACTCCTTCCATGTACAAACCCGGGCGCTATCCGGGGACCCGGGAAATCATCATCCACCCCAACTACGTGATGGTCTATCGGATTACAAGGGAAGCCGTGGAAATCATCCGCATCCTGCATGCAAGGCAGCAATGGCCCTGAAACACAAAAGCCGCCCCTTGGGGGCGGCTTTCTCGTTGCAACCGGCGACAGCTTACAGCTGTGGGCCAGCAGCCTTGATGGCGTCGGACACTTCGAACTTCTTGAAGTTTTCAGTGAACAGCTTGGCCAGGCCTTTTGCAGCTTCGTCGTAGGCAGCTTTGTCAGCCCAGGTGTTGCGCGGGTTGAGCAGCTCGGTCTCGACGCCCGGAACGGCCTTAGGCACGTCCAGGTTGATGATGTCCAGGTGCTCGGTCTCGGTACCTACCAGGGCGCCGCTCTGGATGGCAGCAATCACGCCACGGGTGGTCGGGATGCTGAAACGCTTGCCGACGCCATAGCCACCACCGGTCCAGCCAGTGTTGACCAGGTAGACCTTGGAGCCGAAGGCGTTGATACGCTTGATCAGCAGCTCGGCGTATTCGCCAGCCGGGCGCGGGAAGAACGGTGCGCCGAAGCAGGTGGAGAAGGTCGACTTGATGCCGCCGCCCGAACCCATTTCGGTGGAACCGACCAGCGCGGTGTAGCCCGACAGGAAGTGGTAGGCCGCCTGCTCGTTGTTCAGGATCGAAACTGGCGGCAGAACACCGGTCAGGTCGCAGGTCAGGAAGATGACTGCGTTAGGCTCGCCACCCAGGTTGGCTTCGGCGCGCTTGGCGACGTGCTCCAGCGGGTAGGCGGCGCGGCTGTTCTGGGTCAGGCTGACATCGGCGTAGTCGGCGTGCTTGTTGCCGTCCAGGACGACGTTTTCCAGCACGGCGCCATGCTTGATGGCTTTCCAGATGACCGGCTCGTTCTTCTCGGACAGGTCGATGCACTTGGCGTAGCAGCCGCCTTCCATGTTGAAGACAACGCCTTCGCCCCAACCGTGCTCGTCGTCACCGATCAGGTAACGGCTCTCGTCAGCCGACAGGGTGGTCTTGCCGGTGCCGGACAGGCCGAAGAACAGGGTGACGTCGCCTTCTTCACCGATGTTGGCAGCGCAGTGCATTGGCAGCACGTCGGCAGCCGGCAGCAGGAAGTTCTGCACCGAGAACATGGCTTTCTTCATTTCGCCGGCATAACGCATGCCCGCGATCAGCACTTTCTTGGCGGCGAAGTTGATGATGACGCAACCGTCGGAGTTGGTGCCGTCACGCTCAGGCACGCACTCGAAGTTGGCAACGTTGAGGACCTGCCACTGGTCGCGGCCTGCCGGGTTGAACTGCTCAGGGTTGATGAACAGGCAACGGCCGAACAGGTTCTGCCAGGCGGTCTGGGTGGTCATCTTCACCGGCAGGTAGTGCTCGGCGGCAGCCCCTACGTGAACGTAGGAAACGAAGTGATCCTGGGCGTTGTTGAACGCCTCGACGCGGTCCCACAGGGCATCGAACTTGTCGGCCGGGAACTTGCGGTTGATCGGGCCCCAGGCGATGGCGTCCTGGGTGGAAGGTTCTTCGACGATGAAACGGTCAGCCGGCGAACGGCCAGTACGGTGCCCGGTCTCGACGACCAGTGCGCCGGTATCGGCTAGCACGCCTTCACCGCGTTGCAGCGCTTCTTTTACCAGCTCATCGACGCTCAGGTCGGTGTACACGGTGTTGTTGGCTTGCGTCATGAGATACCCCATCCGGCCCGAGGCCGAGTGCTCCAAACGTTTTGTAGTTGTCTGTAAAAAACTACTACAGCGAAAAAAGTGGCCGGATTATGCCAGAAACGCCCAAAAAAAGTAGGCCCCTCCTGTCGTAACTGCCCTTTTGCGCAATTCGACAGGAGATTTCCCTGAAATTAAACGTTTCAGTGGCGATTTTCTGACGCCGTGTCAGTGCCACCACCGGCAAACAGTTGTGCCACATCGCTGGCATCGAAGAAATAACGCTCGTTGCAGAACTGGCAATCGATCTCGACCTTGCCCCCGCACTCCTCAACCAGCTGCTTGGCATCCTGCTCGCCAAGACTGACCAGCGCATTGCCGGAACGTTCGCGCGAGCAGCTGCATTTGAAGCGCAGCGGCTGGATATCGAACAGGCGTACCGCGTCTTCATGATAGAGGCGGTGCAGCAAGGTTTCGTTGGCCTCGGCCCACTCCTGCGGCTTGAGGGTGTTGGCCAGGGCAATCACATGCTGCCAGCTGTCCTCGCGCTCTTCTTCGTCACGCTGGCGATCCACCGGCAACTGCTGCAGCAACAGGCCGCGAGCCTTGCCGCCTTCGGCGTTGAGCCAGAAGCGCGTGTTGAGCTGCTGAGACTGCACGAAGTAGTTGGTGAAGCACTCGGACAGGTTTTTGCCGTCGAGCTCGACGGTACCCTGGTAGCGCTGGCCTTTGACCGGGTCGATGGTCAGGGTCAGATGGCCGTCGGGCATCAGCTGAGCCAGGGTCGCGTCGGCTGCTATCTGGTCCGCTTCGTAACGCGCCATGCCGCGGATGTCGCGCTCGCCCGAGCACTCCACCATCAGCAGGGGGATGGGGCCAGCAGAACGCGCCTGCAGGATCAGCAGGCCGTCGAACTTCAGCGCGCCCACCAACAGCGAGGTAGCGGCCATCAGCTCACCGAGCAATGTGGCAACGGGCTGTGGGTATGCATGACGAGCCAACACCGCGGCGTAGCTGTCATCGAGTGCCACCCACTCGCCGCGAATATCGCGGTCGTCGAAGATGAAACGTTGGGTGAAATCGGTATCCGGCAAATCGCTCATAGGTTTTGGCTATCTAGAAATGATGACAAAATGGTTACACGGGATGTCGAACACTCGCGAGTTCCCGTGACAGAGCGCTCACAAGGCGCTCCGATTCCTGATTGCAATAGAGGTATTTTATGGACAATCGACCACTGTTAAAAGCAAGGTGGTCTTGGGGCCCCTTGGCAGCCTGCACTTTGCTGCCCATCGCTCTACTGTGTTTCTGGTTATGGCCCTTTGGCCAGATCCTGTGCCTGACTTTCGACGAATGGCTGTTCCACAGCCTCAATGCACCCCTGGCCGACAACAACACCTGGCGTTATATCTGGACCATCGGCAGCCTGCGCCCCTTCGACATCGTCGTTGGCCTGGTCCTTCTGGCCGTGCTGATTCGGGGCGACTGGGTGTTCAAAGCCAGCCAGGTGCGTGAAGCCTTCTTCGGCTTTTTGGTTACGCTGATCCTCTTAGTGGTGATTCGCGCGCTGTTTTCCAAGTGGGTAGATGCAATGGGCTGGCAGCATGACAGCCCATCAATGGTATTCACCAACGTTGTGCACCTGAGCGACTACTACCCGAACCTTGAGAAGGCATGGGAGCTGAAAGACCGTTCCAGCAACAGTTTCCCGGGCGACCACGCCTCGGTATTGCTGATCTGGGCCTTGTTCATGAGCCTGTTCAGCCGGCGCCTGGTCCAGCACCTCGTGATCTGGTGCCTGGCGTTGCTGTTCATGCTGCCGCGCCTGGTCGCAGGCGCGCACTGGGGGCAGGATGACTACATCGGTGGCTTGCTGATGGCAGTCCTAGCGTTGGGCTGGAGCTGCCATACGCCGCTGGCGGCCAAAGGTAGCGCATTGCTGGTGCGGTGGACGGCGCCTTTGTTTGCCCTCGCTGCCAGGCTACCGTTGGTCGGGCGCCTGGCGGTGGTCCGCTAGACGGCTGGGGCTGCTGCGCAGCCCCATTCAATCAAAATTGCCGTGCAGCTGGTGAATCTGCCGCCGCTGCTTCTTGTTCGGCCGGCCGTCGGTGGTCACGCCCATGGCCCCGGCCTTGCGCAGCTCGGCTGCCTGCTCGCGGCGGCGCACACTCTCCTCGGTTTCTGCATACAGGGCCTGCGCTTCAGGCGCGCCCCGGCGTACCACCGACAGCGCCTTGACTACCACGGTGCGCTCGTCGAAACCGGTACGCAGCACGAACTCATCACCCACCCGCGGCTCTTTACCGGGTTTGCAACGCTCGCCACGGCAATGCACCTTGCCACTCTCGATGGCGGCCTTGGCCAGCGCACGGCTCTTGTAGAACCGCGCCGCCCATAACCATTTGTCCAGGCGTACCTTGTCGTCTTCTTCCGCTTTGTGTGCCATCCCGTTGCCTCGAATTCTGTCTTTCATCGAACTGTACTACCGTAACTGACGGATGCAAAAAGTCCCCGCCGTGCTTACAGTTCACCACCTCATTCGCAGGGTGTGCTTCGTGAAGACATTTGACCATCTGACTGTAATCGGCCTGCGCGAGTGGGTCGCCTTGCCCGACCTCGGTGTGGCGGGCCTGCGCGCCAAGATCGATACCGGTGCCAGCACCTCCAGCCTGCATGCCACCGAGGTGGAGCCCTTCGAGCGCGACGGCCAGCCATGGGTGCGCTTTACGGCCCACCTGGGCTCGATCGTGCAATTGCGCCACCGCCGCTGCGAAGCCCCGCTGGTCACCATGAAGACCATCAAGAGCTCCAACGGCCATGCGCAGACCCGTTACGTGATCCGCACCTCGTTGGCGTTGGGCGATGGCGTCTGGGAGGTAGAGTTCACCCTGGCCTGCCGCAAGAACATGCGCTATCGCCTGCTGCTCGGCTCCAAGGCACTCATTCACGGCCAGTTGGTGGTCAACCCCGGGCTCAAGTACGTGCAAGACAAACCGGCCTACCCGGCCACCCTATCTCCTGTCACAGGTGCTGCATGAAGATCGCTGTGCTGTCGCGCAATCCGCGTCTGTATTCCACCCGCCGGCTGGTCGAAGCCGGCACTCAGCGTGGCCACGAAATGGTGGTGATCGACACCCTGCGGGCCTACATGAACATAGCCAGCCACAAGCCGCAGATCCATTACCGTGGCAAGCCGCTGGAGGGTTTCGATGCAGTGATCCCGCGCATCGGCGCCTCAGTGACGTTCTACGGATGCGCGGTGCTGCGCCAGTTCGAGATGATGGGCGTTTACCCGCTCAACGAGTCGGTGGCCATCGCCCGTTCGCGTGACAAGCTGCGTTCGTTGCAGTTGCTGTCCCGGCGCGGCATCGGCCTGCCCATTACCGGGTTCGCCCACTCGCCGGACGACATCCCCGACCTGATCCAGATGGTCAATGGCGCCCCGCTGGTCATCAAGGTGCTGGAGGGCACGCAAGGGATCGGCGTGGTGTTGTGCGAGACAACCCAAGCGGCCGAGTCAGTGATCGAAGCGTTCATGGGCCTGAAGCAGAACATCATGGTTCAGGAATACATCAAGGAGGCCGGCGGTGCCGATATCCGCTGCTTCGTGGTGGGCGACAAGGTGATTGCTTCGATGAAGCGCCAGGCCAAGCCAGGCGAGTTTCGCTCCAACCTGCATCGCGGCGGTGTGGCCAGCCTGATCAAGATCACGCCTGAAGAGCGGATAACCGCCATTCGTGCGGCCAAGGTGATGGGCCTGAGCGTGGCGGGGGTGGATATTCTGCGCTCCAACCACGGGCCGCTAGTGATGGAGGTGAACTCTTCACCGGGCCTGGAAGGTATCGAGGTGACAACCGGCAAGAACGTGGCCGGGATGATCATCGAGCATCTGGAGAAAAATGGCGGGCCGAATCAGACCCGAACCAAGGGCAAAGGCTGAGGTTTTGGGGCTGCCGTGCAGCCCCATGGCCGGCAAGCCGGCGATAGGGCCATCACTGACAGCGAAGGCTCAAACCGCATTACGCGGTAGCAAAAGCCCCAACGGCAACCTTACCCGCGCCTCGATCCCGCCCCCGGACCGGTTGCGCAACTCGACATTACCGCCATGCTGGGCGGCGATCCGCTTGACGATCGCCAGCCCCAACCCGGTGCCCTTGCCACCCCGCGCCCGGTCCCCACGAATGAACGGGTTGAAGATGGTCTCCAGCTCCGACTCATCGATCCCTGCCCCCCGGTCCAGCACGCTCAGCACCACATAAGGCGCGCTCTCGTCGCCCGACACATAGGCGGCCACCTCGACCCCCTTGCCCGCATGATGCAGCGCGTTACCGATCAGGTTGCCCAGCATGCGCTTGAGTGAAACCCTGCGCAGCGGGAATGGCGGAATAGGCTCCAGGCACAAACGCACACGCTCTTGCGGCTGGTTGTAGGGCGCCACCACCTCGCGCACCAGGTCGGCCAGGTCTACCTCCTCCAGCGGCTCGTCGCGGCCATCGCGAATGAAGGCCAGGAACTGGTCAAGAATCGCATCCATGTCCTCGATGTCGCGGACCATGTCGTCGCTCAGGTCGTTGTCACTGTTCAGCAAGGACAGCGACAGCCGCAGGCGCGTCAGTGGCGTGCGCAAATCGTGGGACACACCCGCCAGCATCAGCTCGCGCTCACGCCCGGCCTGCTCGACATCCTCGGCCATCTGGTTGAACGCGCGATACACCTCGGTCATTTCGCTCGGCGTATCACTGATCGGCAGACGTACACTGCGGCCCTGGCCCAACTGACGGGCAGCGAACACCAGACGCTTGAGCGGCTGGTTGAGCTGGCGCACGAAGATCCACGCCGAAGCGGTGGACAACAGGCCGATGGCCAGGAACCAGCCAAGTACGTTCCAGATTTTCTGGCCACGCAACGGGTGCGGATAAAGCGGCACTTTCAGCCAGCCCGGGCCGAGGCTCGGCGCGTTGACCCACAACGCAGGCGGTGCGTGGATGCGCAAGCGCACTTCGGTATCTTCGCCCAGCTCGGCCTGCATCTGCCGTTGATAGATTTCGCTGTAGGGCCAGTGCTGCTCGCCCTCCGGCACGCCGGAGCCGGTCACCCGGATCAGGCCTGCGGCTTCGGCAATCTTGTCGCGGTTTTCTTCATCGGCCGCCCAATAGGCGCGCAGCGTCAGCGCCACACCATGGCTGTACTGTCGATCGACCAGCACGTCCTCGTTCATCAGCAGGTAGACCAGGGTCAGCGCCTTGGAGAACAGGACAACGATCAGCACCAGCCACAGGGTACGGGCGAAGAAGCTTTGCGGGAACCAGACCGGAGTTTTCATCGAAGGCCAGGCTTCATTTGCTGGCGTTTCCGTCCGGTACGAAGACGTAACCTACGCCCCACACAGTCTGGATATACCGCGGTTTGGACGGGTCCGGCTCGATCATGCGGCGCAGGCGCGAAATCTGCACGTCGATCGAACGCTCCAGTGCATCCCACTCACGGCCACGGGCCAGGTTCATCAGCTTGTCGCGGGTCAACGGCTCACGGGCGTGCATGACCAGGGCCTTGAGCACGGCGAATTCACCGGTGGTGAGCATGTGCACTTCTTCACCACGCTTGAGTTCACGGGTGGCCAGCGACAGCTCGTAATCGCCGAAGGTGACCGACTCGTCCTCGCTGCCCGGGGCGCCCGGTACCGTAGGTGCCTGACGGCGCAGCACGGCCTTGACCCGCGCCATCAGCTCGTCCGGGTTGAACGGCTTGCCGAGGTAATCGTCAGCGCCCAGCTCAAGCCCCTTGATGCGGCTGAGTTCGTCACCCTTGGCGGTGAGCATGATGATCGGGATCTGGTTGTTCGACTGGCGCAGGCGCTTGCACGCGGACAAGCCATCCTCGCCCGGCAGCATCAGGTCGAGCACCACCAGGTTGAATACCTCGCGCTGCAGCAGGCGATCCATCTGTTCGGTGTTGGGCACCGCGCGGGCACGGTAGCCCTTGCTGGTGAAGAAACGTTCCAGCAGGCTGCTGAGCCCCGGATCGTCGTCGACGATGAGAATCTTGTCACCTTCAGCGGTGTTTGCGGTGCCGGTCATGAATAACTCCTCTGAGATCGCCGCGCATTATGGCGTAGCCATTGCCACGCGTGCCGTGAGCATTGTTAGCAGATTTTTCCCCCGGCGCCACTTCCCGGCCTCTGCGACTGGCCTGGCGCCATCACCGCAAGCCTTCTCCGATGGGTATAATGCGCGGCTTTCTCCAGCGCCGCCGGGCGGAACAAGCGCCTCGCAGCCCCCGTATTCACAATTGTCAGGTGGTTTACATGGACAGCATCAACAGCCGTATCGCCGAGGAACTGGGCGTACGCCCTCAGCAGGTCGAGGCGGCCGTGGGCCTGTTGGACGAAGGCTCTACCGTGCCCTTCATCGCCCGTTACCGCAAGGAAGTGACCGGTAGCCTGGACGACACCCAGTTGCGCCACCTGGAAGAGCGCCTGCGCTACCTGCGCGAGCTGGACGAGCGCCGTGCGAGCATCCTGTCCAGCATCGAGGAACAGGGCAAGCTGACCCCTGAGCTGGCCCGCGAGATCAAGCTGGCCGACACCAAGACCCGCCTCGAAGACCTTTACCTGCCGTACAAGCAAAAGCGCCGCACCAAGGGCCAGATCGCCCTGGAAGCCGGCCTGGGCGAGCTGGCCGACGGCCTGTTCAACGACCCGCAACTGGCGCCGGAAAGCGAAGCCGCGCGCTTCGTCGATGCCGACAAGGGTGTCGCCGACGTCAAGGCCGCCCTCGAAGGCGCCAAGTACATCCTCATGGAGCGCTTCGCCGAAGACGCTGCCCTGCTCGACAAGCTGCGCAACTTCCTCAAGCAGGAAGCGGTGCTCAGCGCCCGTGTGGTGGCAGGCAAAGAAGAGGAAGGCGCCAAGTTCCGCGATTATTTCGCCCATGACGAACTATTGCGCACTTGCCCGTCGCACCGTGCACTGGCCATTTTCCGCGGCCGTAACGAAGGCGTGCTGAGCGCATCGCTGAAGGTTGGCGAAGAGCTGCCGGGCACCCTGCACCCGTGCGAAATGATGATTGGCAGCCACTTCGGCGTGGAAAACCGCAACCGGCCGGCTGACAAGTGGCTGGGCGAGGTGGTGCGCTGGACCTGGAAGGTCAAGCTGTACACCCACCTGGAAACCGACCTGTTCGGTGAGTTGCGCGACAATGCCGAAAGCGAGGCGATCACCGTCTTCGCCCACAACCTGCACGACTTGCTGCTGGCCGCCCCGGCCGGCCCGCGTGCCACTCTGGGCTTCGACCCGGGCCTGCGTACCGGCTGCAAGGTCGCGGTGGTCGATGCCACCGGCAAGCTGCTGGACACGGCTACGGTCTATCCGCACGCACCGCGCAACGACTGGGACCGCACGATATCGGTACTGGCCGCACTTTGCGCCAAACACTCGGTGGAGCTGATTGCCATTGGCAACGGCACCGCCAGCCGCGAGAGCGACAAACTGATCGCCGAGCTGGTTAAAAAATACCCGGCGCTGAAGATCACCAAGATCATGGTCTCCGAAGCCGGTGCGTCGGTGTACTCGGCATCGGAGCTGGCTGCCCGTGAATTCCCTGACCTGGACGTGTCGATTCGTGGCGCCGTGTCGATTGCCCGCCGCCTGCAGGACCCGCTGGCAGAACTGGTGAAGATCGACCCCAAATCCATCGGTGTCGGCCAGTACCAGCACGATGTATCCCAGGTGAAGCTGGCACGCGGCCTGGACGCGGTGGTCGAGGACTGTGTGAACGCCGTGGGCGTGGACGTCAACACCGCTTCGGTCGCGCTGCTGACCCGCATCTCCGGCCTCAACGCTACCCTGGCGCAGAACATCGTCGCGCACCGCGACGCCAATGGCCCGTTCGCCACCCGTGCCGCACTCAAGAAGGTCAGCCGCCTGGGTGAGAAAACCTTCGAACAGGCCGCGGGCTTCCTGCGCGTAATGAACGGCGACAACCCGCTGGATGCCTCCGCCGTGCACCCCGAGGCCTACCCGCTGGTAAAACGCATCGCCGCCGACACCGGACGTGACATCCGCTCGCTCATCGGCGACAGCGGCTTCCTCAAGCGCCTGGACCCCAAGCAGTTCACCGATGAAACCTTCGGCCTGCCCACCGTCACCGACATCCTCCAGGAACTGGACAAGCCCGGCCGTGACCCGCGCCCCGAGTTCAAGACCGCCACCTTCCAGGACGGCGTCGAAGACCTCAAAGATCTGGAGCCCGGCATGATTCTCGAAGGCGTGGTCACCAACGTCACCAACTTCGGCGCTTTCGTCGACATCGGCGTGCATCAGGACGGCCTGGTGCACATCTCGGCGCTGTCCGAGAAGTTCGTCAAGGACCCGCGCGAAGCTGTCAAAGCCGGTGACGTGGTCAAGGTCAAGGTCATGGAAGTGGACATCCCGCGCAAACGTGTCGGCCTGTCCATGCGCATGAGCGATACCCCGGGCGAAAAAGTCGAAGGCAACCGTGGCGGCAACCGTCAGCAGCAGGCACCACGCCAGCGCGAAACCGCTAGCGCCGCCCCGGCGAACAACGCCATGGCTGCGCTCTTTGCCAACGCCAAGCAGTTGAAAAAGAAGTGATGGAGATCCCCAAAGAGCTCGTTGAAAGCGCCTACAGCCAGCTACTGGGCTGCCGCCTGCAACGCCTTGACAACGGCGTGGCAGAGGTGGCACTGGCGCTTGAGCCGCAACTGCGCAACCGCGGCCAGAAGCTGCACGGCGGGGCCATCTACAGCCTGGTGGACATCGCCATGGGCCTGGCCTGCTCGGCCAGCCATGGTTTCGACCAGCAGAGCGTGACCATCGAATGCAAGATCAACTACATGCGTGCGGTCGGTGACGGCGAGGTACTGTGCACAGCGCGGGTGCTGCACGCCGGGCGCCGCACCCTGGTGGTCGACGCCGACGTAGTCCAAGGCGACAAACTGGTCGCCAAAGCGCAGGGAACCTTCGCGGTTCTCTAGCTCACCAAACGGTATCTGCGGTATTTTGCGGCAGTGCGCTGGCACTGCCGTAACCGCGTAAACCAGGCGACAACGCCAGTTCCTTTCCTCCTACCCTTGTAGACCGTCAACTCTACCCCCATATTGGGGCGACTGATGCGTGAAGGAAACCATCTTGAGCGACCTCCTCAACCGCCGCCTGAGCCTGCTCGGCGCCAATCTCCCCCTGCTCAAGCAGTGCCTGCACGGTATTGAGCGTGAATGCCTGCGCGTCACCGACGAAGGTCGCCTGGCTCAGACCCCGCATCCGGAAAGCCTGGGTTCGGCGCTGACCAACGAGCAGATCACCACCGATTATTCCGAGTCGCTGCTGGAATTCATCACCCCGGCCCTGCCCGACCCGGCCCAGGTGCTGGAAAGCCTCGAGCAAACCCACCGCTTCGTCTACAGCAAGCTTGGCGACGAATTGCTGTGGAGCCCGTCGATGCCGTGCACACTCCCGGCCGAGGAGGACATCCCGATCGCCGAGTACGGGGCCTCGAACATCGGCAAGCTCAAGCACGTCTACCGCAAGGGCCTGGCCCTGCGCTACGGCCGCACCATGCAGTGCATCGCCGGCATCCACTACAACTTCTCGTTGCCTGAAGCGCTGTGGCCGCTGCTACGCGCCAGCGATGGCAACGAGCAGAGCGACCGCGACTACCAGTCGGCGGCGTACATTGCGCTGATCCGCAATTTCCGCCGTTACAGCTGGCTGCTGATGTACCTGTTCGGTGCCTCGCCAGCCCTGGACAAAGGCTTCCTGCGCGGCCGCCCGCACCAGCTCGAAGAGCTCGACGCCGAAACCCTGTACCTGCCCTACGCCACCAGCCTGCGCATGAGCGACCTGGGTTACCAGAGCAATGCTCAGGCCGGCCTCACTCCCTGCTACAACAACCTGGCCAGCTATACCGACAGCCTACGCAAGGCGGTGGGCACGCCCTACCCGCCCTACGTCGAGATCGGCACGCACGTCGACGGCGAATGGGTGCAGTTGAACACCAACATCCTGCAGATCGAGAACGAGTACTACTCGAACATCCGCCCCAAGCGTGTCACCTACACCGGCGAGCGGCCGATCCAGGCCCTGACCTCACGCGGCGTACAGTATGTCGAGGTGCGCTGCCTGGACATCAACCCGTTCCTGCCGGTCGGCATCGACCTGACCGAGGCGCGCTTCCTCGATGCGTTCCTGCTGTTCTGTGCCCTGGAAGACAGCCCGCTGCTGGACAATGGCGAATGCGGCCAATGCACCGACAACTTCCTGACCGTGGTCAAGGAAGGCCGTCGCCCAGGCCTTGAGCTGCGCCGGGACGGCCAACCGATCGAGCTAAAAGCCTGGGCCAGCGACCTGCTTGGGCGCATCGACCAGCTGGCTGAGCTGCTCGATCGCGCCCAGGGCGGCGACGAACATGCCAAAGCCCTGGCCGCACAGCAGGCCAAAGTGGACGACGCTTCGCTGACGCCATCGGCCCAAGTGCTTGCGCGCATGGGCGAGCATGAGGAAAGCTTCATCCAGTTCTCTCTGCGCCAGAGCCGCCTGCACGCTGAAACGTTCCGTGAACAACCGCTGCCCACAGAACGCCAGCAAGCCTACGAGACACTCGCCCGCAATTCGCTGGCCGAGCAGTCACGCCTAGAGCAGGAAGAGGTCGGCGACTTCGACCTGTTCGTCGGCGCCTATCAGGCCAGCATCCTGGCGATCAGCAACTGATGACCCGCAGCACCACCCCGCGCAAGCCGCGCGCCAGCAGCCAGGCCAGGATCGCGGCGATCCTGGCGGCGGCGCGCGAGCTGTTGGCCGAGCAAGGGGTGGCAGCATTGTCGATCTACAGCGTGGCCGAACGGGCGCAGATTCCACCCTCGTCGGTGTATCACTTCTTTGCCAGCGTGCCGGCACTGCTCGAAGCGCTGACGGCCGATGTGCACCGGGCTTTTCGCGAGGCGTTGAGCGCACCGATAGACAGCAGCGCGCTTGGCACCTGGCATGAGCTTTCACGGTTGATCGAACAGCGCATGCTCGACATCTACAACGAGGATGCTGCAGCGCGTCAGCTGATCCTGGCCCAGCATGGCCTGAGCGAAGTGGTGCAGGCGGACCGGCAGCACGACATGGAGCTGGGTGAGTTGATGCACAAACTGTTCGACCAGCATTTCCGGTTGCCGGTAATGCCTGCGGACGTGGATGTGTTTGCACTGGCCATGGAGTTGAGCGACCGGGTGTATGCGCGCTCGGTACAGTTGCACGAGGCGATTACCCCGCGCATGGCCGAGGAAGGCAAGCGGGTGTTCGAGGCGTACCTGGGCTTGTACCTGCCGCCGTTTCTTACTAAACGCTGATCTTGCTGGGGCCGCCCTGCGGCCCTTTCGCGACACAAGGCCGCTCCTACAGGAAATCGCGTTCCCCTGTAGGAGCGGCCTTGTGTCGCGAAAGGGCTGCAAAGCAGCCCCAAATGCCCACATCACAGCTTGGCGATGGACACTTCAGTCGATTTCACAAAAGCGATCACTTCACTGCCCACCTGCAGTTCCAGCTCCTTCACAGAGCGGGTGGTGATCACCGAGGTGACGATGCCGGAGGCGGTCTGCACATCGATTTCCGACAATACCGGGCCTTCGAGGATTTCTTTCACGGTGCCTTTGAACTGGTTGCGGACGTTGATGGCTTTGATAGTCATGATGTGCTTCCTTCTCTATGGCTTCAGTCTGGTATGTGAGTCATTCAGTGCGCCCAACGCAGTTGCGTGGGCAGAGGGGCTACAGGGTCCGGCTCGGGCGCAGTGCCCGGGGCCGACAGAACACGGTTGAGCACTTCGCTTTCCAGCGCGGCCAGACGGTGCGAACCACGCACCCTTGGCCGTGCCAGATCGACGTTGAGGTCCAGGCCGACTGCGCCGTCCTCGATAAGGATCACCCGGTCGGCCACGGCAATGGCTTCGTTGACGTCATGGGTGACCAGCAGCACGGTGAAGCCGTGCTGACGCCACAGGCGTTCGATCAGGTGCTGCATCTCGATACGGGTCAGGGCATCCAGCGCACCCAGCGGCTCGTCCAGCAGCAGCAGGCGTGGCTGATGAATCAGCGCCCGGGCCAACGCCACGCGCTGCTTCTGGCCACCCGAGAGCGCTGCCGGCCATTCATTGGCGCGGTCAGCCAGGCCAACCGCCTCCAGTGCTTCCAGCGCACGGGGGCGCCAGTGGCCGGACAGGCCCAGGCCGACGTTGTCGATCACCTTTTTCCAAGGCAGCAGGCGAGCGTCCTGGAACATCAGGCGGGTATCTTCGCGGGCCTCGGCCAGCGGTGCGGCACCGGCCAGAAGCTCACCGGCGCCGGGCTGGTCGAGCCCGGCCAGCAGGCGCAGCAAGGTGCTCTTGCCACAGCCGCTGCGCCCGACGATGGCAACGAACTGGCCGGCCGGAATGTGCAGGTCGATACCACGCAACACTTCACGCTGGCCAAAGGTCTTGCGCAGGCCATTGGCGGCCAACGGGATACCCCGCAACAAGCGCGGCGGTTGCTCCTTGAGAATGGTCATGCGCCCTCCTTCCTGGCGACTTGGTAGGCCGGATGCCAGCGCAACCAGACACGTTCCAGGCCACGGGCGGCGAGGTCGGCGAGCTTGCCGAGCACGGCATACAGGACGATGGCCAGGACAACCACGTCGGTCTGCAGGAATTCACGGGCATTCATTGCCAGGTAACCGATACCGGCGTTGGCCGAAATGGTTTCGGCAACGATAAGGGTCAGCCACATGAAGCCCAGGGCAAAGCGCACACCGACCAGGATCGAGGGCAGCGCACCCGGCAGGATCACCTGGCGGAACAGGCCGAAGCCGGACAGGCCATAGCTGCGGGCCATTTCCACCAGCGCCGGGTCGACGTTGCGGATACCGTGATAGGTGTTCAGGTAGATCGGGAACAGCGTGCCCAGCGCGACCAGGAAGATCTTTGCCGACTCGTCGATACCGAACCACAGGATCACCAGCGGGATCAGCGCCAGATGCGGCACGTTGCGGATCATCTGCACCGAGCTGTCGAGCAGGCGTTCGCCCCAGTTCGACAAGCCTGTGATGAAGCCCAGCACCAGCCCAATGCTGCCACCGATCAGAAAGCCCAGGCCGGCACGCCAGCCGCTGATGGCCAGGTGCGTCCAGATTTCACCGCTGCGTACCAGCTCGACACCGGCGCTGACTACGGCGCTGGGTGCAGGCAGGATGCGCGTCGACAACCAGCCAGCACTGACCGCCAGCTGCCAGACAGCCAACAGCAGTACCGGCAGCGCCCACGGCGCCAGGCGCTGGGTCAGAGTGGAGGACGTTGCACGACTCATGGCTGCGCCCTCAGCTCTGCGACACGGACTTGGGCAGGATGTCGTTGGCCACCATCTCGCCGAACGGGCTCACGTAGCCACCGGTCTGCGGTTGCTCCGGGCGCTGCACGTCCAAGTGCGGGAACAGCAGCTCGGCAACGCGGTAGGACTCTTCCAGGTGTGGGTAACCTGAGAAGATGAAGGTATCTATCCCCAGGTCTGCGTATTCCTTGACCCGCGCTGCGACAGTCGGGCCATCACCGACCAGCGCGGTACCGGCGCCACCGCGTACCAGGCCGACACCCGCCCACAGGTTGGGGCTGACTTCGAGGTTGTCACGGTTGCCGCCATGCAATGCGGCCATGCGCTGCTGGCCCACCGAGTCGAAGCGCGCCAGCGAGGCCTGGGCCCGGGCGATGGTGTCGTCGTCCAGGTGCGAAATCAGGCGGTCTGCCGCGGCCCAGGCTTCGTCGTTGGTTTCCCGCACGATCACATGCAGACGGATACCAAAGCGTACTTCGCGACCTTGCGCGGCAGCCTTCTCCCGCACCTGAGCGATTTTCTCGGCAACAGCGGCTGGTGGCTCGCCCCAGGTCAGGTACAGCTCGACCTGCTCGGCAGCAAGATCCTGGGCGGCTTCGGACGAGCCACCGAAATACAGAGGCGGGCGTGGTTGCTGAATGGGCGGATAGAGCAGCTTGGCGCCCTTCACCTGGATGTGCTTGCCTTGGTAGTCGACGTTCTCGCCCTCCAGCACCTTGCGCCAGATACGCGTGAACTCGACCGAGGCTTCGTAGCGCTCCTGGTGGTTCAGGTGCAGGCCATCACCGGCCAGCTCGTCGGGGTCGCCACCGGTGACCAGGTTGAACAGCGCCCGGCCGTTGGACAGGCGGTCCAGGGTTGCCGCCTGGCGCGCCGCGACCGTCGGCGAAATGATGCCTGGACGCAGGGCAACCAGGAATTTCAGATGCTGGGTCACCGGGATCAGCGATGCTGCCACCAACCAGGAATCCTCGCAGGAGCGCCCGGTAGGGATCAGCACACCACCAAAGCCGAGACGGTCGGCGGCCTGGGCAATCTGTTGCAGGTAACCGTGATCGACCGCACGGGCACCCTCGGATGTGCCCAGGTACTTGCCGTCACCGTGGGTCGGGAGGAACCAGAAAATGTTAAGGCTCATTGGAGTTGTCTCCTTAAAGGTGGCGAGGGCCACAGCGGCGCCCCGGCACAGGCGAATCAATCAAGGCGCGCTGGCGACCTTGGCCGGGGGTGTCCAGATCACGTCCTTGATGCTCAGCGGCTTGGGAATCAGCTTCAGCGCCTGGAAGGTGTCGGCGATTTTCTGTTGTGCGGCCACCACCTCGGGGGTCAGCGGCGCGGCACCGTAGCCTTGGCGCTTGACCGAAGTCAGGGTGATGTCGGCAGGCAGCCCGAGCAGCGGAGCGACCTGGTCGGTCACTTCCTGCGGGTTGGCCTGCGACCACTTGCCCACGGCGCGTACTTCTTCGATGAGGGTGTTGATCACAGCCGGATGCTGGGTCGCGTAGTTGCGGGTGGCCAGGTAGAACTGGTGGTTGTCGACCAGGTCTTTGCCGTCACGCAGGGTGCGTGCCTGCAGCTGCTGTTCGGCGGCGGCCTGGTACGGGTCCCAGATCACCCAGGCATCGACGCTGCCACGCTCGAACGCGGCGCGGGCATCGGCCGGCGGCAGGTAGACGGGCTGTATATCGCTGTACTTGAGGCCGGCCTCTTCCAGGGCGCGGACCAGCAGGTAGTGAACGTTCGAACCTTTGTTGAGCGCAACTTTCTTGCCTTTGAGTTCCTTCACCGACTGGATCGGCGAACCCTTCGGTACAAGGATCGCTTCACTGTGCGGCGCAGGCGGTTCGTAGGCCACATAGAGCAGATCGGCACCGGCGGCCTGAGCGAATACCGGCGGCGTTTCACCAGTTACGCCAAAGTCGATGGAGCCGACATTCAAGCCTTCGAGCAGCTGCGGGCCACCGGGGAATTCGGTCCATTGCACCTGGATGCCCTGATCGGCCAGGCGCTTTTCCAGCGTGCCCTTGGCTTTGAGCAGCACCAGGGTGCCGTATTTCTGATAGCCGATACGCAGGCTTTCAGCCTGGGCTTGGGTAATGGCGCCGAAGGACACAGCCGCCGCAAACAGGGCGACCAGACCACGACGCAAGAAGACTGTGCGCATGGCGCTCTCCTGTGCGAGTAGGTTCGGGTTGCACCTGCTTGCCTCGTTGACGGGCGAGTAAGGTGTATGACGCGATAAAGCCGTTGTGCCGGTTCAGATGCTCCAGCGGGCACTGATCAAGCGTTCGTTGAGTACGCCGGGGGCCACGGGCCGCGGCCGACGGGCCAGGGCAACGTGGAAGGTTTCCAGCGCGTCCTGCAGGCGCTCTTGCAGAGCGGGTGACAACTGTGCCGGCTGGCCGCCCTCTGCGTAGGCGACCTGGCTGTCGTCGGCGAAGATCCCTTGCAGGGTCTCTTGCGCCTTGAGTGCTGACAGCACCGGCTTTAACGCGTAATCCACCGCCAGCATGTGGGCGATGCTGCCGCCGGTGGCGATTGGCAGCACGATCTTGTGAGCCAGGGCGCGTTCGGGCAGCAGGTCGAGCAATGTTTTCAATGCCCCGGCAAACGATGCCTTGTACACCGGGGTGGCGACGATCAGGCCGTCGGCCTGAGCCACCAGTTGCTGGAAGTGTTGCACCTGCGGGCTGTCGAAGCGCGCATGGAGCAGGTCCTCAGCGGCGAAGTCACGTACCTGGAAGGTCACCACCTCGGCGCCACGGTCCTGCAGCCACTGGCGCGAACGCTCGAGCAGCACGCCGGAGCGGGAACGGGTACTGGGGCTACCACCGATTGAGACGACCAGCATTGAAGCGCTTCCTTGTGTTCTGTTGGGGTGACATTAGCAGCCTGGGTATATATCTAGAAATCATATTTTTTCATTTGTTTATTCCATAAAGTGCTTTGGTGATTCTTTGATACTGGGGCCGCTTTGCGGCCCTTTCGCGACACAAGGCCGCTCCTACGAGGAGCCGCGCCTTGTGTCGCGATGGGCTGCGCAGCAGCCCCACGCCTGAGCGGTTTGTGCAGGCATAAAAAAGGGCCGTCGAAACGGCCCGAATATCCCTGCTATGGCTAAGAGCAATGCAACGAGAATTCTTCAGCGATTGGGTTGCGGGGTCAGCCGCAGATAGGGTTTTACAGCGCGGTAGCCTTTCGGGAAGCGCTGCTTGATCTCGTCCTCATCCTTCAGCGAAGGCACGATCACCACTTCGTCGCCATCCTGCCAGTTACCTGGCGTGGCGACCTTGTGGTTGTCGGTGAGCTGCAGCGAGTCGATCACCCGCAGTATTTCGTTGAAGTTGCGCCCGGTACTGGCTGGGTAGGTAATGGTCAGGCGCACCTTCTTGTTCGGGTCGATGACGAACAGCGAGCGCACGGTAAGGGTGTCGCTGGCGTTCGGGTGGATCAGGTCGTACAGGTCGGATACCTTGCGGTCGGCGTCGGCGATGATCGGGAAGTTGACCACGGTGTTCTGGGTCTCGTTGATGTCCTCGATCCACTTGTGGTGAGAGTCGACCGGGTCCACGGACAGGGCGATGGCCTTGACCCCACGTTTGGCGAAGTCGTCCTTGAGCTTGGCGGTCAGGCCCAGCTCGGTGGTGCACACCGGGGTGAAGTCGGCCGGGTGAGAGAACAGCACACCCCAGCTGTTACCGAGCCACTCGTGGAAGCGGATCGTACCTTCGCTGGAATCCTGTTCGAAGTCGGGGGCGATGTCGCCGAGTTTGAGACTCATGGTGCGGCTCCTGGGCTATGGGCTGGCCTTGTGAGGTTCAATTTGCCTGCATTCCGATAAAAACAAAAAGAATAAATAATGATTTATTTATAACCATAAGGAATACAAAATGACGCGCACAAAAAAGCCTCGCGCTAGGCGAGGCTCTTTTTCACAACTACGTTTTACATGAAGTTGTAAGTGTAGTTCACGATGAAGCGGGTCTGGTCCTTATCGACCGGAGCCTCGCCTTCGCCGCGGTAAATACCGTGACGCAGGCTCGCACCCAGACCTTTCAAGGTGCCTTCTTGAATCACGTAGTCGACACGAGCGTCGCGTTCCCATTCGTGGTAAGTACCGCTACCAGATTGGTTACGGATATCAGTACCACGCAGGTAGGAGACCGACGCCTTCAGGCCAGGGACGCCAACACGGGCGAAATCATAGCTGTACTGGCCGAACGTAGTGTTGGTACCTGCGCGGGCGAACTGGTTGATCATGCTATCGGTGAACAGGTAGAAGCTGGCACCACCAGCGCCTTCCAGGTTGCCATTACCATCCTCGACGTTACCTTGGTTCAGCCAGACGAAACCACCGTCATCGCTGACCTGCTGATGGCCAACCATCAACGCATGGCCACCCAGGGTGTAGGTGAACATGGCCGACCAGGTCTTGTTGTCGATCTCGCCAGCATTTTTAGCGTAACCGCCGTTGTTGTTGAAGAAGTACTCACCACCATCGCCGTTCTTCCCGTCGCTGCTGCTGTCGAAGTAGCGAAGGTCAGTCTTGAACGAGGAATCGTCCGAAAGTTTAAAGACGTGGGTTGCGCCCAGGAAGTGCTGTTTGTAGAAGTCCTTCAGGTTCGAGTAGTAGTACTGCAGGGTCAGATCTGGAGTGAGCTTGTAGTCCAGACCGCCGTAGTAGAACTTGTTGCTGTCAACCGCAGAGCCGGCAACAGACAAACCCGTGCGGTTGCTCGAAGCACGGCCCATGGCGTGAGTCAGCTGACCTGCGTTGATGGTCAGGTTGTCGATTTCCTTCGACTGAATGGTACCGCCTTCAAAAGTTTGCGGCAGCAGACGGCCATCGTTGGCAACCAGGATTGGCAGATTCGGAGCCAGCGCGCTACCGAAATGGGCCTCGGTCTTCGAGAAGCGAGCCTTGGCATTACCGCCAATACGTGCCCAATCGTGGACTGCAGACCCATCGGAATCGCTTGGGAAGAAGCTGTTGTTGGCATCTGGACGGCTGCCACGGCCACCATCAAGGTGAATACCCCACAGCGCTTGTACATCAACACCAAAGCCTACGACACCCTGGGTGAAACCAGACAGGTAGTCGAGCTTGAAACCCTGACCACTTTCTTCTTGGTCGGTACCGCCATCACGGTTGTCATCGTTGAAATACATGGTGCGCGAGCTGAGGGACAATTTGCTGTCTTCAACGAAACCGGCAGCGCCTGCTTGTTGGGCGAGAACCCCCAGTGCCACGGCCAGAGCCAGGCTGGACTTGTACATGTTTTGCTCCTCTACGTTCTAATTTTTGTGTATCTCTGGCGGCGGGATCTGATGCCCCGCTCACCGTGGACTGGCGATTTAGTCCCAAAGAATGACCACTAAGTCAATCGTTACTGAACATTTCACGACTTTGGTCTAAGACGCCACCTGCGCTACAGGATAATGACAATCCTATAAATCCAAAATGACCGTTTTATGAATTTGTAAGATTTTTAAGGCATATGGTTGAAACCTTTACTGCCAAAAGCTGTATCGGCAGACGCTTGTAATAGCTTTAGGTTATTTGCAAACGTTTGCTCATATCCTTATTTCCAATTGCTCTGTCAAGCCGAAAAGACCGAGCAGTGCACTTGGTCTTCACCCTGAAGCCTGATCAAGCCCTTCAGCTTAAAGCGAATGGCTCCTATGCTAATTCCAAAAAGTTATTTATTTTCTGTTTCTTAGATCATCTAGCCTTCTTGCCATCCATCACACCGATTGCCTGACAAGAGGTTCGACCATGATCCCGCACGCTCCACTGCGCCTGCTCGCCGCCCTGACCCTCGCCGGCACCAGCTGGTTCGCCCAGGCCGCCGACCTTACCGTCGCCTACCAGACCACCGTCGACCCGGCCAAGGTGGCCCAGGTCGATGGCGACTACGAAAAAGCCAGTAAGGCCAGCATCGACTGGCGCAAGTTCGATAACGGCGCCGATGTGATCACTGCGGTAGCCAGCGGCGATGTGCAGATCGGCTACCTGGGCTCCAGCCCGCTGGCCGCAGCCGCCACCCGCAAGCTGCCGGTGGAAACATTCCTGATCGCCACCCAGATCGGCGCCGGCGAAGCGCTGGTCGCCCGCGACAGCATCAAGACCCCACAAGACCTGATCGGCAAGAAAGTCGCCGTGCCCTTTGTTTCCACCGGCCACTACAGCCTACTGGCCGCGCTGAAGAGCTGGAACATCGACCCGTCCAAGGTGCAGATCCTCAACCTCGCCCCACCGGCGATCATCGCTGCCTGGAAGCGCGGCGACATCGACGCCACCTACGTTTGGGACCCCGCCCTGGGTGTGGCCAAGGAAAACGGCAAGGTGCTGATCACCTCCGGAGAGTTGGCCGAGAAAGGCGCACCGACCTTCGATGCCTGGATCGTGCGCAAGGACTTCGCCGACAAGCACCCCGACGTGGTCAAAGCGTTTGCCAAGGTCACCCTCGACGCCTACGCCGACTATCGCAAAGACCCGCAGGCCTGGCTTGCCAACAAGGACAACGTGGCCAAGCTGGTGAAGCTGTCCGGTGCCAAGGCCAGTGATATTCCTGTTCTGTTGCAAGGCAACGTCTACCCGCTGGCCGCCGACCAGGCCAACGCCCTGGGCGCACCGACCACTCAAGCGCTGACCGACACCGCCACCTTCCTCAAGCAGCAAGGCAAGGTCGACGCCGTGCTGCCGGACTATTCGGCCTACGTCAGCGCCAAGTTCTTGCCCAATTGATCCGGAGCCCGTCATGGCCTTGCTAGAACTGGAGCGCATCAGCGCACAGTACCCCGGCGCCAGCACCCCTGTGCTGGCCGACATCAACCTCAGCCTGGGCCCAGGCCAGCTGCTTGTAGCGCTGGGTCCCTCCGGCAGCGGCAAGACGTCCCTGCTCAACCTGATCGCAGGCTTCGTCGCCCCCAGCGGCGGGCGCATCACCCTTGACGGCGTGCCGGTGCAAGGCCCCGGCGCCGAACGCGGCGTGGTGTTTCAGGACGATGCCCTGCTGCCGTGGCAGAACGTGCTGGGCAATGTCGCCTTCGGCTTGGAGCTGGGCGGTGTAGCCCGCGGCGAGCGAGAGGCCAAGGCACGGGAAATGCTGGCACTGGTCGATCTGGATGGCTTTGGCGAGCGGCGCATCTGGCAACTGTCCGGTGGCCAGAAGCAGCGTGTGGGCCTGGCCCGCGCGCTGGCGGCCGACCCAAGGGTGCTGCTGATGGACGAGCCGTTCGGCGCCCTCGACGCGTTCACTCGCGAGCAGATGCAGGAACTGTTGCTGCAAGTCTGGCAGCGCACCGCCAAACCGGTGTTCCTGATCACTCACGACATCGAGGAGGCCGTATTCCTTGCTACCGAACTGGTGCTGCTGGCCCCCGACCCAGGCCGTGTGGTCGAGCGCCTGCAGCTGGACTTCGGCCAACGTTATGCCGCTGGCGAATCGGCCCGGGCAATAAAGTCTGACCCTCGCTTCATTGAAACCCGCGAGCATGTGCTGGCGCGGGTTTTCTCCCAACGCCAAAGCCTGCAGGAGCACGCATGAGCAGCCTTGATCTGCTGGTCGCCAGCAAGCGCGACAGCCAAGCCCGGCCCGTTGAAAAAGCGCGCCGCCAGCTCGCCACCCGCTGGATCAGCACGCTAACCCTGGCCAGCCTGCTGCTGGTCTGGTGGCTGGTGACCGCCGCCGGCTGGATCGAGCCACTGTTCCTGCCTGCACCCGGTGACATCCTGGCCAAAGCCTGGAGCTTGCTCACCCAAGGCTACATGGACGCCAGCCTGTGGCAACACCTGGGCGCGAGCCTGGGCCGCATCGGCCTGGCGCTGGTTGCCGCGACCCTGACTGCCATCCCGGTCGGAATCGCCATCGGCTACAACCGTGTGGCTCGCGGCATCCTCGATCCACTGATCGAGTTCTACCGCCCCATACCGCCACTGGCCTACCTGCCACTGATCGTCATCTGGTGCGGTATCGGCGAGCTGTCCAAGGTACTGCTGATCTACTTGGCAATCTTCGCCCCGATCGCCATCGCCACGGCCACCGGCGTGCGCACCGTCGACCCGGCCAGATTGCGCGCTGCGCAATCGCTGGGGGCGACCAAGGTGCAACTGATCCGCCACGTAATCCTGCCCAGCGCCCTGCCCGACATACTCACCGGCATCCGTATCGGCCTGGGTGTGGGCTGGTCGACCCTTGTAGCCGCCGAGCTGATCGCTGCCACTAGCGGCCTGGGCTTCATGGTGCAGTCGGCGGCGCAGTTTCTGGTGACCGACGTGGTGGTGCTGGGCATCCTGCTGATCGCCCTGATCGCCTTCGCCCTGGAGATGGGCCTGCGCGCCCTGCAGCGCAAGCTGGTGCCCTGGCATGGGCAAAGCCACTGACCGATTGCGGACTGACCACGCCGGCTACCCGGCGCCTGGAGTGAGAAAAGACATGAGCCTGACCGTTACCCCCCTCAGCCCGGCCCTCGGCGCCCAGATCAGCGGCGTGGACATCAGCCGCGAGATTACCGTCGAGCAGCGCGACGCCATCGAGCAGGCACTGCTCCAACACCAGGTGCTGTTCTTCCGGGACCAGCCGATCACACCCGAGCAGCAAGCGCACTTTGCCGCGCGCTTCGGCGACCTGCACATCCACCCGATCTACCCCAACGTACCGCAAACCCCGCAGGTGCTGATCCTCGACACCGCGGTCACCGACGTACGCGATAATGCCGTGTGGCACACCGACGTGACCTTCCTGCCGACCCCGGCGCTGGGTGCGGTGCTCAGTGCCAAGCAGTTGCCGGCCTATGGCGGCGATACCTTGTGGGCCAGCGGCATTGCCGCTTTCCAAGCCCTGTCGGCACCCCTGCGCGAGATGCTCGATGGCCTGACTGCAATGCACGATTTCACCAAATCGTTCCCGCTCGAGCGCTTTGGCACTACGCCTGAAGACCTGGCGCGCTGGGAAGCGACCCGGCGCAACAACCCGCCGCTGTCACACCCGGTTATTCGTACGCACCCGGTGAGCGGCCGCAAGGCGTTGTTCGTCAATGAAGGGTTCACCACGCGGATCAATGAGCTGAGCGAGCTGGAGAGTGAAGCATTGCTCAAGCTGCTGTTCGCCCATGCGACGCGGCCGGAGTTCAGCATTCGCTGGCGTTGGCAGGAGAACGACGTGGCGTTCTGGGACAACCGCGTCACTCAGCATTTTGCGGTGGATGATTACCGGCCGAACCGGCGGGTGATGCATCGGGCGACCATCCTGGGGGATGCGCCGTTCTGAAAGAACCTTGGGAGGCCTTTGGCCTCCTTTCGCGACACAAGGCCGCTCCTACAGGCAATCGCGTATCCCTGTTGGAGCGGCCTTGTGTCGCGAAAGGGCCGCACTGCGGCCCCGGCGGTCTAGCGGACCAGATGCAAGAACTGCATATGCCGCTCGTACTGGTCGAGGATGTCGTTGATGATCTGCTCCTTGCTGTAGCCCACCAGGTCGTAGTTCTGGCTGCCCTCGCTAAGGTGCACCTCCGCCCGGTAATAACGGCGGTTCTTCAAATCCTGCGTCCCCAACCCACCCAGCGCGAACGACGGCGTGAAATACCCACGCATCTGCACCTGATAGATGAACGGCTGCTCTTCACCATGGCCCACTTTCAGGCTGACGTTGTCATGGCTGGGGTCGTCCTGGGTCACCAGTACCAGGCCTTTCTGCTCGAACACCTCGCGCACATCGGCAATCGCCGGGCGCACCACGTCGTCCATGAAGCGGTACACCTCATCGCGTGACGGGAAGTGCACCGCCTGGCTCAAGCGCTGGCGCCAACCACCACGGCCACGGCGGGACTGCGCGAACGGTGCCAGCGAATGCAACTGGGCGATCTGGCGCTGCGACTCCAGGTAGAACGCCTTATGCAGCCCCCACATCATGCACAGCAGGATCAACGAGAACGGCAGCGAGGTCAGCACCACCGCCGATTTGAGCGAGTCGATGCTGCCGGCGAACAGCAGGCTGCTAGTGATCAGCGCAGTCATCGCGCCCCAGAAGATCCGCAACCAGTTCGGCCCGTCTTCATCAGCACCGCCATCCTTGGCGGACAAGGTCGAGAGCACCACCGTGCCCGAGTCCGCCGATGTGACGAAGAACACGAAGCTGATGAACACCGTCACCGCGATGACGGCCTTGCTCCACGGGTAGGTCTCCAGCAGCAGGTACAGGCTCATCGACGGGTTATCGATGGCCGACTGGCCGAGCGCGGTCATGCCGTGGTTCAGCACCTGGTCCAGCGCGCTGTTGCCGAAGATCGACATCCACGCCAGGGTGAAGCCCAGCGGGATCAGCAGCACGCCGAAGACGAATTCACGGATGGTGCGGCCACGCGAGATACGGGCGATGAACAGCCCCACGAAAGGCGCCCAGGCAATCCACCAGGCCCAGTAGAACACCGTCCAGCCACCCAGCCAGTCACGGTTTTCGCCGTAGGCATAAACGTCGAAGCTCTTGCGTGGCAGGGCGCCAAGGTAATCGCCAAGGTTCTGGATCAGGGTATTGAACAGGTGCTGGGTGGGCCCGGCGAACAGCACGAACAGCAGCAGGGCACAGGCCAGGAACAGGTTGATGTCGCTCATCACCCGAACACCCTTCTCTACCCCCGCAACCGCTACAGCCACCGCAGCGCCCATCATCAGGACGATGAGCGCGATCTGCACCCATTGGCTATGGCTGATGCCGAAAAGGTAGTCGAGGCCGGCATTGAGGTGCAGCACCCCGAAGCCCATGTCAGCGCCAAGGCCGAACACCGTGGCGATGATGCCGAAACCGTCTACCGCGTAGCCGATCGGCCCGTTGATACGCTTGCCGATCAGCGGATACAGCGCCGAACGCAAAGCCAACGGCAGGTTGTGGCGATAGGCGAAATAGGCCAGCGCCATGCCGACGAAGGCAAACACGCCCCAGCCATGCAGGCCCCAGTGCAGGAACAGTATCTGCATCGCCTGGCGCCCGGCCTCCGCCGTGCCCGCCTCACCTTGGGGGGGCTGGAGCATGTGGGTCAGGGGTTCGGAAACGCAGAAGAAGAACAGGGTGATGCTGATACCGGCGGCGAACAACATGCCGGCCCACGACAGGTAGCTGAACTCGGGTTCGTCGTGGTCGGCACCGAGCTTGATCTTGCCGTAGCCGGACAAGGCGGTGACCACCACGAAGACCAGGTACAGGGTCATGGCCAGCATGTAGTACCAGCCGACCGTATTGGCCGCCCAGTTCTGCGCAGCCAAGAGCCAGTCGCCCGCTGCTTGAGGTTGGGCGATGACCACCAGGCCGAAGATGAGTATGAAGCTTGCCGCAAAATAGAACACCGGAGGGTTCATGCGGATCTGGCTGTTGGAAGAGGTCGGTGCACTCATTGGGCATGCACCTCGTCGATTGACGTGAGGTTCGGAATGAACGGGTTCAGCAAAGGAATCCTCCTGTTGAACACCGGCAGCGGACCAGCGTTTTTTCGTTGAACAAGCGTTCAAGTTAAACATGGATCGGGATTCGATGCGACCCGGGCTGCTGATCGGCGCATTCCTGCACCGGCATAAGGCCGGTACAGGCTGTGGAGAATTCAGGTCAATTCTTGCCCTGGCAATCCAACTGTAGATTGGCCTGGGTAATGTTGCTTTCGGCCGGCACACTCCGGGTTAGCCACACATTGCCGCCGATGGTCGAACCTTTGCCGATGGTGATCCTTCCCAGGATGGTCGCCCCCGCATAGATCACAACATCGTCCTCAACGATCGGGTGGCGTGCCAGGCCTTTGTGCAACGTACCCGACTCATCGCTCGGGAAGCGCTTGGCGCCAAGGGTCACCGCCTGGTAGATGCGCACACGCTCACCGATGATTGCAGTCTCGCCGATCACCACACCGGTACCGTGGTCGATGAAGAAGCTCGGGCCGATCTGCGCGCCCGGGTGGATATCGATACCCGTGGCCGAATGCGCCAGCTCCGAACAGATGCGCGCCAACAATGGTAAACCGGCCTGGTACAAATGGTGGGCCAGTCGGTGATGGATGATGGCGAGTATGCCCGGATAGCACAGCAGCACTTCGTCGACGCTGCGCGCTGCCGGGTCACCGTGGTAGGCGGCGAGCACATCGGTGTCGAGCAGCACGCGCAGGCCTGGCAGGGCGGCGGCAAAATCCTGGATCAGGCGCAGTGCCTGGGCATCGACGGCGGCCAGGTCAGCGTTGCTCTGGCGCGCGGCATAGCGCAGTTCCAGGCGTGCCTGGGCCAGCAACGCGGTCAGCGCGGCGTCGAGGGTGTGGCCAACGTAGAAGTCCTCGCTCTCTTCGCGCAGGTCTACCGGGCCAAGGCGCATCGGAAACAGCGCACCGCATAGCTGCTCGAGGACCTGCCGAATGGCCTCGCGCGAAGGCAGTTCGCGCCCGCCCTGCTCGCCAATGCTGCGGCCATTGCGGCTGCGCCACTGCTCACGGGCGCTGCGCAGGCCGCTGACAATACTGTGCAACTGCCAATGCGCGGATGAAGGTTGTTCGCTCACGGTGCTCTCCTGCCAGGGCCAATCAGATAGTTTGCAATCCACTTTACGGCAAATCAGCCCCTTGGAAAAAACAACGCTTTATTCCATCCTGCGCTAAGTCGGGCATAAGCCGCGATGACGGACCCGGCATCGTCGCCTACCCTCAAAGCAGCCAAAACCCGGCACAGATCAAAAAGGAAATAACAAAATAAGTTTTTATTATTTCCTGGCCTATGAAGCCAACCCTATAGTCGCCACCCACCACTTCCACAACAAGCGCGGGGCCTGACATGTCGAAATTCGCCAAACCGCTTCTCAATGCCAGCCTGGCCATCCTGCTGGGCACCGGTCTGTTCAGCCAGGCATTCGCCGGCGAGCAACTGAAAACCATCCAGGAAAAAGGCGTGATCAACGTCGGCCTCGAGGGCACCTACCCGCCGTTCAGCTTCCAGGATGAAAACGGCAAGCTCGCCGGCTTCGAGGTCGAGTTTTCGGAACTGCTGGCCAAGGAGCTGGGCGTCAAGGCCAAGATCCAGCCGACCAAATGGGATGGCATCCTTGCAGCGCTGGAATCCAAGCGCCTGGACGTGGTGGTCAACCAAGTGACCATCTCCGAGGAGCGCAAGAAGAAGTATGACTTCTCCGAGCCCTACACCGTCTCCGGCATCCAGGCGCTGATCCTGAAGAAAAAAGCCGAGCAGTTGAACATCAAGACCGCGCAGGACCTGGCCGGCAAGAAGGTCGGTGTGGGCCTGGGCACCAATTACGAACAGTGGGTGAAGCAGGACGTTCCGAACGCTGAAGTGCGCACCTACGAAGATGACCCGAGCAAGTTCGCCGACCTGCGCAACGGCCGTATCGACGCCATCCTGATCGACCGCCTGGCCGCCCTGGAATACGCGCAAAAAGCCAAGGACACCGAGCTTGCAGGCGACGCCTTCTCGCGCCTGGAAAGCGGCGTGGCCCTGCGCAAGGGTGAGCCGGAGCTGCTGGCGGCCATAGACAAGGCCATCGACAAGCTCAAGGCCGATGGCACCCTGGCCAAGCTGTCCGAGAAATACTTCGGTGCCGATGTCACCAAATGATCGCTGAAAGCCTGCAACTCGTTGTCGATTCCGCGCCCTTCCTGCTGAAGGGCGCGGGCTATACAGTGCTGCTGAGTGTCGGCGGTATGTTCTTCGGCCTGGTGCTGGGTTTTGCCCTGGCACTGATGCGCCTGTCGAAGATCCTGCCGCTGGACTGGCTGGCACGCATCTATGTGTCGTTCTTCCGGGGCACACCGCTGCTGGTGCAGTTGTTCGTGATCTACTTCGGCATGCCGCAGATCGGTATCGAGCTCGACCCGATCCCGGCCTCGCTGATTGGCCTGTCGCTGAACATGGCAGCGTATATCTGCGAAATCCTACGTGCGGCGATCTCCTCGATCGACCGTGGCCAGTGGGAAGCAGCCGCCAGCATCGGCATGACCCGCACCCAGGCCATGCGCCGGGCGATCCTGCCGCAAGCCCTGCGCACGGCGTTGCCGCCGCTGGGTAACAGCTTCATCTCGCTGGTCAAGGACACTGCCTTGGCGGCGACCATCCAGGTGCCCGAGCTGTTCCGCCAGGCGCAGCTGATTACTGCGCGCACTTTCGAAGTATTCACCATGTACCTGGCCGTTGCGGTGGTCTACTGGATCCTCTGCAGCATCCTCGCGCACTTCCAGAACCGCATGGAAGCGCGGGTCAACCAGCACGACCAGGAGCACTGAAGATGATCGTAGTAGAAGGGCTGACCAAGCAGTTCAAAGGCCAGACCGTGCTCAACGGCATCGACCTGACCGTGCAACCGGGCGAAGTGGTGGCCATCATCGGCCCCAGCGGCTCGGGCAAGACTACCTTCCTGCGTTGCCTCAACCTGCTGGAAACGCCAGACGCCGGGCGCATTCAGATCGGTGCCATCAGCATCGATGCCAACCGCCCGCTTGGTAACCAGCAAAGTGCCATTCGCCGCTTGCGCCAGCAGGCCGGCTTCGTGTTCCAGAGCTTCAACCTGTTCCCTCATCGTACAGCGCTGGAAAACGTCATCGAAGGGCCGGTGATCGTCAAGAAGACGCCCCGCGCCCAAGCCATCGAGCTGGGCCGCAAGCTGCTGGCCAAGGTCGGGCTGGCGGGCAAGGAAGACGCCTACCCCAAACGCCTTTCGGGCGGACAGCAACAGCGCGTTGCCATCGCCCGGGCGCTGGCCATGGAGCCTGAGGTGATCCTGTTCGATGAACCCACCTCGGCGCTCGACCCTGAGTTGGTCGGCGAAGTGCTGTCGACCATCCGCGGCCTGGCGGAAGAAAAGCGCACCATGATCATCGTCACCCACGAGATGAGCTTTGCGCGTGATGTGGCTAACCGGGTGATCTTCTTCGACAAGGGGGTGATCGTCGAGCAGGGCGAGGCCAAGGCGCTGTTTGCCAATCCCAAGGAAGAGCGGACTCGGCAGTTCTTGCGCAAGTTTCTCGGGACTGCGGCTTCCGAATAATCTGCATTCGTTGCACTGCCCCTATCGTCGGCAAGCCGGCGATAGGGGCAGTGCAGTTCACACAAATCCCCACTTCTATATATATTCAAAAATGTTATTTCATAATATTTTAATAGGCCATTAGGGTATATAAACCGGACCACCGGACCAGCAAACGTCAGTCGCCATCAGCTGTAGCGACATATTCAATTTGTGAGGTCAGGAATGGTCAGGATCACACCACCCCCAGTGCGCAACACCAGGGCATCGAGTGCAGCCAAGGAGCGGCACTGATGTCCAGCCAGCCAAATACCCAATTCCACAGCGATCTCGACAGCTCCCCGCAGCTGCTACCGGCGAAAATACTGCGTAACGACGCACAAGCCCTGCAAGCGGCCCGCGAACTTGCCGAGACCGCTCGCCAGCAGGCAGCCCGCCGCGACCAGCAGCGCAAGCTGCCTTGGGCAGAAATCGAACAATTCACCCGTAGCGGCCTGGGCAGCATCAGCGTGCCCAAGGCTTATGGCGGCCCCGACGTCTCGTTCGAAACCATCGCCGAAGTGTTCCGTATCATCAGCGCCGCGGACCCGGCCTTGGGGCAGATCCCACAGAACCAGTTCGGCATTTTGCAACTGCTGCGCCTGACCGCAACACAAGCCCAACAGGCGCTGATCTTCCGCAGCGTGCTGGACGGCTGGCGCATCGGCAACGCCGGGCCTGAGCGTGGCACCAAGGACACCCTGACGCTGAAGGCGAAAATCACCCGCAGCGGCGACGGCTTTCGCATCAGCGGTGAGAAGTTCTATTCCACCGGTGCGCTGTTCGCCCATTGGGTGGCCGTCAAGGCATTGGACGACGACGGCCGCCAGCGCCTGGCCTTTGTCCGCCGCGGCTCCCCCGGGCTGCGCATCGTCGATGACTGGTCAGGCTTCGGGCAGCGCACCACCGCCAGCGGCACCGTACTACTCGATCAGGTACCGGTCGATGCAGACCTGGTGATCGACAACTGGCGCCAGCGCGATATCCCCAATATCCAGGGCGCAGGCTCGCAGCTGATCCAGGCAGCCATCGATGCCGGCATTGCCGAGGCCGCGATTGAAGATGCAATCCGCTTCGTGCGCGAAAAATCGCGCCCGTGGATCGAAGCCAAGGTCGAGCGCGCCAGCGATGACCCCTATGTGATTGCCGACATCGGCCGCCTGAAACTCGAACTGCATGCCGCCGAGGCACTGCTGCGCAAGGCTGCGCGAGTGCTCGATGAAGTCAACGCTGCACCGATCGACGCAGCCGCCGCCGCACGCGCCTCGATTGCGGTGGCCGAGGCCAAGGTGCTGACCACCGAGATATCGCTGCAGGCCAGTGAAAAGTTGTTCGAGCTGGCCGGCAGCCGCGCCACCCTTGCCGAGTTCAACCTCGACCGCCACTGGCGCAACGCCCGGGTGCACACGCTGCATGACCCGGTGCGCTGGAAGTATCACGCGGTGGGCGCTTACCACCTGAACGGCACCCTGCCTGCGCGGCATTCCTGGATCTGATTTCTGGCCTTTCGGGGGAGCAGTCTTGCCCCGCGAATGGGCCGCACAACGGCCCCAGGCCCCGGAGCACACCATGACAACATCCGTTATCACCAGTGACACCCAAGCCCTGGCCATTGCCGAACAAGTCGCTCAGCAACTGCGGCGCGACAGCGCACTGCGGGACCGTGAACGCCGCCTGCCACACGCAGAGCTGGACCTGTTCAGCCAGTCCGGCCTGTGGGCCATCAGCGTGCCCAAGGCATTCGGCGGCGCCGGTGTTTCCAACGTCACCCTCGCCAGGGTCATCGCCCGCATCGCCCAGGCCGACGCCTCACTTGGGCAGATCCCGCAGAACCACTTCTACGCCCTGGAAGTGCTGCGAGTGAACGGCAGCCCGCACCAACAGCAACGCCTCTACGCCGAAATCCTGGCCGGTCAACGCTTGGGCAACGCCCTGGCAGAGCTGGGCACCAAGACCGCCCATGACCGAACCACCCGCCTGTCCCGCGAAGGCGACGGCTACCGCATCAACGGCCGCAAGTTCTACGCCACGGGGGCCCTTTACGCACAGCGCATACCGACGTCGGTGATCGATGAGCACGGCGTGCAGCAACTGGCCTTCGTCCCGGCCGACAGCCGAGGATTGCAAGTGATCGACGACTGGAGCGGGTTCGGCCAACGCACCACAGGCAGCGGCTCGGTGGTGTTCGACAACGTGCCGGTCCGCGCTGAAGACGTGGTGCCCTTCCAGTCGGCCTTCGAGCGCCCTACCCCGGTCGGCCCGTTGGCGCAGATTCTTCACGCCGCCATCGACACCGGCATCGCCCGCGCCGCCTATGAGGATGCCCTGCACTTCGTGCGCACGCGCAGCCGGCCATGGGTCGATTCCGGCCAAGACAAGGCCAGCGAAGATCCGCTGACGCTCAAGAGCTTCGGCCACCTTGCCATCCGCCTGCACGCCGCCGAGGCCTTGCTCGAGCGCGCCGGCGAATTCCTCGACCGCGCCCAGGCCGACAGCAACGCCGATACCGTCGCCGCTGCCTCCATCGCCGTTGCACAAGCCCGTGCGATCAGCACCGAAATAGCCCTCGCCGCAGGCACTACGTTGTTCGAGCTGGCCGGCAGCCAGGCCACCTTGGCCGAGCACAACCTCGACCGCCACTGGCGCAACGCCCGCGTGCACACCTTGCACGACCCGGTGCGCTGGAAGTACCACGCCATCGGCAACTACTACCTCAACGATGAAAACCCACCGCGTCGGGGGACCATCTGATGGCCAGGCATATCCTGCTCAATGCCTTCAACATGAACTGCATCGGGCATATCAACCACGGCTTGTGGACGCATCCACGGGACACATCGACCCAATACACGTCCATCAGCTACTGGACAGATCTGGCGCGCCTGCTGGAGCGTGGGCTGTTCGACGGTCTGTTCATCGCCGATATCGTCGGCACCTACGACATCTACGGCAAGTCGTTGGACGTGACACTGAAGGAATCGATCCAGTTGCCGGTCAACGACCCGCTGCTGCTGGTGTCGGCCATGGCCGCCGTCACCCACAATCTTGGCTTCGGCCTTACCGCCAACCTTACTTACGAGGCGCCATACCTCTTCGCGCGGCGCCTCTCCACGCTCGATCACCTGAGTAATGGCCGGGTTGGCTGGAATATCGTCACCGGCTACCTCGACAGCGCCGCCCGGGCCATGGGCCTGGATCAGCAGCCGGAACACGACCGCAGGTACGACCAGGCCGATGAGTACCTGCAGGTGCTGTACAAGCTGCTCGAAGGCAGCTGGGCCGACGATGCGGTGGTCGAAGACCGCACACGACGGGTGTATGCCGAGCCCGAAAAAGTGCGCAAGGTCCATCACCACGGCGAGTTCTACAAGGTCGAGGGCTACCACCTGTGCGAACCCTCACCGCAGCGCACCCCGGTATTGTTCCAGGCCGGCAGTTCGCCCCGCGGCCTGGCCTTCGCCGGTAACCACGCTGAATGCGTGTTCATCAGCGGCCAGGACAAAGCCGCCACCCGTGCCCAGGTCGACAAGGTACGCGCCGCGGCGCAGGCTGCCGGCCGCGACCCCCAGGGGGTCAAGGTGTTCATGGGCATTACCGTGATCGTCGCGCCCACTGAGCAGCAGGCCCAGGCCAAGTACGCCGAATACCTGCGCTATGCCAGCCCGGAAGCGGGTGTGGCCCACTTCGCCGCCTCGACCGGTATCGACTTTGCCGCCTATGGGCTGGATGAGCCGATTGGCGCCAGCACGGGCAACGCTATCCAGTCGGCCACCCGCCAGTTGCAGGAAAACACCTGGACCCGCCGCCGCCTGCTGGAACAGCACGCCTTGGGCGGGCGCTACCTGACCTTGGTCGGTGCGCCCGAAGAGGTCGCCGAACAGCTGATCGCCTGGGTCGACGAAACGGGCCTGGACGGCTTCAATCTGACCCGCACCGTCACCCCGGAAAGCTATGAGGACTTCATCGAACTTGTGGTCCCGCAGCTGCAACAGCGCGGCCGCTACAAGACCGCCTACGGCGAAGGCACCCTGCGCGAAAAACTGTTCCAGAGCGATCGCCCACACCTGCCCGCCGACCATCCAGGCTCTACCTATCGCCACACCTTTTTTACCCCTGCCACGACTGGAGTTGCGCATCATGCTTGAGAAACTGTTCCGGCCCGTCGCGGCCATTGCCCTGGCCTTCGGCCTGTGCGCAGGTGCATCCGCTGCCGAACCGCTGAAGATCGGCACCACTTCTGCCTTCGCCATCCCGCTGGAGGCGGCAGTGGAAGAAGCGCACAAGCAGGGTCTGGAGGTGAAACTGATCGAATTCAGTGACTGGATTGCACCCAATGTCAGCCTCAACAGCGGCGACATCGACGTGAACTACTTCCAGCACATCCCCTTCCTGGAAAACGCCAAGGCCGCAGCCGGCTTCAAGCTGGTGCCCTTCGCTCCCGGCATCATCAACAACGTCGGGCTCTATTCAAGGCAATACAAAAGCTTCGCTGAGCTGCCCGAAGGTGCCAGCGTGGCCATCGCCAATGATCCGATCAACAGTGGCCGCGGGCTGCAGTTGCTAGCCAAGGCCGGGCTGATCACGCTCAAATCGGGTGTCGGTTACAAAGCTACCGAGGACGACATCGTCGCCAACCCGAAGAAGCTGAAAATCCTGCAAGTAGAAGCCGTACAGTTGGTACGCGCCTACGACGACGCCGACCTGGTGCAGGGCTACCCGGCCTACATTCGCCTGGCCAACACCTTCGATGCCACCTCGGCGCTGCTGTTCGACGGCTTGGAAAACAAGGAGTACGTGATTCAGTTCGTCATACGCCCACAGAGCAAGGACGATCCGCGCCTGGCCAAGTTCGTCGACATCTACCAGCATTCACCTGTCGTGCGTGCAGCACTGGACAAGGCCCACGGCAACCTCTACCAAGCCGGCTGGGAAGGTTGAAATGAGGCAGGCCAGCGCCCTCAGGGCGCCATCCGTTCAAACCGCGCCGGCACCTGCGCGGGAGCAGGCCCTGCGCCTGGAGGTCAATGACGCGCATGTGCGCTTCATCGGCCTTGGCAAGACTTACCCGGGCCAGCAGCAGCCCGCGTTGCAGGGCATCGACCTGAATATTCGCCGTGGCGAGATCTTCGGCATCATCGGCCGCAGCGGCGCAGGTAAATCGTCACTGTTGCGCACCATCAATCGGCTGGAACAGCCAAGCCAGGGGCGCGTGCTGATTGATCAGGTCGACATTGCTCCGTTCGACGAAGACCGCCTGGTGGCACTGCGCCGCCGTATCGGCATGATCTTTCAGCACTTCAACCTGATGTCGGCCAAGACCGTATGGCAGAACGTCGAGCTGCCGCTGAAGGTGGCCGGCGTGGCCAAGGCCGAACGCCAGCACAAGGTCCGCGCGTTGCTGGAACTGGTGGGCCTGCAGGACAAACATCACGTCTATCCGGCACAACTGTCGGGCGGGCAGAAGCAGCGTGTGGGCATCGCCCGGGCCCTGGTGCATGACCCCGAAATCCTCTTGTGTGACGAGGCCACCTCGGCGCTAGACCCTGAGACCACGGCATCTATCCTCGAACTGCTGCGCGACATCAACCAGCGTCTGGGCCTCACGGTGGTGCTGATCACCCACGAAATGACCGTCATCCGCGACATCTGCCATCGCGTGGTGGTGCTGGAACGCGGCGAAGTCATCGAACAGGGCGACGTCTGGCGGGTATTCGGCACACCCCGCCATGAGGTCACCCGCACCTTGCTCGCGCCCTTGCAGGCCAAGCTGCCTGCAGCCTTGCAGGCAAGCCTGCGAGCCAGCCCGGCAAGTCGCGACGCCGCCGTCGTGCTCAAGCTCACAGTGCATGGCGAGCCGGCGCTGTCCGACCTGTTCAGCGCCCTGGGTGGGCGCGTGCGCCTGCTGCAGGGCGGGGTCGAAACTATCGGCGAGCAAGCCCTTGGGCAACTGATCCTGTCGGTACAAGGCTCCCCGCACGACACCCATCATTTGCTCGAACATGCCCGCCACTGGGCCGAAGATGTGGAGGTATTGGGCCATGTGGTTTGACCGCTTGCTCGAAGGCTTGCTCGACACCCTGCTGATGGTCGGCGTGTCGTCTTTGATCGCCCTGCTGGTGGGCGTGCCAATGGCCGTGCTGCTGGTGACCAGTGATAAAGGCGGCATTTTCGAGGCGCCTCTGCTGAACCGGGTGCTGAGCGCCTTCGTCAACCTGTTCCGTTCAATCCCGTTTCTGATCCTGATGGTCGCACTGATCCCGTTCACCCGCCTGCTGGTCGGCACCACCTATGGTGTGTGGGCCGCCGTGGTGCCGCTGACCATCGCCGCTACGCCGTTCTTCGCACGGATTGCCGAGGTGAGCCTGCGCGAAGTGGACCACGGCCTGGTGGAGGCGGCTCAGGCCATGGGGTGTCGACGTTGGCACATCGTCTGGCATGTATTGCTGCCCGAAGCACTGCCAGGGATCGTCGGCGGTTTCACCATTACCCTGGTGACGCTGATCAACTCCTCCGCCATGGCTGGGGCGATCGGTGCGGGTGGGTTGGGGGATATTGCCTATCGGTATGGGTATCAACGCTTCGACAGCCAGATCATGCTGACGGTGATTGCCATGCTGGTGGCGCTGGTGGCGGTGATTCAGGTGGGTGGGGACCGGTTGGCGAAAGGGTTGAACAAGCGCTGAACCAAGGGCCGCTTCGCGCCCTACTCAGCTCCAACGCAAACCCTCAGCCGGCACGGGCCGCCCGAACCAGTAGCCCTGCCCCAGCTGGCACTGCTGCTCCAGCAGGAACCTGGCCTGCTCAGGCTGCTCGATGCCTTCGGCGTGCACCTGCATGCCCATGCTCCGGGCCAGGGCGATGATCACCCGCACGATCGCGACGTCGTCGTCATCCATCGGCAAGCCGGCGACGAAGCCCTGGTCGATCTTCAGCTTCTGCACCGGCAGGCGCTTTAGCCGCAGCAACGACGAGTAGCCGGTGCCAAAGTCATCGATTGCCAGGTTCAAGCCCAGCTCACGTAACCGGTGCAACTGCTCCAGCGCGACTTCGGGATCTTCCATGACCGCACTCTCGGTCACCTCCACCTCCAGCAGCGAAGGATCCAGACCGGTTTCGTGCAACACCCCGGCCACTTGCCGGTACAGCTCACGCTGGCCGAACAACCGGCTGGAGATGTTCACCGCAACGAACTCGAGCAGGCGCCCGTCAGCCTGCCAACTGACCATCTGGCGGCACGCCTCGCGCAACACCCAGGCATCGATGTCGGCAATCAGCCCGGTACGCTCGGCGATAGGGATGAATTCGCTTGGCGGCACCAAGCCACGTTGCGGGTGTTGCCAACGCACCAGTGCCTCCACCCCGACCATCTTCGAGGTGAACAGGTGGAACACCGGCTGATAGAACACCCGTAGCTCGTCTTGCGCCAGCGCACGGCGCAGCTCGCCTGCCGTTTCCACCCGGTGCTGGGCGTGCGCCGTCAGCTCTTCGGTGTACAGCGCGTAACAGGCGCGGCCATTGTGCTTGGCCTTGAACAGCGCCGAGTCAGCGTTGCGCAGTAGCTGTTCTGCGCTCAATGCATCGCTGGGGAACAGGCTGATGCCAACGCTGACGCTGATGAACAGCCGATGCCCGTCGAAATCGAACGGTTCACGCATGCGTTCGATGAGCGCCTGTGCCAGTTTGCCGGCCTGGCCGACCTGCTGGCAGTTCTCCGCCAGCACACCAAACTCGTCACCACCCAGGCGCGCCAAAGTCACGCCATTGCCCACTACCTCGGCCAAACGCTCGCCTACCAGCTTGAGCAGCTGATCACCGATGGTGTGGCCCAACCCGTCGTTGATGCTCTGAAAATGGTCCAGGTCAAGCAGCAACAAAGCACATCCACGCTTGTTGGCCTGTGCCGACGCCAGTGCCTGCTCGGCCCGGTCGCTGAACAATAGACGGTTGGGCAACCCGGTGAGGGGGTCGTGGTGGGCCAGATAGGCCAATTCCTGCTCGGTATGCTTGATCGCGCTGATGTCGCTGAATACCGCAACATAATGGGTCATCTCGCCGCCATCATCGTGAATGGCACGGATCGTCTGCCATTGCGGGTAGATTTCACCGCTCTTGCGCCGGTTCCATATCTCCCCGCTCCACTCGCCCTTCTCTGCCAGGGTGGCATAAATCTGCTGGTAGAACGGCACGTCGTGCCGGCCCGACTTGAACTTGCTCGGGCGCTGGCCAAGCACTTCATCCTGCTGGTAGCCGGTGATCCGCATGAACGCGCGGTTGACGTGCACGATCAGCCCCTGGCGGTCGGTGACCAGCACGCCCTCCAGGGTGCTGTCGAACACGGCTGCGGCCATACGCAGGCGGGCGCGGTCCTCGCTGCGAAGACGTGCGCCGACACCGATGAAATTGAGCAGACGGGCACGAGTAAAGAAAATCAGCGCCGCACTGGAGAGCACCCAAAGGACAACATTGATCTGCCGCCCTACGGCCAAGGCCAGGGGGTCTTCAGACATGCTGCGCAAAACCACCTCTGACAGCACCAGCCAGAGGATCGAGAGCACCAGATATAGCGCGGCCATGCGCAAGGCGTCGCGAACGGAAACAGACATGTCGGCAACAAAAGTCCATGAAAAATGATGGGGCATTATAGAGGCAGAAACATGCCGTGACGTCCTATCTGAAAGGGTGACTGGTTTTATTTCCCTACCAAGGGATAATCAGCTCTTTCCCTGTGTCTTCGAGGGCTTTTACACCTATGTGGTATTACGGTCTGCTCGACTTGTCGGCCTGGCAACTGGTTGGCGTTACCCTGCTGATGACTCACGTGACCATCATCAGCGTCACCATTTATCTGCACCGCTACTCCGCCCACCGTGCCCTGGAGCTCAATGGCGCGCTCAAGCACTTCTTCCGCTTCTGGCTGTGGCTGACCACGGCGCAGAACACCCGCGAGTGGACAGCAGTGCACCGCAAGCACCACGCCAAGTGCGAAACCCCGGACGACCCGCACAGCCCGGTACACAAAGGCCTGGGCACGGTGCTGCGCAAAGGGGCCGAACTCTATAGGGAAGAGGCACTCAACCCCGAAACCCTGCGCATCTATGGCAAAAACTGCCCGGATGACTGGATCGAGCGCAACCTCTACTCACGCTACAAACATGGCGGTATCGCCGTGATGGCGGTGCTCGACCTGCTGCTGTTCGGCACCATCGGCATCACCATCTGGGCGGTGCAGATGATGTGGATTCCGTTCTGGGCTGCGGGTGTGGTCAACGGCTTGGGCCATGCGGTGGGCTACCGCAACTTCGAATGCCGCGACGCTGCTACCAACCTGGTGCCATGGGGCATCGTCATCGGCGGCGAAGAACTGCACAACAATCACCACACCTACCCCAACTCGGCCAAACTGTCGGTCAAACGCTGGGAGTTCGATGCGGGCTGGGCCTGGATACGCCTGTTGTGCCTGCTGCGCCTGGCCAAAGTACAACGAGTGGCACCTATCGCCCACCGCGTCGAAGGCAAGGCCAACCTGGACATGGACACCACCATGGCCATCCTCAACAACCGCTTCCAGATCATGGCCCAATACCGCAAGCTGGTGATCGGCCCGTTGGTCAAACAGGAACTGGCCAAGGTCGACGCCTCGGTACGCCATCGCTTCCGCCGGGCCAAACGCCTGCTGTCGCGGGAACCCAGCCTGCTCGAAGAGCGCCACCATGTGCGCATCGAGTCCCTGCTTGAGCAGAGCCAGGCACTCAAGACCATCTATGAAAAACGCTTGGCCTTGCAGCAGATCTGGGCCCGCACCAGCGCCAATGGTCACGACATGCTGGCCGCCATGAAAGACTGGGTACACGAAGCAGAGGCCAGTGGCATTCACGCCCTGCACGACTTTGCAGCGCAGCTTAAAACCTACTCCCTGCGCCCGAACGGCGCCTGAGCACCGTTGATCGGCACGCCCCGCAACGGGGCGTGCCCGCTGGAACTTCCCCTCTGCAAAACTACTCAAAGCCGGCACATCGCCCGCGTGGCGGGCCGTTCTTTGGCCGCACGCTTATCCGTCGAGAGCCGCTCCGTGCACATGGCCAAGAACATCCATTCAACGCTGCCCGGCAATTCAGCTCCCGAGGCAGCCCAAACCCTGCTGGCCTTGCTGCATGCCCAAGGCGAAGTGGCTCGCCTGAGCGAACGTGAACAGCTCTACAGCTCGTTGCTCGACAGCGTCAACGCGGTGCTCTGGGCGTTCGACTGGGAAACACGCCAGGTGCTCTACGTCAGCCCCGCCTACGAACGCATCTTCGGCCGCCCCACGAGCCTGGTATTGGCGGACTTCAACGAGTGGCGCGACAGCATCTACCCCGATGACCTGGAATACGCCGAACGTAGCCTGGCCCAGGTGCTGATCAAAGGCGCGGTTGAAGACCGCGAGTACCGCATTCTCAATGCAAACGGCCAGGTGCGCTGGCTCAGTGACAAGTGCTACATCAACCAGCAGCAGGAAGGTGACCGGGTGATAATCGTCGGCATTGCCGAAGACATCACCGACAAGAAGCAGCTGGAAGGCGAGCTGCATCGCTTGGCCACCACGGACGTGCTGACCCAGAGCAGCAACCGCCGGCACTTTTTCGAATGTGCAGGCCAAGCCTTCGACAGTGCACGCGAAGACGGCACACCATTGGCATTCCTGCTGCTGGACATCGATGACTTCAAGCAGATTAACGACAGCTACGGCCATCAGGAAGGCGATCAGGTGCTGCAACGCATTGCCGACAGCGGCAAGGCAGTGCTGCGCCGCGGTGACCTGTTCGGGCGTATTGGTGGCGAGGAATTTGCCGCGGTGTTCCCCGGCTGCAATGCACAGGTTGCCGAGCAGATTGCCGAGCGCCTGCAGCGCGAGATTCAGCGGCTGAGCTTCAGCCATGGCGAGCAGGTGTATGGAGTGACGGTAAGCCAGGGGCTGACCGGGCTCACGGCCGAGGATGACTCACTGGACAGCCTCTTCGCTAGGGCTGATGCGGCAATGTACCGGGCCAAGCGGCAGGGCAAGAATCAGATAGTGCGGGGCTGAGCCATGGGGTGGGCACAGCGGCCCCAAAAAACTCAGGTCGGCACCTCTTCTTCCGGCACAGGCGGCTCTTCATCCTGCGGCTTTACCCCAGGGTCCTGCACCTTGCGCAACCGGCTCAACTGCGCCAACCCAACCTTGAGCAAGCGCGCGGTCTTGTTGTCGGCCACCTTCTCCAGCCCCTGGTCCGCCGGCAGTCTTGCCAGTTGCCCTGCCAGGTTCATGGCCAGGATCTCCCGCGAATACACGCCACCGCCCAACTGATAGATTGCCGCGATCAGCTCACGCAGGCCCAGCGGCAAGCGCCAACGGGTTCGCAGTGCCGAGCCGAATGCTGCACCGAAGTCGCGCAGTGACGCCTGCACCAAGCCATCATGCAGTTCACCACCGGCCAGCCGCCATTCCTGCAGGCAGCGCAGCACCGCAAGGTCACCCAGGCAGTGCAACAGCCCGGCGCAGTAACAAAGCTCTTCGTCGAGCTCGAGCATGCGCGCCAGCGAACGAGCGTATTCGGCGGTATGCAGCGACAGGTTCCAGAAATGCGCCGCCTGCTGCGCCAGCAGCGGGTCGCTAAGGCGGGCGCTGCGCTTGAGGGCAAGGCCAAGAATCAGGTTCATGCTCTGCGTGCTGCCAAGCTTGTTCAGCGCCTGCAGCAAGGTCTGCACCGGCGCGTCCCGGTGCAGCGCAGCACTGTTGGCCGCAGCGATCAGTACGGCAGTAACCTGCGGATCGTTGCGCACTTCCTCTTCAAGCACCTTGAGGTCCAGCCCCTGCGGGTTCAGCGCGCGCTTGATCGCCACCTGCACATCAGCAAACAGTGGCCCGCCATCGGCGGTGGCGCGGCGCTGCTCAAGGAAGGCCGGCAGGCTCGCCCCTGGCTGCAACGGTGGCACCGGGCAGGCGATCTGCTCACCCACTTCAAGCAGCAGCTCTTCCAGGCGCTTGCGCAGGTTGTCCATGTTCAGTGGCTTGCTCAGGTAAGCCGTGGGGTGCAGCGGCAGCGCCTCACGCACGCTGGCACTGTCACTGCGGTTACTCATGAGAATGAACGGCAACCCCGGCCCCTTGGCGCGCACCTTGCGCAGCAGGTCCAGGCCATCGACACCTGCCAGCTCACGGGCGGCGATGATCAGATCAGGCTTGCTGGCCAATGCCGTAAGCGCCTGTGAGCCATCGGCGCACACCTGCAGCCGGGCATCACAGCGCACGCTGAGCAGCATCTCACGCAGCATGTCGCGCACCCAGGGATCGCCCTCGGCAATCAGTACGCAAGGTGGGGTGGGGTCTGCAGCGTTCATGGCCAACTCCTGAATATCCCTGACACGCAATCCGTTGCAGCTTCCAAAGCAAATCCTGCCACAACCATAGCGCCAAGGGCCTTTAATAGGCACAAAAAAAACCCGCCTAAGCGGGTTTTTTCATGAAGCGTGTCACATCAGGCCAGTTCAGCGAAGCACTCTTCGATGATGGCCAGGCCCTTGTCGAGCAGCTCATCTTCGGCGGTCAGCGGAACCAGGATACGCAGAACGTTGCCGTAGGTGCCGCAAGACAGCAGGATCAGGCCCTTGTCACGGGCTTTGGCAACCACTTGGGCGACCGCAGCGGCGTTCGGGGTGTGGGTGCCTTTTTCGAAGACTTCCACAGCGATCATCGAGCCCAGACCACGGACGTCGCCAATGATCGGGTGCTTTTCCTGGATCTTGCGCAGGCCAGCGGTCAGGTGCTCACCTACTGCCTTGCTGCGGTCCAGCAGCTTCTCTTCTTCGAACACCTGGATGACGGCCAGAGCCGCAGCACAGGCGATCGGCGAACCGGCGTAAGTACCGCCCAGGCCGCCCGGAGCGATGGCGTCCATGATCTCGGCCTTGCCGCAAACACCGGCCAGCGGGAAGCCGCCAGCAATGGATTTGGCGAAGGTGGTCAGGTCCGGCGCAACACCCATCTGTTCCATGGCGAAGAAGGTGCCGGTACGGCCCGCACCAGTCTGTACTTCGTCGGCGATCAGCAGAATGCCGTGCTGGTCGCACAGGGCGCGCAGGCGCTTCATCAGCTCTTTAGGCGCTGGCAGGAAACCGCCTTCACCCTGTACCGGCTCGAGGATGATCGCGGCGATGTCGCGCGGCTCGGCGTCGTTCTTGAAGATACGCTCGACCGAAGCGATGGCGTCGTCAACGCTGACACCGTGCAGTTCGCTCGGGAACAGGGCGCGGAAGATGCCGCCCGGCATCAGGCCCATGCCTGCGGAGTACGGCACAACCTTGCCGGTCAGGCCCAGGGTCATCATGGTACGGCCGTGGTAGCCGCCGGTGAAAGCAATCACGCCAGCACGGCCAGTGGCAGCACGGGCGATTTTCACGGCGTTCTCAACGGCTTCGGAGCCGGTGGAAACCAGCAGGGTCTTCTTGTCGAAGTCACCTGGAACCAGCTTGTTGATTTTCTCGCACAGCTCTACGTAAGGCTCGTAAGCCAGTACCTGGAAGCAGGTGTGGCTGACTTTGGTCAGCTGCTCTTGAACAGCGGCAACCACTTTGGGGTGCAGGTGGCCGGTGTTCAGAACTGCGATGCCGCCGGCGAAGTCGATCAGTTCGCGGCCTTCAACGTCGATCACGGTCGAGTTCTTCGCGCTTTCGACGAAGATCGGGTGAATCTGGCCTACGCCACGTGGGACGGCGGCTACACGACGTTGCATCAAGGATTCGTTGGTCTTGCTCATAATGCCCTCATTTGCGCCGATCAGCGGCGCTTTTATTCGGGGGTGGCTGGGAGTGCTCGCGAACAGTATTCGTTGATCGACTGCCGTGAACGCCCTGGCCACCAGGTACTGCGATGTCAAAAAAGCCAGCGAGACGTCGCTCTCGCGCCCCGCTGGCAGAGGTAAAGCCTTCAGCGCATCAGACGCTGATGCACAGGTACTTGATTTCGAGGTAGTCCTCGATGCCGTACTTGGAACCTTCACGGCCCAGGCCCGAAGCTTTGATACCACCAAACGGCGCGACTTCGTTGGAGATCAGGCCGGTGTTGATACCCACCATGCCGTATTCCAGCGCCTCGGCAACACGGAACACACGGCTCATGTCGCGGGCATAGAAGTACGAGGCCAGGCCGAACTCGGTGTCGTTGGACATGGCGATGACTTCAGCCTCGTCCTTGAAGCGGAACAGCGGCGCCAGCGGGCCGAAGGTCTCTTCCTTGGCGACGGCAGCCGTCTTCGGCACGTCGACCAGGATGGTCGGCTCGAAGAAGTTGCCTTCGATCAGCTTGCCACCGGACAGCACCTTGGCACCTTTGGAGACGGCGTCCTCGATGTGTTCCTGAACCTTGGCGACGGCCTTGCCGTCGATCAGCGGGCCAGTGGTGGTGCCGTCTTCCAGGCCGTTACCGATCTTCAGTTCGGCAACAGCGGCTTTGAGCTTCTCGGCGAAGGCATCGTAGACGCCGTCCTGCACATAGATACGGTTGGCGCAAACGCAAGTCTGGCCGTTGTTGCGGTACTTGGAGATGATCGCGCCTTCTACCGCCTTATCCAGGTCGGCATCGTCGAACACGATGAATGGGGCGTTGCCACCCAGCTCCAGGGAAACCTTCTTGATGTCCTTGGCACATTCTTCCATCAACTGGCGACCGATTTCGGTCGAGCCGGTGAAGGACAGTTTGCGCACCAGGGAGTTGCCGGTCAGCTCGCCGCCAACTTCGCCAGCGCTGCCGGTCACCACGCTCAGCACGCCAGCCGGGATGCCGGCACGGGTAGCCAGCTCGACCAGGGCCAGGGCAGAGTACGGGGTTTGCGAAGCAGGCTTGAGCACCATGGTGCAGCCAGCGGCCAGGGCCGGGCCGGCTTTACGGGTGATCATCGCCGCCGGGAAGTTCCACGGCGTGATGGCCGCGGTAACGCCGATCGGCTGCTTGATGACGATCAGGCGCTTGTCAGGCTGGTGGCCCGGGATAGTATCACCGTAGACGCGCTTGGCTTCTTCGGCGAACCACTCGATGAACGAGGCTGCGTAGGCGATTTCGCCCTTGGCTTCGGCCAGTGGCTTGCCTTGTTCGGTGGTCATCAGGCGAGCCAGGTCGTCCTGGTTCTCGATCATCAGTTCGAACCAGCGACGCAGCTTGTTCGAGCGCTCTTTGGCGGTCAGTGCACGCCAGGCCGGCAGGGCCTTGTCGGCAGCTTCGATGGCGCGGCGGGTTTCCGCAGTACCCATCTTCGGCACGGTACCGATGACTTCACCTGTGGCCGGGTTGGTCACATTGATGGTCTGGCCGCTGTCCGCATCCAGCCATTCACCGTTGATGAAGGCTTGCTGGCGGAACAACTGAGCGTCTTTGAGCTGCATGTCGGCTTCCCGAATTGTTGATTGTTGAAAAGCGCCCAAGGCAGGGCATCGAGCGTTTGAAATCTCAAACGAATGCTAAGCGGCTGCTGGGGTATAGGACAATAGGCTGTTCGAAAAAAAGAACGAATGGTTGCACAGGCCAGTGATGCTTCTGGATGAGTGGTTCAGCAACCGGCCTTGCCGCCGCCAAAGCCAGTACAGGTTAGACGAATGAACTGAAGGAAATGTGAAGGGAGGACCGACGGCCCTCCCGGCGGGAATTATCAGAAGGCCTTGGCCAGGTCGATCACCAGTGCGCGGTACCCGACGCTACCCGGCTGACGGCTATGCACCTTCAGCTCCACCAGTACCTCCTGGCTCCCGCGGCGCACCTCATTTAGCACCGTGGTGGTGAGCTTCTCGGGGGTGAGGAAATCAACCGATGCCGAGTAGATGAACTGGGTATCGGTTTCAGGACGGTAAGCGACCACCGACGTCACGGGACTGTACCACTCGTCGCCGCGCTCCTTGCCGTACTCCCAGACCTGTTCGACCGTGCCCTTGGCCTCGTCGATTCTGTACTCCACCGCACGGCTGTAGTTGCCGGTAAGCTTGGTCGGCGCAAAATCACGCCCCCAGCCATTGTCGAAGACAGTCAGCGTGCCTTTGCCGGTCAGCCAGGCAGTGTGCTGGGTCCACGACCAATCGAAGCCCTCACTGGCGACAGGCTTGAGTACTTTATCCTGCAGCCGCTGCGGCCAGCCCTGCGGCGAAGCCAGAATCCACTTCACCTCCTTGTCACGGCCGATTTTCACCACGCCCTGATGGCGCGCTGAAACGATGATGCTGTCGTCATCGGCATCGTAGTCGATGGCATTGACGTGCGCCCAGTTGCGTCCTGTGCCCACCCCAGGGGTGTCACCGAACGGAAGGTCCCCTTCGGCGAGTTCATTGGCCAGGCGGTCGTCCTGCTTCTGTACCCCTTCCGGCAGTTGAATGGCGGCCTTGCCCAAGGTCTCCAGCAGGTCGCCACGGTAAGGGTCGAGAATCTGGTTCAGGTCCCAGAACTCCAGAACATCCCCGGCTTCGTTGACCTCGATGATGTGGTCTCGGATCGAGCGCACCCGTTTGCCATCAGGCCGGCGGTAGTCGCTGGTACCGACGCGCAGCAGGTAGGTACCGTTAGTCGTTTCGCGGATTTCGTGGGAGAAGTCGGCGAACTTGTCCGGCAGGCTACGCTGCCAGATGCGCCGGCCCAGCAGGTCGTACTTGGAGTAGGTCTGGCCTTGGCCCCAAATCAGCTTGCCGTCCCGGGTCTGCTGGAAGCCCATGGTGCCACCCAGGCCGTCGCGGCGGTTGGAATCATGGATCTGTTCTATGTCCAGATACCAACGCACATCGCCGTTGCTGTCGGCGATCCAGTTGTTGCCAACCTGGTCCCACTCGGCGGCACCACCCAGGCCATTCCACTTGAAGGCGCGACCACCGGGAATGTCGCCGAGCAAGTGGTTGAACAGGTAAAGACGGTTTGCAAAGCCCGGGGCAACTTTGACTGGCTCGACTTCCGGCAATGCGGCGGTCTGCTTGGCCACCACCGGCAGGCGCACTGCCGGGGCGTAGATCTGGTAGCGCTCACGAATGCGCTCACCGTCGAGCTTGTATGTTACTTCCACCTGGTTCACATGATCCGGGTACAACCCGAACACCGGGATGCCCCCGTAAGTCCACAGCGAACGGTCGGAAACCTCATAGGCGATATCCACACCACGTTCACCGCGGCCCAGCACGCGAACATGGGCAGCGGTCAGGGTGCGCCCGCCATCGCGGACGATCGCGGTCAGCGGCGCCAGGCGATACGGGTTGACCACCACATCGCCGAGCAGCGCTTCATCACGCTGCGGCACCTGGGCAGTCAGGCAGGCGCCCTCGGGCAGTGCGGGGGTTTCGGTCTTGGCGTTCATGGCAAAGCTCCTTGTGCTCAAAAGTCATAACGGGCGGTGGCGCCGAAGGTGCGCGGGGTGCCAAGCACGCCGGCATAGCCGCCGTTGGCGGAATTCCACAGGCTGGTGAAGTAGGTCTTGTCGCCGGCATTCTTCACCCACAGCGACAGATCGAGCACGCCATCGCCCTGGTCCAGGCGCACGCCAGTGGACAGGTTGACCAGCGCGTAGCTGGGGATCTGGCCGAAGTCGGAATCGTCGATGGTGCCGACCGCCTTGGAGCGGAAGGCATAGCTGGCGGTGACATAAGGCTCGATGTGCTCGGTCAGCTGCCATTTGTACTGGCCGTTGAGGTTCGCGATGTACTTGGAGGCGCCGACCACCTGGTGGCCGGACAGGTCGCAGGTGGCAGTGGCATTGACCAAGCTGACCTCGGGTGGGCACGGCGCATCGTCGTACTCGGTGTAGCGCACGTCATTCCACGAGCCATTGAAATTGACCGTCAGCCCACGAATCGGCAGCGCGGTGGCCTCGAACTCAAGGCCCCGCGAACGCACACGCCCGGCGTTGGCCAGGTACTGCACGCGGTTGATCTGGTCGTAGACGTTGGCCTGGTATCCATGTACCTCGGCCCAGAACAAGTTGGCATTGAGTTGCAGGCGGTCATCGAACAGGGTGCTCTTGAGACCGACTTCGGCGTTGTTGACCCGTTCCGTACCGACCAACAACGAGTCGGTACCCAGCCGCGGCGCCGCGCCGACGGTGAGGTTTATACCTCCGGATTTTTCACCGTGGGTCAGGGTGGCGTAGCCCAGAAGTTGCTCGTTGAAGCGGTAGCTCAGGCCGAGCAGGCCGGAGGGGCTGAAGCTGTACTGGTTGAGGTCACCCGAGTCATAGGCCCCCACCCTGCCCTGGCGCGCCGCAGCAGCGGCGCCGGTCACGAGCGCTCCGCCAACCGGCGCATCACGTGTCACCGACGCGCTCTTCTCTTCATAGGTGCCGCGCACACCGGCGGTGAAGTCGAGGCGGTCGGTGACGTGCCAGGTGCCTTGGGCGAACAGGGCATAGCTGTCGGTATCGATGTGCCCGTCACCCAGTGTAGTGACGTCGTTCAGGGCACCGGCGGGCGTAGCGCTCCAGACGTCGGCCTGCGGGCCGTAATAGGTGAAGGATTTGTTGTCCAGGTCCTGCTTGAAGTAGTAGGCACCGAGTACATAATCGAAAAAGCCTCCGGTGGGCGACGCCAGGCGGATTTCCTGGGAATACTGCTTGTCGCGCACCGCGACCCCTGCGTTGTAGGCCGCCGGCACGTTGAGACCATCGTCGTTGCGCGGGGTGAAGTCCCACCAACGGTAGGCGGTGATCGAGGTGAGGGTGAAGTCATTGGGCAGCGTCCAGTTGGCCTCCACGGAGGTACCTCCCTGGAACACCGTTACCTGCTGATCGGAATCGAAATTGACCTTGCGGTCCTTGCCCGAGACCAGTGTGGCACCGGCCAGGGCGGCCAGGCTTTCGTAACGGTTGACGCCATTGATGGTCGGCCCGGAGCTGTACAGGCTGAGGATGCCGTTGTTGGAATCCTCTTCGTTGTACTCGCCGATCCAGCGCAGGTTAAAGGTTTCGCTCGGCTGGAACAGCAACTGGGTCCGAAAGCCCTGCCGCTTGCCGCCGTTCAGATGATCGCCGTTGTGAATGTTCTTCACATAGCCGTCGTCTTCGGTACGGTAGGCACTGATTCGCCCGGCCAAGGTGTCGCTGATGGGCCCGGAAAAACTGCCCTGGGTCTGCAGATAACCATCCTCGCCAATGGACTGCTGGATGCTGCCCTCACGGTGGAAGGTCGGCTTGCGCGAGGTGATGTTCAGCACCCCGGCCGTGGTGTTCTTGCCGAACAGCGTACCTTGCGGGCCACGCAGTACTTCCAGTTGCTCGACATCCAGCAGGTCGAACACCGCCATGCCAGGGCGCCCGAGGTAGACGTTGTCCAGGTAGATGCCAACGCTGCCTTCCAGGCCATCGCTAGCCGGGTTGTTGCCCAGGCCGCGGATCGAGATGCTCGACTGGCGGGCATGCACATAGGACACGTTGGTGCTTGGCACCAGTTGTTGCAGGTCCTGCACACGGTAGATGCGCTGTGTTTCCAGAGTTTCGCTATTGAGCACGCTGATCGGCGTGGGCACGCTTTGTGCGGTTTCCTCACGGCGGCGGGCATTGACGGTGACGGTGCCGAGCTTGGCGTCCTGCGCCACGGCGGGGGCAGTGCTGACCGGTTCTTCGGCGAAGCTGCCATTGGAAGCAGCCAGCAGAACGCCAGCGGCCAAGGGTTGCAAGGTGAAACGCGACGCGCGCGCAGGCCAACGGGAAATTCGGGACATGCAAATGCTCCTTGAGGCATTGCCCTGGCGAGCATTTCCGTTGGCGGAACCGAATCGCGGCTAGGTGGGCTTATATTCTTTTAAGAGATATAAATATGTTTTATTCATATTTTGAGGAATAAGTAACAGCCTTTATAAGGGGGCTCACCCTGTTCATCAATTGCATTCGACCGAAAGTTTTCATGTAAAAAATGCATATCGACCTTCGCCAGCTCCGCCATTTCATCGCCCTTGTCGAACACCGCAGTTTCGTCGCTGCGGCGGCTGCGGTGAACCTGTCGCAATCGGCCTTCAGCCGCAGCATCCAGACCCTGGAGCACAACGTCGGCTGCCGCCTGGTCGACCGCGCCAGCAAGGAGCTTTCACCCACCCGTCAGGGCCTGCTGGTGCTGGAGCACTCCCGCCGGCTGGTGCACGGCGCGCACAATCTGGTTAACGAAATCCACCAGTTCAATGGCGCCACTACGGGCGTAGTGTGCTTCGGCTCAGGCCCTGCCCCCGCGGGCGGGCTAGTGCCACGGGCAGTGGCGCGCTTCGTCGCTGAATACCCGGCGGCGCGTACCTGTTTTCAGGTGGATAACTGGCAGGCCCTGAACCGCAAGCTGATTGCCGAGGAGATCGAATTCTTCGTTGCCGACACCCGCCAGTTCGAGTCCGACCCGGACTACCGCGTGCACAAGCTGACACCACAGCGCTGGCACTTCTGCTGCCGCGCCGGACACCCGCTGACCGAGCGCTACCAGGTTAATGCGCGGGATGTATTCGAGTACCCGCTGGCGACCACTTTCCGCCCGCCGAACATCCGCAAGATCCTCACTGAACTGAGCGGCAGGCAGGACTTTCTGCCCTCGGTAGAGTGCGAGCACGGCTATGCGTTGCTCAACGTGGTGATGCACTCGGATACCATCGGCATTGCCTGCAATGCCAACTTGCGGCCTTATCAGGCGGGGCAGGGGCTGGTGGCGCTGCGGTTGGCGGACCTGGCGCCGGAGCAGGAGGAGTCTTTCTACACCCGCTATGGCGTGGTTAGCCGGGTGGGGTATGGGTTGTCGCCACTGGCGCAAGGAATGGTCAGGCAGTTGGTGGCCTGTGATACCGAAGAGTAAAAAGCGGCCTTGCGTCGCGAAAGGGCCGCTGCGCGGCCCCAACACTATCAGCCTTTGCGCGTTGTCCGGCTAAGTTGCCCATCAACCCCAACCGGTACCTCACCGGCCAATGTCACCCGGCGCACGATGCGCGGCTGGGTGCCGTAATCATCCACCGCATAATGCTGCGTCGCTCGGTTGTCCCAGATCGCCACGTCCCCCGCCTCCCAGCGCCAGCGCACGGTGTTTTCCAGGCGAGTGACATGTCCTTGCAGCAGCGCGAACAGGTGCTGCGAGTCGGCCAGCGAGTAGCCCTTTATGCGTTTGACGAAGTGCCCCAGTTGCAGCGCCCGCTCACCACTGATCGGATGCACCCGCACCACCGGGTGCTCGGTCTCGTACACCGTCGAGGTGAAGACTTTGCGATAACGCTCGAGTTTGGCCGGGTCGACATCCGGCTTGATGCTCGCGTAGTCATATTCGTTGCTGTGCACCGCCCAGAGTTTGTCGGCCAGTTCGCGCAACGGCTCGGGCAGTTCCTGATAGGCGGCAGCGGTATTGGCCCACACGGTATCCCCGCCTGAGGCAGGGGCGACCACGCTGCGCAGGATCGAGGCCTTGGGGTAGGCGTCGACGAAGGTCACGTCGGTGTGCCATGAGTTGGCCCGCTGGCCTTCGGCACCATCGAGCTGGAGCAGGTAGCTGGTGCCGTCGACCACCGGCACGGTGGGGTGAGCTACCGGCTCGCCCAGCAGCTTGGCAAAACCTTCCTGGCTCAGGTCATCCAGGTGGGCTTGGCCGCGGAAGAAGATCACCTTGTACTGCACCAAGGCAGCCTGGATGGCCGCGACCGTGGCGGCGTCGAGGTCGGCGGAGAGCTTCACTCCACGAATTTGCGCACCGATACGACCGGCGACGGGTTGGATATCGAGTTCGAGGGCTTGCGGCGCAGTGGCCAGTGCAGCATTACTCATGGTTGTGGTCCTCACGGTCATTGTTGGGGTCAAGGGTTCAGCGGGCGGCTTGTACGGCTTGTTCCTGTTGCAACGCGGTATCGAGGAAGCGCGGCTCGACCCAGTCAGCTACTTGGAAGCTGCGGCGGATAAGGCGCTCCTGTGCAGCAAGGTCCACGCCTTGTTGCAACTGGGCGAGGAAGGCCGCATCCAGGCGCGGGTCGAAGTAGTGGGCAAGGTCTTCCTTGGCCAGGTCGTCACTGAGGATGCTCCGCGGCCAGCTTGCATTGCTTGCCACCAGGTCGACGAAGGCATCACGGTTGTGTTCGTCGCGCAGCCAGCGGGTCGCTTGCTGCTGGGCGTTGACCAGCCGCTGTACCAGCTCGGGGTATTTGCGGATGAACTCGCCGGTACCCAGCAATACCGCCTGGGTACTACCGGCGCCTTCCAGGTCTCGAGAGTTGACCGGTAGTTCGACCAGGCCGCGCTCACGCAACGAAAGCAGGCTGGCAAGGCCCCAGGTGGCGTCGATCTGCTTGGCGGCGAGCGCGGCGTTGGCTGCATTGAAATCCAGGTTGATCACTTTCAAATCGCGCTCAGACAGCCCTTGGCTAGCGAGGGCGCTGGCAAACGACAGCTGGTTGGCAGTACCGCGGAACACCGCGACGCGCTTGCCTTTGAGGTCGTGCAAGGTCTTGATGCCCGACCCCGGCACGACGCCCAGATAGCTTTTCACTCCGCGCACACCGGCAGACAGCACGCGGGTGTCGAGGCCATTGGCCTTACCGACGATCGCTGCCAAGTCGCCCAGGTAGGCGAAGTCTGCCTGCCCGTTGGCCAGTGCCTCATTGACCACCGGCCCAGCGCCCTTGAAGAAACGCCAGTCGATACGAATACCGTCCTTGGCAAATTCCTTTTCCAGCAGCTGCTGGTCACGCAGCACATCGACGACACCGCCGGCACTGTGCTTGCTGCCAGCGCTCAGGTCGGGCACAGCGATACGGATGCTCTCGGGCTTGGCCGAATCGGCCGCCTGGGCGCTGAAGGCGGCTAAAAAGAGTAGCCCGAAGGCGGGGATCAGGTGGCGCAGCGGGGTTTTCATGGCAAGGCTCCTTGGCAGGCTGCCACCGGCGATGGCCGGCGCTTTGGCCCAGAAGCTAGGCAGGTCTGGTTAGAAGCTACAAATATCAAAACTTCATTTTTTAGTAGCTGAAAGGCATAAACCAAGCAGCACGCGGCTCGGCGGACAGCTTGCGGAAAACGCATGGAAAATATGACGAAAACGCAATGACATGAGGCTTCCGTATGCAGGGTGCGCATGCTCTTATCTCTTGAAATCCACATGTGTGAATTTTTAATTCCATAAGTGCATAACCTAGAAACGCTTCGAGAGATGGCCGATGAATGGAATTCTGAGCAAGCGAGCGTGGCTACGCGGCCCTTCCACGGCCCAAGGCCGCTCCCGCATACTTGCGGTGTTGTTGCCTATTCTGATCGCGCTGTTGTGGGTGGCGGCGAGCCAACAGCACTGGATGAGTGAGCAGATACTGCCGGCGCCCTCGCTGGTCTGGCAGAGTGCCGTTGAGTTTGGCTCCGGTGAACTCTGGGGGCACTTGTGGATAAGTCTGCAGCGGCTGTGGTGGGGATTGCTGGTAGGTATTGCCAGCGGCTTGCTGCTTGGGGCGTGGCTCGGGACTTCGCGCAATGCGCAGACGCTAGTGCTGCCTACCTTCGTCGCGCTGGCACAGATCCCCACCTTGGCATGGATCCCATTGTTCATGCTGTTTTTCGGCATCGGGGAACTGCTCAAACTGGTCGTACTGGTGAAAGCCGTGGTGGTGCCGGTCACCCTGCATACGCTGGTCGGCGTACGCGATACCCAACCCAAGTTGCGTGAAGCCGCTGCAGCGTTGCGCCTGCCGCCTCATCTGCTGATACTCCGCCTGCTGTTGCCCGCCGCCCTGCCCGCTTTCCTGACTGGCGTGCGACTTGCCCTGGCTACCGGCTGGACCTCCTTGTTGGCCGTGGAGTTGCTGGCCTCCAGCGAAGGCATCGGTTATTTGATGGTGTGGGGCAGGCAACTGTTCATGCTCGACCTGGTGCTGCTGTGCATCCTGATGATCGGACTGGTCGGCGGGCTCATGGACCGAGGTTTTTCGACGCTGGAGAAGCGCCTGCTGTACTGGCCACAACCGGCCACGGGCGAACACCAGCGCGGCCCACTGCCCACAGGCTGGCTGAGCCTGTTGCTGCCCGTGGCCCTGCTGATGCTCTGGCAGGCCAGCAGCAGCTTCGGCTGGATCGATCAAAACATTCTGACTTCGCCCTTGGATGTCGTGCGTACGCTGTTCGCAGGCCTGGCCGATGGCTCACTGCCTGAAGCCATGCTGCTGAGCCTGCAGCGCACCTTGACCGGCTTGGTGCTTGGCGGCGGTGCGGGCTTGCTGTCGGGGCTGCTGCTGGGGCTTTCACACAACGCCGAGCGGCTGTTCGGGCCAAGCCTTTCGGCACTGCGCCAGGTAGCGTTGTTCGCCTGGGTGCCGCTGCTGACGGCCTGGTTCGGCCTGGGTGAGGGCGCCAAGAATGTGTTTGTCGGCCTGGCAGCATTCTTTCCACTGCTGATCGCTACGCAGCGCGGTATCGCCAGCCTCTCGCCACAACTGGGCGAAGCTGGCCGCACGCTGCGCCTGAACCAGTGGCAACGCCTGCGCCTACTGGTGCTGCCCGGCGCTGCTCCGGCCATCTTTGCCGGGCTGCGTCTGTCGCTGATCTATGCCTGGCTAGGCACCATCGGCGCTGAATATTTCATGCCTTCGGACGGCGGCATCGCCAGCCTGATGATCGGCGCACAACAGTTGTTCCGCATGGACCAGGTCATGGCCGCCATGCTTCTGATCGGCCTGGTCGGCGCCCTGCTGGGCAACCTTGGACAACGCCTCGAAATGCGCGCCACGCGCTGGAGAACCGCATGAACGCTTTCAACACCTCACAGCTGCTTGCGGCCAACCAACCTGATACCACGCCAGCGCTGGTGAGCTTCGAAGGAGTGGGCAAGGTTTTCACCGTCGATGGTCATTCCTTGGAAGCCATCCGCAATTTCAATCTGTCGATCAACGAGGGCGAATTCATCGCCATCGTCGGCGCCTCCGGGTGCGGCAAGTCCACCCTGCTGCGCCTGCTGGTCGGGCTGGACACTGACTACAGCGGCAGCATTCGTGTCGATGGCCAACCTGTGAGCGGCATCGGTGGCGAACGCGGCATCGTATTCCAGGAGCATCGATTGTTCCCTTGGCTGACGGTTGAGCAGAACATCGCCCTGGGGCTGGTGAATGAGCAGCTGACTCAGGGCGAGCGTGCCCGTCGCGTGCATGAGTTCGTGCTGTTGGTAGGCCTGGTCGGCTTCGAGTCCGCTTACCCGCATCAGCTTTCCGGTGGCATGGCCCAGCGCGTGGCGATCGCCCGAGGTCTGGTGGCCAGCCCTCGCATCCTGCTGCTGGATGAGCCGTTCGGTGCGCTCGATGCGCTGACCCGCCAGCAGCTGCAGGATGAGCTGCTGGGCATCCGCGAACGTGCCGGCATCACCACGTTGCTGGTCACTCACGACGCCGAGGAGGCAACTTACCTGGCGGACCGGGTCGTGGTACTGGAGCCGCGCCCTGGGCGGATCAAGTCGGTGGTCGACATTGATCTGCCGCACCCGCGGCTGCGCACAGGCGTGGCGCTGCATGGGCTGCGTGAGCAGGTGCTGCACCAGATCACCGGTGATGGCGGTTACCTGCCGCCGCCAACGCGACGGGTGGAGGGGTTGCGGCCGGAGCTGATTGCGCTCTGACTGAATCAGGCGGTAGCTGTAGAGCGGTGTTTACCCAGATCGTACAAGTACGCCCAAGGATAGATCCCCCGCTCATGACCATCGCTGAATACCAGTTGCACGCCATACCCTTGTGCTTCGATCCGCTCGATGCGGACATCGGCGGCAACCACTGCAATGCCTCCCAGCAACCGCGCCGCGCGGCATTGCGAGCAGGGGCATGCACCGCGCAAGCGCGCATGGCTGATGCTGTGCTCGCCATCCTCCCATTCCAGCAGCAACTGTCCGACCCCGCGCAGGTTGCTGATTGCCCCCGGCGCGTTCATCACGCCACCCCGCGCAATTGCGCCAAGGCAATGCGCACCGCCTTGCGCACCTCCGGGTCGCTATCGGCCTCGGCGGCCTGCAGCAATGGCAAGGCACGCGCCTGGCCCAGCTCGCCGAGGGCCAAGGCCGCCTCCTTGCGAAGGTTGGCGATGCCGTGCCCGAGCAGATCGCCAAGGGCATCCAGTGCAGCGGCATAGCGCAGGCGTCCCAGTGAACGCGCCGCACGCAGGCGTACCTGCCAGAAACCGTCGGCAAGTGCATCCACCAGCGCCGGCCCAGCCTCAGCCTGGCCTACCTTGCCCAGGGTGGTCGCAGCTTCTTCACGCACTTGCCAGACCGCATCGTTCAACGCTGCCACCAGCGCAGGCAGCACGGAGCTGCCACGCGCAAGCCCTAGCGCACCAATAGCTGCGCGACGCACTTGCGCGTCCGGCTCACCCTCGGCCAGCCTTGCCAGTGCCGGCACCGCGGGCTCGTGTTTGAGCCAACCAAGGATGCCCACCGCCTCACGTCGCACGGCCGCATCGTCATCCGCCAGCGCGAGCAGCGCAGGCGCTGCGGCATCTTCCAGGCGCAGTTCGCGCAGGGCACGCAGGGCGCTGGTGCGAACAAAGGCCGCTGCGTGGCTGACCCAGGGCAGGATCAGTTGCCCGGCTTCCAGGCTCTTGAGTTCACTGAGGCTCTGCGCTGCGGCCAGGCGCACCGGCTCGGCAGGATCGGCCAACGCAGCGCATAGGGCCTGTACCACCTCTGGCTCTTCCCACGCTTCGAGCAGCCGCGCGGCTTCAGTGCGCACCTCATCGGCCGCATCGACCAACAGCGCATCGGTGAGCCAAGGCAAACCGTCCGGGTCTTCCAGGTCGGCCAGCTCGATCAGCGCGATGCGCCGCACACCTGCGTCGACGTCTTCAAGGCGAGACAGCAGAGCAATGATGGCCGGGTTGTCGATGTTGCGTTCAGTCATAGCGCGATCCGTAGTGGAGGGTGGTCGGTGTCCGGCAGGCCCAACGGGGTCAGCCGCGGCAGTTCGCGACCTTCTTCGTGGCGCAGCAAGGCCAGGCAGTGACGTTTGAGATGGGTGAATTGCGGGCTGGTCAACAAGCCGGCGCGGCGTGGCCGCAGAAAGTCCAGCTGCAGGTCCTCGATGAAACGCCCCGGGCGCGGGCTCATCACCAGGATGCGATCGGCCAGGAACAGGGCTTCATCGATGTCATGGGTGACGAACACCACAGTAGTGCGAATACGCGCCCAGATATCCAGCAACAGTTCCTGCATGCGTGAGCGGGTTTGCGCATCAAGGGCGCCGAAAGGTTCGTCCATGAGTAACAGGCGGGGACGATTGATCAGCACCCGGGCGATTTCGGCGCGCTGTTGCATGCCACCGGACAGCTGGCTGGGCCAGCGCCCGGCAAAGTCGGCCAGGCCCACCAGTTGCAGCATCTCGCGCGCCTGACGCTGGCGCTCGGCCTTGCCCAGGCCTTGCATCTTCAGGCCGAACGCGACGTTGTCGAGCACACTGCGCCAAGGCAGTAGGGTGTGGTGCTGAAACACCATGCCGCGCTGCGGCGACGGCCCATTGATGACCTGATCGTCCACGCTCAGTACGCCATCGCTGGGGGCCAGGTGCCCGGCAAGTGCTCCGAGCAACGTGGACTTGCCACAACCGGAAGGCCCGAGGATGCACACGAACTCACCGGGCGCGACGGCGAAGTCCAGGCGCTGCACTGCCTCGAACGCCTCAGCACCTTGGCCCAGACGGATGGACAGGCCGCGCCCTTCGATGCGCCCAGGCGCCAGGGCCTGTTGACAACGGCTCATCAGGCGGCCCTCCGCGTGCGATACCAAGGGGTGGCCAGTGCGCCGAGCTGCTTGACCAGAGCACTGCTACCCATGCCCAGCACGCCGATCAGTAACATGCCGACGATGATGTCCGGGTAGTTCTGCAAGGTGTACGACTCCCAGGTGTAATAGCCGATGCCGAACTGCCCTGAGATCATCTCGGCAGTGACCAAGCAGAACCACGAGGTTCCCATGCCGATGGCCAGCCCAGTGACGATACTGGGCAGCGCACCAGGCAGTACCACCTCACGCAGGATCGCCCAGCGCCCGGCGCCTAAGCTACGCGCGGAGGCCACCAGGCGCGGGTCGACCGCCTCGACGCCATGCACGGTGTTGAGCAGGATGGGGAACAGCGCGCCGGTAAAGGTGATGAAGACCATCGACAGCTCCGAAGAAGGGAACATCAGGATCGCCAACGGTATCCAGGCCACCGCCGGGATCGGCCGCAGTACCTCAAGGGGCGGCAACAGCGTGTCTTCGGCCCATTGCGACCGTCCGATCAGCAGCCCCAGCGCCACCCCCAGCAGCGCCGCGACGCTATAGCCGGCAAATACCCGCGACAGGCTGCTGCCCAGGTGCGCCAGCACGGCACTGGACGTGAGCAATTGCCAGGCGGCATCCAGCACCGCCCTGGGTGTGGGCACATAGGTGAAGCTGAACAGCCCGAGGTCGAGCTTTGCGCTGGCTGCCACCTGCCAGAACGACAGGCAGGCAAGCAGCGAAGCGAGGCGCAGCGGCCAACGTTTGAGATCGCGGGTCATTACCATGCCTCCCGGTCAGCGCTGGGCAACCAGCTTCTGGTTGGCGCTGACGAAGTCCAGCACTTCTGCGCCATGAGCCTTGGCGTACTGCTCGGCCTGATCCTTGAGCAGGAAGGCGGCCAACTCACCCTTGGTGTTGCGCACGAACCAGGCCTGGTTAGCCAGCAGCTTGATGCCGCTGTCGGCGGCCTGGGCGTAGATGGCGCGGATGTCCTTGCCTTCCTGCTCAAGCTGGGCAAGGGCACCAAGGGCGGCCTCAGGCGAGGCATAGTGGCGAACCTTGTCTTCCCCCCGCACCCAGATCTGCGCCAAGCGGCTGAAATCGGTAATCGGTTTGCCGGTCAGCGCATCTGCAGCCTTGAGCGGCAGCGGGTCGTAGTTTTGCAGCGCCTTGTCGTAATCCACACCCGCCTGCGTGAAGGCGGCGCGGATGTACTGATCATCGATGAACTGGCGGGTATCGAGCTCCCGATCGGTCCTCTTCAGCAGCTTGAGGGTGTCGATGGAGGTGGCGACTGCTTTGCGGTACTCGGGCTTCCAGGTCAGATCGCGGGTTTGCAGGCCCAGCGGCCCATGGAACAGGTAATTGACCTCGGCTTCAATCCCGGTGACCTTCTCGATCAGCTCACTGTACTTCTCGGGCTCGGTGGCAATCAGGCGGTCGGCCTCAAGGCTCGCACGCAGGTAGGCGGTGACGACCTCGGGATATTGGCGGGCGTATTGGGCATCGACCAAGGCACCATGGAAGGTCGGCGCATTGGCCTGGGCACCGTCGTAGATCTTGCGGGCGAAACCACGGTTGGGGAACAGTTCGGCGAACGGCACGAAGTCGGCGTGGGCTTCGATGCGGTTGCTGCGCAAGGCCGAGCCTGCGATCTCCGGGGCCTGGGCGATGATTCGCACGTCTTTGTGCGGGTCCCAGCCCTGGGCCGCAATGGCGCGCAACAGCATACCGTGGGCCGTGGAGGCAAACGGCACGGAAATGGTCTTGCCCTTGAGTTCGCTAAGCGATTGCACGGCGGAGGCCGCCGGCACGACGATGCCGTTGCCGCTGCCGTGCACACTACCCGACAGCACACTGATGAACAGGCTGCGTTTACCTGCATCCAGGTGAGCGACGCCATTGAACGAGCCAGGGAAGTCGGCCATGGCGCCGAAGTCGAGCTTGCCGGCGACCATTTCGTTGGTCAGTGGCGCTCCGCTGGTGAAGTTCTTCCACTCGACCTGATACTGGGCATCCTTGTACCTGCCGTCATGCGGCAGGTACTTCTCCAGCAGGCCAAGTTCGCGAATCAGCAAGCCGCCGGTGGCGCAGTTGATGGTGGTGTCCTGGGTACCGATGGCGATACGGATGGTTTCGGCACTGGCGTTAAGGCCAGTGAGTGCCAGCGCAAGGCCGGCCAAGTTTGCTACAAGGCGCATGGGTGCTTCCCCTCGAATCGTTTGAAGTATTGGAATCGTCTCCGCCACCAGGCTTGGGTGGTGGGAAACGAGGGGCATTGCAGAGGGCGTCCGGTGGCTCGCCGGATGGCCTGGGAGGGTCAGCGCAGCAGGTAAGGGATGTCGACCTTCACTGCACCAGTAGGGCAATCTTTTTCGCAGGGCATGCAGTACCAGCACTCATCAAAGGCCATGTAGGCCTTCTGGGTGGCCGGGTTGATGGCCAACAGGTCCATTGGGCAGACCTCAACGCACACGGTGCAGCCTTTTTCAGCGATGCATTTGTCTTCGTCGATGGTCACCGGGGCGCTGCTGCGAAAGAAAATCTCTTGGGGTTGGTAGGCCATTTCACGGTTTCCTCGGGGCCTTTGGCCCTCGTTGTCGTTCATTGCCGGGGCCGCTGTGCGCCACCCCACTCACGCGGCATCGGCCTTGACCCGTAGCCGGTCGTAGGCAGTCTGTTCCTCGGCATCCAAGGCAATGAGGTAGGGTTCGACGGCTTTCTTGAAACTGGTCATTTCACCGTCCTCGCCCTTCTTCAGGTGGCAATGACAAAACCACTGGCCATCGTTGCGCTCGGGATAATCGACACGATGGTGGTAAAGACCCCAGCGGCTTTCTTTGCGGAACAGCGAAGCGCGGGCGGCCATTTCGGCGCAGTCGCGGATCACCGATACTTCCATCGCACGCATCAGCTCATGTGGGTTGTTGGCCTTGATCTGCTCAAGGTCACGCGCGATCTCAGCAAAGCGCGCCAGGCCGATTTCCATTTTCCTGGTCACCTTGGGGGGCTGCAGGTAGTCGTTGACCATGCGCCGCAGCTTGTATTCGACTTGCGCTGGCGGCTGGCCATGCTCGCGGTGCAACGGCGCGAACACGCGCTCACGTTCGCGCTCTACCTGGGCCACATCGACCTCGGCCAGCTCGCGCCCGGCCACGTACTGCGCGGCGTTGACGCCAGCAAACCAGCCATAGGTGAACGCACCGAGCATGTAGTTGTGCGGCACCGCAGCCATGTCGCCCGCGGCGTACAGGCCCCTGACGCTGGTCTCGGCCTTCTCGTTGACCCACACACCCGAGGCCGAATGCCCGGAGCAGAAACCGATCTCGGAGATATGCATCTCGACCATGTGCTGGCGGTAGTCGGTACCGCGCCCGGCATGGAACTGGCCACGGCTGGGGCGCTCGTTGCTGTGCAGGATATGTTCGATGTTCTGGATGGTCTCCTCTGCCAGGTGATCAAGTTTAAGGAACACCGGACCATTGCCGCCTTCGAGCTCCTGATGGAACTCCCACATCATCTGCCCGCTCCAGTAATCGCACTCGATGAAACGCTCGCCTTTGCTATTAGCGGTATAACCACCCAGTGGGCCCGTCACGTAGGCGCAAGCCGGGCCGTTGTAGTCCTTGATCAACGGGTTTATCTGGAAGCACTCAAGGTTGGCCAGTTCGGCGCCTGCGTGATAGGCCATGGCGTACCCGTCACCCGCGTTGGTGGGGTTCTCATAGGTACCCATCAAATACCCCGAAGACGGCAGGCCCAGGCGCCCGGCAGCACCGCAGGCAAGGATCACCGCCTTGGCACGCACCACGCGAAACTCGCCACTGCGGCAGTCGAACCCGAGTACTCCGGCCGCCGCACCATCACTGTCGAGCAACACACGGGTGCAAACCATGCGATTGCTGATCTCGATACGGGCCCGCTTGAGCTGGCGGTAGAGCACCTTCTTGATGTCGTGGCCTTCGGGCATGGGCAACACGTAGGCGCCCATGTGATGGACCTTCTTTACCGCGTAGTCGCCGGTCTCGTCCTTCTCGAACTTCACACCCCAGCGGTCGAGCTGTTCAATGGTTGCAAAGCTGTGGGTGGCATAGGCATGTACGGTGGCCTGGTTGACGATACCGTCATTGGCAACGGTAATTTCCTTGGTGTACTGCTCGGGTGTAGCGTGCCCAGGGATGATCGCGTTGTTCAGGCCATCCATGCCCATGCTGATGGCGCCACTGCGCTTGACGTTGGCCTTGTCCAGCAGCAACACGCGCAGACTTTTGTCCTGCTCCTTGGCTTTGATAGCGGCCATCGGGCCAGCAGTGCCGCCGCCGATGACGATGATGTCGTAGTCCTGGGTCTCGATGCTCATGCCTTGCCCCCTTTCTGGCGGTCGATGCGCAGGCGGTACTGGAAGGCATCGCCGCGGTAGTAGAGGTGTTCGAAGTCCAGCGGTGTGCCATCAGCGGCATGGGTGAGGCGCTCGATGCGCATGATCGGCGCCCCCTCTTCCACTTCCAGTGCCTGGGTCAGGTCGCTGTCGGCCAAGACCGCATCGATGGCCAGGTCAGCGTGACCAAGCGCGATGCCGCAGTCGTTTTCCAGCAGCAAGAAAATGTCGCGGGTAACCAAGTCGGCTTTTTCCAGTTTTTCCCCCACAGCCTTTGGCAACCAGGTCAGCTCCAGTGATACCGGCTCACGGTTGATCAGGCGCACCCGCCGAATCTCAGTCACAAGGCTGCCCTCCTCGACCTGCAGGCGCGCCGCCACCAACGCATTGGCTGGCACATGGCGGAAGCTGCGCAGCCGGTTCAGCACTTCGTAGCCCATCTGCGTCATAGATTCAGCCAAACCTTGCAGGGTGCTCACGTTCTGGAACGCCTTGGGCTTGGCGACGAAAGTGCCTTTGCCGTGAATCTTGAAGATCAGGCCCTCCTTCTGCAGATCGCCCAAGGCCTGACGCACAGTGATGCGGCTGACGTCGAACGACTTGCCCAGTTCGCTTTCTGAGGGCATGCGGCTGTGGGGGGCGTAGGTGCCGTCGAGTATGCGCTCGCGCAGCAATTCCTTGAGCTGGGTGTAGAGCGGTACCGGTGAAAGTGGGAGCAGTTCGGCCATGGTTCTCTTCGCTGATTGGGCACTTGTTATAACAAGTTGTGACCAGAGAATATCGGGCATAAGAATTGACCGTGAAATACTGTTATTGCATATGCATATAGAGGTTTGCGGTTGCCCTGCGGGCCCTTCACGCGCAACCCACGCAAGGGGAATCACCCATCCGGCAAAATTCCGAAATCCTTTATCGGCCCGGGGGTGTCGGGCCCGGCTAGCCTTGATCAGGACCTCATCACTTGGCACGGACGCCGCCATGCACAACCCCGACGATCGATCCCTCGACCTCAAGCGCGTGCTGGACACGTTGCAAGCCGACCAGCGCCTGAGCGCCAACGACGCCAGGCAAGTACTTGAATACGCCAACTCACAGCCACCTCGCCATCCGCTCGAAACCGTAGCGGCCCTGGGCCTCGAAGACCGCCAGCACCCCGGCCAGCGCCTGCATCTGGACTGCCTGTGCCAATGGCTCTCCAGAAAAGTCGGGCAGCCTTACCAGCGTATCGACCCACTGCAACTCGACCTGTCTCAGGTCAACGGGCTGATATCGCCAGCATTCGCCCATCGCCACGGCATACTCATCCTGGCCAGCGACAGCCTGGGCATCACCGTGGCCAGTGCGCAGCCTTACCAGTGTGACTGGCAAACCGATCTGGCCCGCAGCCTGGGCAAGCCGATCCGCCGCGTGCTCGCCAGCCCCCTGCAGTTGCGCCAGGTGGGCCAGTCGTTGTCTCGCCTCGCCCACTCGGTGCAAGGCGCCCAGCATCAGCAGTCGGCAAGCCTGGGTGAGCTGGAGCAGTGGCTGGAGCAGGACAAGCGCCAGGGCAACGCCACGGCAGACGACGCGCATATCGTGCACATCGTCGACTGGCTGCTGCAGTACGCTGTCGAACAGCGCGCCAGTGACATCCATCTTGAGCCGCGCAGCGAGCAGGGCCGATTGCGTTATCGCATAGACGGCCTCCTGCATACGGTCTACGCCTTCCCGGCCAGCGTGACCCTGGCCGTCGTCAGCCGCCTGAAGCACTTGGGCCACATGGATGTCGCGGAGAAACGCCGGCCGCAGGATGGCCGCATGAAGTGCAGCCTGCCAGGTGGCCGCGAAGTGGAATTGCGCCTGTCTACCCTGCCCACCCCCTTTGGCGAAAAGCTGGTACTGCGGTTGTTCGACCCACAGCAGCTACAGGAAGACTTCGACCGCCTGGGCCTGGAAGGTGAACAACTGCAGCAGTGGCAGGCCCTGCTGCAGCGCCGTCATGGCATGCTGCTGGTCACCGGCCCTACCGGTTCAGGCAAGACCAGCACGCTTTACGCAAGCCTGAAGCGGCTGGCCACACCCGAGGTCAACTTGTGCACCATCGAAGACCCGATCGAACGCCTGGAGCCGGCGTTCAATCAATTACAGGTGCAGCCGACACTAGACCTCAGCTTCGCCAACGGTGTACGCGCGCTGCTGCGCCAAGACCCTGACATCATCATGATCGGCGAGATCCGCGATCGCGAGACGGCTCTGGTAGCCGTGCAAGCTGCCCTTACCGGACACCTGGTGCTCTCGACCCTGCACACCAACGACAGCTGTGGGGCCATTACCCGCCTGCTGGAACTGGGCGTGCCCGATTACCTGATCAAGGCCTCCCTGAGTGGGGTGATGGCACAGCGCCTGGTACGCGTGCTGTGCCGTGAGTGCCAGGGCTGCGCAGCATCGGCCAGCGGCCAGCCTTGCCTGATGTGCCGGGGCACCGGCTTTGATGGTCGAACGGGCGTGTTCGAGCTACTGGTCCCGAGCGAAAGCCTGCGCGCCCGGATAGGCGCCGGAGCGGACCTTGCCAGCTTGCGGCGACAGGCATTGAGCGAAGGGTTGCTGGACCTGAAACGCTGCGGGGAGGCAAAAGTGGCCCGTGGACTGACCTGCCAAGAGGAAGTGCTGCGGGTCTGCACATGAGCAAAAAACCCTTGTTTTCGAGGAACTTACGCCCCGCAGACACAATCAAATCGGGCTCCATCAGCCCTCACCCTTCGAGGTGTTTCATCATGCGTCTCCCAACCGCCATCGCAGCCGCTGCCCTGCTTTCGCTGCCCATTGGCTCCGCCATGGCCGATACCTTCTGGCGCAACGTGATTTCTTCCGGCGCGACCACGGCATCGACTTACCTGACCTCCAGAGATCACAAGCTGGTCGTCGCGGCGCAGGATGACGCCGGCAGCTTCGTTGCCAGTGAAGGTGCTATTCGTGGGCCGTTCCTGGAGGCGGCCATGCGTCAGGTGCGGGCTGAGAACCCAGGCATGCAAGCCAGCGACATGGAACTGGCCAATGCCATCCTGGCGAAGAATGCGATAGCCGAGTAAGGCCCAGGGGCTGCTGTGCAGCCCCAGTTTCAGCTCAGCGATACGCCTCCACCGGTACGCACGCACAGAACAGATTCCTGTCCCCATACACATTGTCGACCCGGTTCACCGCTGGCCAGTACTTGTGCTGGCGCACGTGAGCGCTGGGGGCCACCGCCTGCTCAAGGCTGTAAGGCCTGTTCCACGGTGCCAGCACATCGGCCAGGGTATGCGGCGCATGTTTGAGCGGGTTGTCTTCCGCCGGCCAGTTACCCTCCTGCACCTCCCCGATCTCCGCACGGATCGCCAGCATGGCCTCGACGAACCGGTCCAGCTCGGCTTTCGACTCGCTCTCTGTCGGTTCGACCATCAGGGTCCCAGGAACCGGGAATGACATGGTTGGGGCATGGAAGCCATAGTCCATCAGGCGCTTGGCCACATCCTCTTCAGTTATCCCGGTAATTGCCTTGAGCGGCCGCAGGTCAAGAATGCACTCATGCGCCACCCGCTGGTTTCGGCCTCGGTACAGCACCGGGAAAGCACCACCAAGCTGGCTGGCCAGGTAGTTGGCCGACAGGATGGCCACTTCGCTCGCATCGGCCAGTTGCGGCCCCATCATGGCGATGTACATCCAGCTGATCGGCAAGATGCTCGCACTGCCCCAGGGCGCAGCGCTGACCGCGCTGTTGTTCGGGTCCAGGCCCGGCACCGGCACCACCGGATGACTGGCGACGAACGGCTTGAGGTGTGCACGGATACCAATCGGCCCCATGCCAGGGCCGCCGCCACCGTGCGGGATGCAGAAGGTCTTGTGCAGGTTCATGTGCGAGACATCGGCGCCGATGTCAGCCGGCCGCGTGAGACCGACCTGGGCGTTCAGGTTGGCGCCGTCCATGTAGACCTGGCCACCGTGCTGGTGCACGACCTCACAGATTTCCCGAATGCCCTCCTCATACACACCATGTGTCGACGGGTAGGTAACCATCAGGCAGGACAGCCGCTCGCCTGCAGCATTGGCCTTGGCCTTGAGGTCGTCGAGGTCAACGTTGCCATCGTCATCGCAGTCGACGATCACCACTTCCATGCCAGCCATCTGCGCCGAAGCAGGGTTGGTGCCGTGGGCCGACGAAGGGATCAGGCACAGCGTACGTTGAGGCTGATGACGGCTGCGGTGGTAACGGGTGATTGCCATCAGCCCGGCGTATTCGCCCTGGGCACCTGAGTTGGGCTGCATGCAGATCGCGTCAAAACCGGTAATAGCGCACAGCCAGCACTCCAGCTCGTCGATCATCGCTTTGTAGCCGGCGACCTGAGCATCGGGCGCAAAGGGATGAAGCTGAGCGAATCCGGGCCAGGTAATGGGGATCATTTCGCTGGTGGCGTTGAGCTTCATGGTGCAAGAACCCAGCGGGATCATCGATTGGTTCAGCGCCAGATCCTTGTTCTCCAGCTGCTTGAGGTAGCGCAGCATCTGCGTTTCGCTGTGATGCAGGTTGAACACCGGGTGGGAAAGAAACGGTGTGCGCCGCTCCAGTGCAGCCGGAATACCCTCTACCACGGCATGCTGGTCAAGCGTAGTGACCTCAAGGCCGTGATCCACGCCAAGAAAGATGTCGAACAGCCGAAGCACGGTTTCTTCGCTGCATGTTTCGTCCAGGCTCACACCCAGGTGGCCGCGGCCCAGAATGCGCAAGTTGATACACGCCGCTTGCGCACTTTCGATGATCGCCGCCTGAGCACCGCCGACATCCAGGGTAAGGGTGTCGAAGAAATGCTGGTTAAGGCGTTTGATGCCCTTGGCCTCAAGGCCGGCGGCCAGCACGACGGTCAGCCGGTGCACGCGCTGTGCGATGCGCTGCAAACCCTCAGGGCCGTGGTACACCGCATAAAAGCCGGCGATGTTGGCCAGTAGTACCTGGGCGGTGCAGATGTTGGAGTTGGCTTTTTCGCGCCGGATGTGTTGCTCGCGGGTCTGCAGGGCCATTCGCAGTGCGGTATTGCCACGGGCATCACGCGAAACGCCGATGATGCGCCCCGGCATCGCCCGCTTGTAGTCCTCGCGACAGGCGAAATAGGCCGCATGCGGGCCGCCATAGCCCATCGGCACGCCAAAGCGCTGGGTCGAGCCAAGCACTACGTCTGCGCCAAGCTCGCCCGGCGGCGTGAGCACCACCAGGCTTAACAGGTCTGCCGCCACGCATGCCAAGGCATGCTGGCCGTGCAACTGGTCAATCAGCGGGCGCAGGTCACGCACTTCCCCATGGGTATCCGGGTACTGCAGCAAAGCGCCGAATACCTGGTGTTGGGCAAGGTTATCCACAGCGTCGACGATCAGCTCGAAACCAAAACCTTCAGCCCGGGTTTGCAACACGGACAGTGTCTGCGGGTGACAGTGTTCATCGGCAAAGAAGGCATTGCTCTTGTTACGCGCCACGCGTTTGGCCAAGGCCATGGCCTCGGCTGCGGCGGTGGCTTCATCGAGCAGTGAGGCATTGGCCAAGGCCAGGCCGCTCAGATCGATGACCATTTGCTGAAAGTTGAGCAGGGCTTCCAGCCGGCCTTGGGCGATTTCTGGCTGGTAAGGCGTATAGGCGGTGTACCAGCCGGGGTTCTCCAGCACGTTGCGCAGGATGACGGTTGGCGTGACGGTGCCGTGGTAACCCATGCCGATCAGGCTGGTCCACACCTGGTTCTGCTCGGCATAACCGGCGAGCTTGGCCAACGCAGCCTGTTCATCCAGAGCGGCGGGCAGGTCGAGGGCGCGGTTGAAACGGATATCCGGCGGGACGGTCTGTTCGATCAGCTCGCTGCGGCTGCTCAAGCCCAGGGCGTTGAGCATGGCCTGCTGCTCCGAGGCATCTGGCCCCAGGTGACGACGCAGGAATGGGTTGAGCTCTTGCAGTTGATGCAGGGATGGCGACTGGGACATGACGACGCTCTCTTCCTAGACCAGGCCTCGTGGAGATTTATAAGTCTAGGAAGGATTGCCGATACTGCGGAAAAACTTGCTTCGCCAGTGCCGGCCTCATCGCCGGCAAGCCGGCGATGAGGCCAGAATGATCACTCGCCGATAGCGGCGCCGTAACCAGCAGCATCCAGCAGCTTGTCCAGTTCGGCCTTGTCGCTTGGCTTGAGCTTGAAGATCCAGGCGCCGTAAGGCTCTTCGTTGAGCAGCTCCGGGCTGTCGGCCAGGGCTTCGTTGACCGCGATCACTTCGCCACCCACCGGGGCATAGATATCCGAAGCGGCCTTGACCGACTCGACCACGCCAGCAGCATCGCCGGCAGCGAATACTTTGCCAACCTCTGCCAGTTCCACGAACACCACATCACCCAGGGCCTCTTGAGCGTGGTCGCTGATACCCACGGTCACAGTACCGTCGGCTTCCAGGCGCGCCCACTCGTGGCTTTCGGCAAAACGCAGATCGGCGGGGATATTGCTCATGTCTTGTATTCCTCGATTGGGTCAGCGGTCGGCCCGCCGTTGATTGTTCAGATCAGAATCTTGCCGTGACGCACGAAGGTCGGTTTGACCACCCGCACCGGGTACCACTTACCGCGAATCTCGACCTCGGCACGGTCACCGGTGGCCATGGGTACACGCGCCAGGGCAATGGATTTGCTCAGCGTAGGAGAGAAACTACCACTGGTGATCTCCCCTTCGCCAATGCCGGCAACGCGAACCACCTGATGGGCGCGCAAAACACCGCGCTCCTCCAGCACCAGGCCGACCAGCTTGTCCTGCACGCCGCGCTCGATTTCCGCCAGCAGGCCAGCGCGGCCGATGAAATCGCGCTCGGCCGGCTCCCAGGCGATGCTCCAGCCCAGGTTGGAGGTAAGCGGGGTGTGGTCTTCATCGATATCCTGGCCGTACAGGTTCATGCCGGCCTCCAGGCGCAAGGTGTCGCGGGCGCCAAGGCCACTGGGGGCGATGCCAGCGCCGACCAGGTCGTTGAAGAAGGCCACAGCCTCATGGCCCGGCAGGATGATTTCCAACCCGTCTTCACCGGTGTAACCGGTGCGGGCAATGAACCAGTCGCCCTCGCCAACCCCTTCGAACGGGCGCAGCTCACGGATAAGCGCAGCGCGCGAAGCGCTGAGCAAGGCTGCGACCTTCTCGCGGGCCTGGGGCCCCTGGATGGCGAGAATGGCCAGGTCAGGGCGCACCTTGAAACCGACCGAGAAGCCGGTACTGCGGGCCTCCAGCCACGCCAACACATTGGCGCGGGTGGCGGCATTGGTGATCAGCCGGTAGCCATTTTCCGTGCGGTAGGCGATTAGGTCATCGATAACCCCGCCCTCTTCGTTGAGCAGCGGGCTGTACAGAGCCTTGCCGACACCCGCAAGGCGGGCAACGTCGTTGGCCAGCAAACGCTGCAGCCAGACGGTGGCATCGGCACCATCTATGTCGATCACGGTCATGTGGGAGACATCGAACACCCCACAGTCACTGCGCACCTGATGGTGCTCTTCGACTTGCGAGCCGTAGTGCAGGGGCATGTCCCAGCCACCGAAATCGACTGTCTTGGCGCCTAGCGCCAGGTGCAAGTCGTACAAAAGCGTGCGCTGTCCCATGGGTTTCTCCTTCCGGGCGTGGCGAAGCGGCGGCGGTCGATGACGTTTGGTCGTCAGCTCTTCTTGTAGGACCCGTCGCGCGAATGCCGCGCATTGTAGCCGCAAGGGCGCGGGCTGGCACCCTCAGTGACTGTGACCGGGGCGCCTGGCTGAACGACGAATCAGGCCGATGACCGGCAGCAGGCCAACCAGCACCAAGGTCAAAGCGGGCAGTGAGGCACGGGCCCACTCCCCTTCACTGGTCATCTCGAACACCCGTACGGCGAGGGTATCCCAGCCGAAGGGCCGCATCAGCAACGTTGCAGGCATTTCCTTGAGCACATCGACGAAGACCAGCAGTGCAGCGCTGAGGGCACCGGGAACCAGCAGCGGCATATACACTTTGAAAAACAATCTCGCCCCTCCGACACCTAGGCTCCGTGAAACCTCGGGCAACGACGGGCGGATGCGCTCCAGGCTGCCTTCCAGTGGCCCATAGGCCACGGCGATGAAACGTACCAGATAGGCCACCAGCAAAGCCGCGAGGCTACCCAGCAGCAACGGCTTGCCTGCCCCACCCAGCCACGTCGACAGAGGGATCACCAGGTGGTTGTCCAGGTAACTGAAGGCCAGCATGATCGACACCGCCAGCACCGAACCGGGCAAGGCGTAGCCCAGGTTGGCCAGGCCGACCCCGGCGCGGATGCCGCCAGTCGGCGCCTGGCGCCGGGCAAAGGCCAGTACCAAGGCTACGCACACCGTGATCAAGGCTGCCATGGCGCCCAGGTACAGGGTGTGCAGCACCAGACCAACATAGCGCTCGTCCAGGTCTTGCCGCCCTCGCTGCCAGAACCATACCAGCAACTGCAGCAGCGGGATGACGAAGGCACAGGCAAATACCAGCAGGCACCAACCACTGGCCAGCAGTGCCTTCAGACCGCGCAGGTGATAGAGGGCCTGACCCCGAGGGCGTTCATTTGCGCTACGCGAGGCGCCACGAGCTCGTCGCTCTCCGTACAGCACCAGCATTACCGCCAGCAATAGCAGGCTGGCCAGTTGAGCCGCGCTGGACAGGCTGAAGAAGCCGTACCAGGTCTTGTAAATGGCGGTGGTGAACGTGTCGAAATTGAACACCGCCACCGCGCCGAAATCTGCCAAGGTCTCCATCAGGGCCAGCGCAATGCCTGCGCCGATGGCCGGCCTCGCCATGGGCAGCGCAACCCGCCAGAAAGCTTGCAGCGGCGAAAGACCCAACACCCGCGCCGCTTCCATGAGCCCCTTGCCCTGGGCCAGGAATGCCGTGCGTGCGAGCAGGTAGACATAGGGATAGAACACCAGCACCAGCACGACAATCACCCCGCCGGTGGAGCGCACCCGCGGCAGGCGCATGGGCCCGAACACTTCACGCAAGGCGCTTTGCACTGGGCCGGCGAAATCAAGCAGGCCGACGAAGACGAACGCCAAGACATAGGCAGGGATGGCAAACGGCAGCATCAGTGCCCAGTCCAGCCAGCGCCTGCCGGGGAACTCGCAAAGGCTGGTGAGCCAGGCCAGGCTCACGCCAAGCACCGTGACGCCTACGCCTACGCCCGCCACCAGGGTGAGCGTGTTGCCGAGCAGGCGGCTCATCTGGGTGTCGAGCAGGTGCGACCAGATCTGCACGTCGATCGACTGCCAGGACAGCAGCAAGACGCTCAGGGGCAAGAGCACGAGTGCGGCAGTCAGGGTGACCGGGAGGTACCAGCGGCGTTGGGGAGCGTGGGGCAAGGCAACTGTCTCTGTGGCAGATGGCAACCGCTGAGCGGTCGTTCGCGTGGCAAGCCCGTTCCCACAGCTACAGCGCAAATCGCAGGGGCTGCGCTGTACCTGTGGGAACGGGCTTGCTTCGCGAAGAGGCCCTTGCGGGCCCCAGCAGGATAATGCCTTGGGCTTAGTTCCAGCCAGCCCGATCCATCAAGCGAATGGCCTCGGCCTGGCGTTTGCCCGCCACCTCGACCGGGATGCTGTCAGCCTTGAAGCTGCCCCATGCCGCGACCTCGTCCGATGGCTTGACCTTAGGGTTGGCCGGGAACTCCTGGTTGATGTCGGCGAACAGCTTCTGCGCCTGCTCACCGGTCATCCACTCCACCAGCTTCTTGGCCGCCTCCGGATGCGGTGCGTGCTTGGTCAGGCCGATGCCGGACAGGTTGACGTGCACGCCCCGGTCGCCCTGGTTAGGCCAGAAGATCTTCACCGGCAAGTTCGGGTTCTGCTTGTGCAGGCGGCCGTAGTAGTAAGTGTTCACCACCCCCACATCGCACTGGCCGGCCTCGATGGCCTGGATTACCGAGTTGTCGTCAGAGAACACGTCGGTAGACAGGTTGTTGACCCAGCCTTTGACGATCTGTTCGGTCTTGGCCTCGCCATGGTTCTCGATCAGCGTGGCGGTCAGCGACTGGTTGTAAACCTTCTTTGCCGTGCGCAGGCACAGACGCCCTTCCCACTGTTTGTCGGCCAGAGCTTCATAGGTGCTCAGCTCTGCAGGTTTGACCCGCTCGGTGGAATAGATGATGGTCCGTGCGCGCAGGCTCAGGCCAGTCCAGTCATGGGACGAAGCGCGGTATTGAGCGGGGATGTTCTGGTCGATGATGGCCGACTTGATAGGCTGCAGGATGCCCATCTGCTCGGCCTGCCAAAGGTTACCGGCATCGACGGTCAGCAGCAGGTCGGCCACCCCGTTCTCGCCCTCGGCTTTGATGCGCTGCATCAGCGGGGCTTCCTTGTCGGTGATGAACTTGATCTTGACGCCGGTCTCGGCGGTGTAAGCGTCGAACACCGGCTTGATCAGCTCGTCGATGCGCGAGGAGTACACCACTACTTCGTCCGCCGCCTGGGCGGTGCCACCGAACAGCGTCAGGGCCAGGGCGGCCAGTAGGGGCTTGCGTGGCAACATCGGATGCACTCCTCGAATCGTATGAGAGGCGCAAATGGTAGTGAATCCCATTTTCCGGCTCACCTACCCAGCCGTTACCAGATGTTGCAAGGGCACCCGAACGCTTGTAGGAACGGCTTTGTTTCGCGAGAGGGCCGCAAAGCGGCCCCGGCAATCTCAAGGCTTGGCCAGCTCCGGCAAGTCCCCGGAAAGCCCCAATGCCTGGCGCACGAACAGCGCCTTGGCCTCCGGCATCTGCTGCACCAGCTTCAGACCGCTGTTACGCAACCAGCGCAACGGCAGCGGGTTGGCCTGGAACAGCCGCTCGAAGCCCTCCATAGCTGCCATCAATGCCAGGTTGTGCGGCATGCGTCGGCGCTCATAGCGGCTGAGCACTTTCACATCCGCCAGCCGTTCACCACGCTCACAGGCGTTCACCAGCACTTCAGCCAGCACCGCGGCATCGAGAAAGCCCAGGTTTACGCCTTGCCCAGCCAGCGGATGAATGGTGTGCGCGGCATCGCCGATCAGTGCGAGCCCCTCGTCCACGTACCGCTTGGCGTGGCGTTGGCGCAACGGCACGCAAACCCGAGGGTCGGCATGCAGCACTTGACCCAGTCGCCCCTCGAATCCACGCTCCAAGGCCTTGAGGAAAGCTTGATCATCCAGCGCCATGAGCTGCTCGGCCTGTTCCGGCGTGGTCGACCACACTATCGAGCACCAGCCCTGCTCGCCGTCTCGCGACAAGGGCAGGAAGGCCAGCGGCCCTTCGTCGGTGAAACGCTGCCAGGCGGTAGCCTGGTGTGCAGCGCTGCAGCGCACGCTGGTGACGATAGCGTGGTGCAGGTAATCCCACTCACGGGTCTGGCAGCCGGCCAGGCGCCGAACCGCAGAATTGCCACCGTCGGCAGCCACCACCAGCGGTGCCCGCAGGCGGCGACCATCGGCCAGGGTCAGCAGCCACTCATCGCCAGAGCGGCGCATCTGCTCCAAGCGGGCGTTGGGCAGCAGGCCGATATCGCTGTCATGCAGGCGCTCCAGCAGGCCATCCTGCACTACCCGGTTTTCGACGATATGGCCAAGCACCTGCGCGTGCACGCTGGCGGCCGAGAAGTGAATCTGCCCAGTGCCGCTACCGTCCCAGACATGCATGTCCGAGTAGGGCGAAACACGCCGTTTGGCAATTTCCTCCCAGGCGCCCAAACGCTCGAGGATGCGCTGGCTGGCCGCCGAAAGGGCGCTGACCCGCGCCTCGAACGGCGCATCGCCGTCAAACGGCTTCACCGTCAGCGAACCACCGTCGAGCAGGAGTATTTCCAGGCCACTGTGGCGCAATGCCAAGGCCAAGGCGCTGCCGACCATACCGGCACCGACAATCAACAGATCTGCGCGCATTTCCATGCCTTACGCCTGCCTCGCTTGCGGCTTGAGCCGCACGTATAGGGTTTTATCGACCCGCGCCACCAGCTCGCCAGCACCGTCGCGGACATCGACCTGCAAACGTGGCAGGTATTTCTTGCCGCTGGCGGTCTGCTGGCGGATCTCGTCCAGCAGTGCGTCTTCGATGTGGAAATCGGCATACACAGGGCCTTTGCCGGGTGCGATGAAGTCAATGCTGGCTGCCTTGTCCCAGACGATGTACTCACGGCCCAGCAGTTCGATCAGCAATAGCATGTAGAACGGATCGACCATCGAATACAGGCTACCGCCAAACTGGGTACCGACGTAGTTGCGGTTCCAGCGCGTCAGCTTCATACGCACCCTGACACTGCGCATATCCGGGCTGATGTGCTGAATACGAATGCCGGCACCCAGGTACGGTGGATAAAGGTTCAGCAGCCAGCGCAACATGCGCGCCCGGCGCGCCAGCTTGCGCGGGTTGGTCATGCCTGACCCCGCGGATCAGGGCGGGTGCCCATGCCCATGGCCTGGCGGGCGAACCAGCTTTTTGCCGGCGGCAGCAAATCGAGCCCAAGCAAGCCGATGTTGCGCCCGGCGGCCAGCAACGGCTGGTTGCTGCCGAACAGTCGGGTAACCTGGTCGGAGAACCCGATGGTCATGGCCTGGTCGAGCTGCTGGCGTTGATGGTACGCCTGCAGGGTCGCCAGATCGCCTGGCTGCTGCGGGCCGGCCAGCAGCGCATCAGCCAGCGACTGCACATCACGCAGCGACAGGTTGAAACCCTGCCCGGCAATGGGGTGCAGGCTGTGCGCGGCATTGCCCAGTACAACCAGATGCGGGCGCACCTGCTCTTGGGCTTCGACCAGTGCCAGCGGGTAAAGATGCCGTGCGCCGACCTGGCGCAGGGCGCCGAGGCGATAGCCGAACACATCCTGCAGCTCGCGCAGGAAGCTGCGTTCGTCGATCTCGGCCAGGCGCTTGGCGTCCATACCCTGACGGGTCCAGACCAATGCGCAGCGATTCTCGGGCAGCGGCAGCAATGCCATGGGGCCTTGCTCGGTAAAACGCTCGAAGGCTTGCCCACGATGGGACTCGCCCGGGGTGATATTGGCGATCAGGGCGCTCTGCTCGTACGGCGTGCGGCGCACATGTATGCCCAATTGCTCGCGCAACCCGGAGCGGCCACCGTCGGCCAGCACGGCCAGGTCGCACTCCAGGCTGGTGTCATCGTCCAACTGCAAGCGATAACCACCGGCGACGGCCTGCATCGCCTTCACTTCGGCCGGGCAGCGCCAGCTCACCACCTCGCTGTCCAGCCCTTGCCAAAGGCACTGGCCAAGCCAGGCGTTCTCGACCACATAGCCCAACGCTGGCACACCCTCCTCCAGCGCATCCAGGCGGGTGGAGCCAAAGCGCCCACGGTCCGAGACCTGGATCTGCCGGATCGACTCGGCACGCGGGCTGATCGCCTGCCACACGCCCAGGTGCTGATAGATCTGCCGGGTACCGAACGAAAGCGCTGAGGAGCGCGCATCATAGCTGGGCTGAAAGCTGTCGCCCGGGGCGAACGGCTCGATCAGCAGGATCTTCCAGCCGCGCGCCTTGGCCCCAGCCTGCAGGGCCAGCGCCAGGCTGGCACCGACCAGGCCGCCACCAATGATCGCCAGGTTGACTCGGTTCATGCCGCGTCCTTACGTGCCGCCTGCATCAGCGCCTCGATCTCGGCGACCGTCCTGGGCACGCCCGATGTCAAAATTTCACAGCCTTGCCTGGTCACCACCACGTCGTCCTCGATCCTTACGCCGATGCCTCGCCATTTCTTCGCGACCTGCTGATTGTCGGCGGCAATGTAGATACCCGGTTCGACGGTCAGCGCCATGCCAGGCTCCAGCACCCGCCACTGGCCGCCGACCTTGTACTCACCCACATCATGCACATCCATGCCCAGCCAGTGCCCGGCACGGTGCATGTAGAAAGCGCGATACGCTTCACTTTCGATCAGCGCCTGCACCTTGCCCTTGAGCAGCCCCAACTCCACCAGCCCCTCGGTGATCACCCGCACGGTCGCTTCATGGGCGTGGTTCCAGTGCTTGCCTGGGGCAATCTCGGCGAAAGCGGCGGCCTGGGCCCTGAGCACCAGTTCATAGATGGCCTTTTGCTCAGGCGAAAAACGCCCGCTGACCGGGAAAGTGCGGGTGATGTCGCTGGCATAGCAATCGATTTCGCAACCGGCGTCGATCAGCACCAGGTCACCGTCCTTGAGCGCGGCATTGTTCTGTTGATAGTGCAGGATACAGCCATTGCGGCCGGCAGCGACGATCGACCCGTAGGCTGGCATTCTTGCCCCACCTTTACGGAATTCGTAGTCCAGCTCGGCTTCCAGGCTGTACTCGTGCAGCCCTGCCCGGCAGGCCTGCATGGCCCGCACATGGGCGCGTGCGGAAATTTCTGCAGCGGCGCGCATCACTTTCACTTCCGCCGCAGATTTATACAGACGCATGTCGTGTAGCAGGTGATCCAGGGCAACGAACTCGTTGGGCGGCTGGGCGCCAAGGCGCGCCTTGGAGCGGATCACGTTGATCCAGTCCATCAGCCGACGGTCGAACTCGGGGTTGCTGCCCATGGCGCTGTAAACCCGTTCGCGACCTTCGATGAGGCCCGGGAGGATCTCGTCGATGTCGGTGATCGGGAAGGCATCGTCCGCGCCAAAGTCGCGGATGGCACCTTCCTGGCCGGCACGCAGGCCGTCCCATAGCTCGCGCTCAGGGTTACGCTCGCGGCAGAACAGCACGTACTCGCCATGCTCGCGCCCCGGGATCAGCGCGATCACCGCCTCCGGCTCCGGGAAGCCGCTCAGGTACTGGAAATCGCTGTCCTGGCGGTAGACGTGCTCGACATCGCGGTTGCGAATGGCGACTGCGGCAGCCGGCAGGATGGCAATGCTGTTGGGGACCATCTGCGCCATCAGCGCCTTGCGCCGACGGGCATATTCGGCCTTGGGTATGTGGCTCATGGGCAGGACTACCCCCGGTTGATCAGTGCAGCGAAGGTTTTGGCGCGGGCGCGGCCGGCGCGGCCAGCTCTGTGTACAGCAGCAGCGGCGCAACGCGCAGATACTCCATGACTTCCATGTAATCGCTTTCGCCGTCCTCGGATTCTTCCAGCGCTTCCTGGACCTGGGAAATGGCAACCAGGTCCTGGAGCACTTCCTTGGCATCGGTGGACAGGTCCTTGCCGCCAGCGTTCAGCCCGAAGCCGGCGATGAAACCCTGACACCACTGGCCCAGCGCCGTGGCACGCTCGGTCAGCGGGGTTTCGTCGCTTGGCAGCAGCAGAACGATCGCAATGTCCTCGCCGGTCAGCTCGGCCTTGACCATCTCTTGCAGGCCGATCAGTGCAGCGCGCACATTGTCTTCAGGTTCGTTTTCCAGCACCCCGGCAGCGTCGGCAAGCCAGGCATCGGCCTCGAAGCCGGCACCGGCACAACTGCGGCCGATCAGCAGGCCGTGCAGCTCGGCAGGGGAAACAGGGTGGCCGTTGCTCGAGAGCAGTGCGGCGAATGCGGTGTAGGGCGATTGGGTATTAGGCATGGGCGGCTAGGCGCCAGACGGCGCATTTGACTAGAATGAAGGCCTTGTATCCTAGCACCGGCAGGCGCGCCAAGACCATCGGCACTGGCCGTCACCGCTCAGGGAGAGGCATCATCGACGGGTGATTCAATGACGGAGCGAATCGAGTGCAACCCACGCAAGAGAACGACCTGCAAGCATTGATGAGCCGGTTCGAGTCGCTGATCGAGCGCGTCGAGCAACTTAAACGGCAAAATGCACTCCTAGTAGCTCAGGAAAAATCCTGGCGCGAAGAGCGCGCCCACCTCATCGAAAAGAACGAGATCGCCAAGCGCAAGGTCGAGTCGATGATCTTACGCCTCAAGGCCCTGGAGCAAGACTCATGAGTTCAAGCAATAGCGTCACCGTGCAGATCCTGGACAAGGAATACTCGATCATCTGCCCGCCGGAAGAACGCAACAACCTGGTCAGCGCCGCACGCTACCTGGACGGCAAGATGCGCGAGATCCGCAGCAGCGGCAAGGTGATCGGTGCCGACCGGATCGCGGTCATGGCCGCATTGAACATCACCCACGAGATGCTCCACCGCCAGGAAGACCGCACCGACGCCCCCGCTGGCAGTGCCACCCGCGAGCAGGTCCGCGACCTGCTCGATCGCGTCGACAAGGCTTTGTCCGACGACACGGATACCAAAATCGGCTGAGGTTGGTATACTGGCGCCACTCCCTGGGGGATGCGCCAGTCGGTTATGTCCCTGAGCCGATACGCACAACCACGGGGGTTGCACGCTGGGGCCGGTGTGCATGTCCGCCCGACGGAAAGCCTTAACGCCCCCTGCAATCTCCACCTTGAACTTTCGGGTTCAAGGGCTACACCGATAGCGGTCTTATCGGGGAGCCTGATTTCGATTGCCCGCCCCTCGGCGGGCAGTTCTCGCTTTTAGCTTCGACACCTGGGAACGCCCGTGCCATGACCGACACCGCGCCGCTCACCCGCCCCCAGCTTCGTCGCCTGCTTCGTAATGCCCGCCGTGCACTCACGCCAGCCCAGCAACGCCAAGCCTCCCTAGGGCTGTATCGGCAGCTGGCGCAACACCCGCTGTTCCGCCGCGCCCGGCACATTGCCCTGTACCTGCCCAACGACGGTGAAATCGACCCGCAGCTGCTACTGCGCGAGGCGCAACGCCGCGGCAAACGTACCTACCTGCCGGTACTGCACGCATGGCCGCGTACCCGCATGGTGTTCCAGCGGTTCGAGCAGGGTGAAAAGCTCAAGCGCAACCGTTTCCGTATTCCAGAGCCACTGACTGACCGCAGGCGCCAGCGCCCGATCTGGTCGCTGGACCTGATTCTGCTGCCACTGGTGGGCTTCGATGAAGCCGGCGGGCGGCTAGGCATGGGCGGTGGTTTCTATGATCGCAGCCTGGCCTACCAGGCGCGACGCAAAACATGGAAAAAACCCCTGCTGCTGGGGCTGGCCCATGAATGCCAGAAGGTCGAACGACTGGCGCAGGCCAGTTGGGATGTACCACTGCAGGGCACGGTCTCGGACCGTGACTGGTACCTGGCGCCTAAATGACAGGCGTCAGCGGGGGAGATCAGCGCTGCTGCTGACCGGCTTCGACCGGTACCTGGTACGCGGTATCGAGCTTGCGCTCCCAGATACCCTGGGCATAACCAGTGGTAACCACACCCAGACCAAAGATGAAGACCAAGACCCAGAGCAGGTCCGGTTTGCGTTGATTCATCGAAGAATGCCCCCCTAGGCATACGTTCTGGCTCGGCGACCTTCTTGGTGCCGCCGGAGCATATAGCGTTAAAATCGGCGCATTTTCCGACAACCTGAGTCGACACGCAAACGTTGACGCCAACCGGCTGTCGGTTTCGTGCAACAGGTTATTTCAAACCTTTTCAGGAGCAGTATCCATGGCCTACTGGCTGATGAAATCCGAGCCCGATGAGCTTTCGATCGAAGGCCTGGGCCGCCTGGGTGAGGCCCGCTGGGATGGCGTGCGCAACTATCAGGCGCGCAATTTTCTGCGCGCCATGAATGTAGGCGATGAGTTTTTCTTCTACCACTCCAGTTGCCCTCAACCGGGCATTGCCGGGATCGCCCGGATCACTGCAGCGGCCTACCCGGACCCAACTGCGCTGGACCCTCAGAGCCATTACTACGACGCCAAAGCAACTGCCGAGAAGAACCCCTGGAGCGCGGTAGATGTGGCGCACGTGAAGACGTTCAGGCAGGTGCTGGGGCTGGGCTTGCTCAAGCAACAAAGCGCGTTGGAGGAGTTGCCGCTGGTGCAAAAAGGCACTCGGCTGTCGGTGATGCCGGTGACCGACGCGCAGTGGGCGGCGATCATTGCGCTAAGCAAATGACCGGTCCCGCGAAGAGGCCGGCCTGAGTCTCGATCACTGCACAATCAAGTTATTGAACAGCAGATCTTCGACAATCGGCTTGCCTTCTTCTGCTTCCATCACCTGCTGCACTTGCTTGAGCGCCTCTTGGCGCAGTTTTTCCTTGGCGTCGACGTTGCTCAAGTTATCCACACCCTGCTGGGTGAACAACGCCACCAGCTGGTTGCGAATCAGCGGCTCGTGGTGCTTGACCGTCTTGGCTGCCTCGTCGCCAGTCACGCGCAGGGCCACATCAGCTTTGAATACGCGCAACCTGGGGCCACCGTCGAGGGCGTAGTTGCCGACAAAGGGCGGGCTCAGGCTGATATAGGAGACCTTGGGGGCTCCTTCCTTGGCTTCTTCGGCCAGAGCCGCCGCTGGCAGCATCAGGGCCAGCACCATCAAGATCCACGCTTTCACGAATTCGCTCCTCAAAACAATTGGCGCCAGCTTACCCAGCATGCGGCCCAAACCCAAGCCCAGGCTTATGCAGCCCCATCAGGACGGGCCATGCTCGTTGACCCGACAGGCCGCCCTCCTACACTTATCGGCCACTACCCGCAAAGGAATAGCCCGATGAAAGCTGTGTTGTGTAAAACCTTGGGGCCGGCACACAGCCTGGTTCTGGAAGAGGTGGCCAGCCCGGTACCGAAGAAAAACGAGATTCTGCTCGAGGTGCATGCGGCCGGCGTCAACTTCCCGGATACCCTGATCATCGAAGGTAAATACCAGTTCCAGCCACCGCTACCGTTCTCTCCCGGTGGCGAGGCGGCGGGTGTCGTCGCCGCTGTCGGCGAACGCGCCGGCGCCTTTCAGGTCGGGGACCGGGTGATGGCCCTCACCGGCTGGGGGGCATTCGCCGAACAGGTGGCCGTGCCGTTCTACAACGTGCTGCCCATCCCCGAAAGCATGGACTTCACCACCGCTGCCGCCTTTGGCATGACCTATGGCACCTCGATGCATGCGCTCAAGCAGCGCGGCCAGTTGCAGCCAGGGGAAACCTTGCTGGTGCTAGGTGCGTCCGGTGGCGTCGGCCTGGCGGCCGTGGAGATCGGCAAAGCCATGGGCGCCAAGGTGATCGCAGCCGCCAGCAGCGCAGAGAAACTTGCTGTGGCCAAGGCTGCAGGGGCGGACGAGTTGATCGACTACAGCCAGGCCAGCCTCAAGGAGGAAATCAAGCGCCTGACCGGCGGCCAGGGGGTAGATGTGATCTACGACCCGGTCGGCGGTGAACTGTTCGACCAGGCCGTGCGCGGGCTGGCGTGGAATGGGCGGTTGCTGGTGGTCGGCTTTGCCAGCGGGACGATTCCACAGATGGCGGCGAACCTGGTGCTGCTCAAGGGCGCAGCGGTGCTGGGGGTATTCTGGGGGGCATTTGCCCAGCGTCAGCCGCAGGACAATGCGGCCAACTTCAGCCAGCTGTTTGCCTGGCATGCAGAGGGCAAGCTGAAGCCGCTGGTATCGAAGACTTACCCGCTGGCCGAGGCGGGCGCGGCGATCGAGCAGTTGGGCCAAAGAAAAGCAGTGGGTAAGTTGGTGGTGCTGCCCAGATAATCATTGGAAAATACAGTGGCCCTGCAGGGCTCTTCGCAGATAAATCCGCGAAGAGCCCTGTACAGCCCAATCAGACCTCACGCAGGTTGTGGCAGCGCCTGAACCGCGCTTCGAGGTTTCGGTCGGGCATCTGGTGGCTGCGCAGTGCGTTCAACGTCTGCTCGACATACTCACGCGTCGTGCCGTAGCGCCCTTTGGCACTGGCAAGAATCTGGCTAAGCAGCGTATCGGGCAAATTGCCGGCGTAGCACGGCAGGTGTCGCTCAAGTACAAAGCCCAGGGCCTGCACCTTGCTGCCATCAGCCAGCCGGCAGCTGAGCCAGTGCGGCCGGTACGCCGGGTACGGCATCTCTCTTTGCCACAAGGCCATCAGCGAGTCGTCGAGGTTGCTTTCATCGAGGCGGTAGGCAAAACCGCTGCACGAACCGCCGCGGTCAAGGCCGAATACCAAGCCTGGCGTTTCCGGCGTACCACGATGCTCGTGCGACCACAGGTAAAGGCCACGGTGATAGCCATGCACGCGTGCACGCTGGCGCTCCACCGAACTGCACTCCGGGCGCCATATCAACGAACCATAGGCGAACAACCAGACCGGACCACCCTCATGGCGCGACATGGTCGTATTCATCGAGTTGATCAATTGCTCGCGGGTCAGTTGCTGGCCGAAGTCGAGTGCCGGAGGATAAGCGCTTTTCCAGGATAAACTTTCAAGTGCCGACATAAGCTGCCGCCATTATTCCCTGTGAACTACTGATATAGCGAAAGGCCCTGCAGGGCGGGGCTTGCGCCAGCGCCTTGGGAGCCTGCAACCACCTTAGGATAGAACCGCGCCAACACTCAAGCCCTGAAGCCTAAGTTTCACGCGAACTTCCGACGGTTGGAGAGCATTGTTCCAAGTATAGTGAAAGTTATTAGTCAAGGCGGTAAGAATTACCGCCTTATACCCACTAGCTGAAACTTCAGTTATTAACCACGCGGCGCGTAGGCAAACACATCAGCACGCATGCGGTGCGCATCCATACCGGCCTCGACCAGGGCATCGAGCGTGGCATAAACCATATTTGGTGAACCACTGGCATAAACATGTACCGTATTGAGGTCTTGCACGTCCTCGCACACAGCCTCGTGCAACATGCCGCAGCGGCCTTCCCAGCCACACAGGTCGCTCACCACCTTGTGCAGGAACAGGTTGGGCAGACGCTCCCATTCGTCCCAGTGCTCGATGGCGTAGAAGTCTTCAGGGCGTCGCACGCCCCAGTAGAGGTGCACCGGGTGCTTGAAGCCCTGGGCACGGCAATGCTCGACCAGGCTGTGCATCTGCCCCATGCCGGTCCCCGCAGCGATGAGCACCAGAGGCCCATCGGGCAACTCGGCCAGGTGGGTGTCACCGAATGGCATTTCGATGCGGGCGATAGGGTCACGCTGCAGTTGCGCCAACAGCTGACGGGCGCTGTCTTCACGGACCAACACGTGAAGCTCAAGGTCGCGCCCACTGTGCGGGGCAGACGCCAGCGAGAAGGCCGCCGGCTTGCCGCCCTCGCGCTCGATCATCAGATACTGCCCGGCGTGATAGCGCAGTGGCTTGCCAGCCGGCGCGCGCAAACGCACGCGCCAGACGTCGCCACCCACCTCCAGGCATTCAATGACGCTGCATGCCAGCTTGCGCACTGGCAGCTCGCCCAGGGCCAGCACACCATCCCAGAGCAGCACGCAATCCTCCAGCGGTTCGGCGATGCACGTGAACAGCTCACCATGGTCGCGCACCTCACCGTTCTGGCGAACGCGACCTTCGACCAACAATGCGGCGCACACATGGCAATTGCCATTGCGACAGCTGTTCGGGCAGTCATAGCCCAGCCGCCGCGCTCCATCCAGGATCCGTTCCCCGGGTTCGAGCGCCAGCACCGCCCCGGACGGCTGCAACGTTACCTGCATCAATCTATTCCCAACTGGTCCCACAACTCATCGATGCGGCGGGTGACGGCCTCGTCCTTGACGATGACCCGGCCCCATTCGCGTGTAGTCTCGCCCGGCCACTTGTGGGTGGCATCCAGGCCCATCTTCGACCCCAGGCCCGATACCGGCGACGCAAAGTCCAGGTAATCGATCGGCGTGTTGTCGATCATCACCGTATCACGCTTGGGGTCCATGCGCGTGGTGATGGCCCAGATCACGTCATTCCAGTCACGGGCGTTGATGTCGTCGTCGGTAACGATAACGAACTTGGTGTACATGAACTGTCTCAGGAACGACCACACACCCAGCATCACGCGCTTGGCGTGGCCCGGGTACTGCTTCTTCATCGTCACCACCGCCATGCGGTACGAGCACCCTTCCGGCGGCAGGTAGAAGTCGACGATCTCCGGGAACTGCTTTTGCAGGATCGGCACGAACACTTCATTGAGCGCCACGCCGAGGATGGCCGGCTCATCTGGCGGCCGACCGGTATAGGTGCTGTGGTAGATCGGTTTTTGCCGGTGGGTGATGCGTTCGACGGTGAACACCGGGAAGCTGTCCACTTCGTTGTAGTAGCCGGTGTGGTCACCATAAGGGCCTTCCGGAGCCATCTCCCCCGGGTGGATCACACCTTCAAGGATGATCTCGGCGGTGGCCGGCACCTGCAGGTTGCTGCCTCGGCATTTGACCAACTCGGTGCGATTGCCACGCAGCAGGCCGGCGAAGGCATACTCGGACAAAGTATCTGGCACCGGCGTGACAGCGCCGAGGATGGTTGCCGGGTCGGCGCCCAGAGCAACGGCGACCGGGAACGGTTGGCCGGGGTTCTTCTCGCACCACTCGCGATAATCCAGAGCGCCACCGCGGTGGCTCAACCAACGCATGATGACCTTGTTGCGGCCGATGACCTGCTGGCGATAAATGCCCAGGTTCTGGCGATCCTTGTTCGGGCCGCGGGTCACGGTCAGACCCCAGGTGATCAGCGGCGCCACGTCGCCCGGCCAGCAGTGCTGGATCGGCAGTTGGCCAAGGTCGACATCATCACCCTCGACCACCACCTCCTGGCAAACGGCATCCTTGACCACCTTCGGCGCCATCGACACGACCTTCTTGAAGATCGGCAGCTTCGACCAGGCGTCCTTGAGGCCTTTCGGCGGCTCCGGCTCCTTGAGGAAAGCCAGCAGCTTGCCGATCTCGCGCAGCTCCTCGACCGACTCGGCGCCCATGCCCATGGCCACCCGCTCCGGGGTGCCGAACAGGTTGCCGAGCACCGGAATGTCGAAGCCAGTGGGCTTTTCGAACAACAACGCCGGGCCCTTTGCACGCAGGGTGCGGTCACACACCTCGGTCATTTCCAGGACAGGGGAGATCGGAACCTGGATGCGCTTGAGTTCACCGCGCTGTTCCAGGCCACGGATGAAGTCGCGCAAGTCGCGATACTGCATGCATGAGCCTCGTGTTGGCCGTATCGGTCGGGGTGCAGAGTGTAGCGCCGTTCAGTGCTCAATGGCCAAAAATGACTTGGGGCCGCTTCGCGCCCCATCGCCGGCAAGCCGGCCCCCACAAGGATCGCAGAGGACCTGTGGGAGCCGGCTTGCCGGCGATGGGCTGCGAAGCAGCCCCAATCATTGCTTGAACGATCTAACCGCTTACTTGCGCTTCATCGACAGGAAGAACTCGTCGTTGGTCTTGGTCTGCTTGAGCTTGTCGACCAAAAACTCGATGGCGGCGATCTCGTCCATCGGGTGCAGCAACTTGCGCAGGATCCACATGCGCTGCAGTTCGTCGTCGGCGGTCAGCAGCTCTTCACGGCGGGTGCCCGAGCGGTTGATGTTGATGGCCGGGAACACACGCTTCTCGGCGATGCGACGGTCCAGGGGCAGTTCCATGTTGCCGGTACCCTTGAACTCTTCGTAGATCACTTCGTCCATCTTCGAGCCGGTTTCTACCAGCGCGGTGGCGATGATGGTCAGCGAACCGCCTTCCTCGATGTTACGCGCAGCACCGAAGAAACGCTTCGGCTTCTCTAGGGCGTGGGCATCGACACCACCGGTCAGCACCTTGCCGGAGCTCGGGATCACGGTGTTGTAGGCACGCGCCAGACGGGTGATGGAGTCGAGCAGAATGACCACGTCCTTCTTGTGCTCGACCAGGCGCTTGGCCTTCTCGATGACCATTTCGGCGACCTGCACGTGGCGGGTTGGCGGCTCGTCGAAGGTCGAGGCAACCACTTCACCGCGCACGGTGCGCTGCATTTCGGTCACTTCTTCCGGGCGCTCGTCGATCAGCAGAACGATCAGGTGGCACTCGGGGTTGTTACGGGTGATGTTGGCTGCGATGTTCTGCAGCATGATCGTTTTACCCGCTTTCGGCGGGGCGACGATCAGGCCACGCTGGCCCTTGCCGATCGGTGCGCACAGGTCGATGACGCGGCCGGTCAGGTCTTCGGTGGAACCGTTACCGGCTTCCATCTTCAGGCGCTTGTTCGGGAACAGCGGCGTCAGGTTTTCGAAGAGGATCTTGTTCTTCGCGTTTTCCGGGCGATCGAAGTTGATCGTGTCGACCTTGAGCAGCGCGAAGTAACGCTCCCCTTCCTTCGGCGGGCGGATCTTGCCGACGATGGTATCGCCGGTACGCAGGTTGAAGCGGCGGATCTGGCTGGGCGAGACGTAGATGTCGTCAGGGCCGGCCAGATAGGACGCATCAGCCGAACGCAGGAAACCGAAACCATCCTGGAGAATCTCCAGCACGCCGTCACCTGAGATCTCTTCGCCGCTTTTCGCGTGCTTCTTCAGCAGGGCGAAAATCACGTCCTGTTTGCGCGAACGGGCCATGTTTTCGATGCCCATCTGTTCGGCCATTTCCAGCAGATCGGTAATCGGCTTTTGCTTGAGTTCAGTCAGGTTCATAAGGGGAATGACGTAATCATGTATGAAGGGAGGATTAAGCTTCTGGCTTAATGAAGCCGCGCCGCTAGAAGGCGATAGGATCGCGCACAGATTCTAATTAGGAGTGCGTCGGCGACGGCGTGCAGGGGGCACTGGAGAAACAGTGCGAGGCCGAATGTAACACTTGCTTTTTTCGACGTCTAGTGGGTTGGAAAAGAAAAGCCCCGGAATTTCCGGGGCTTTTTCACATCACAGGTGGGCGTCGAGGAACGCGGCCAGCTGGGATTTGGACAGGGCGCCGACCTTGGTGGCCTCGACGTTGCCGTTCTTGAACAGCATCAGCGTCGGGATGCCACGCACGCCGTGCTTGGCCGGGGTTTCCTGGTTGTCGTCGATGTTCAGCTTGGCGACGGTCAGTTTACCCTCGTAGGTGGTGGCGATGTCGTCCAGAACTGGAGCGATCATCTTGCATGGGCCGCACCATTCAGCCCAGTAGTCGACCAGCACCGGGCCTTGGGCTTGCAGGACTTCGGCCTCAAAGGTGGCGTCGGTGACGTGTTTGATAAGATCGCTGCTCATGGATATCTCCAGGGTCGTAAGCAAAAAACGTGGCCCATCATAGCCGCACCCACGCGCTACAGGAAGTCGCGGACGATTGAGTGTCACTATAGTTGTGCAAGACGCCACGAATCGAAACTGTCACAGAAGTGTCATAGCATCGACTGGCACATTGCCCTGCATCAAGCCCTGGCGAGTCGCGCGTTGGCGGCAGCCTGCTAACGTGGCACGATTGCCGGGTTACCGACCGAGACTACTCAGATCATGCCGCACACCTTAGCGAAGAACCTGTCCCTGATTGCCGCCATCGACCTGGGCTCCAACAGTTTCCACATGGTCGTGGCCAAGGCTCACCATACCGAAATCCGCATTCTGGAGCGGCTCGGGGAAAAGGTTCAGCTCGCCGCTGGCATCGACGAAGCACGCATGCTCAGCGAAGAAGCCATGGTCCGGGGCCTGGAATGCCTGAAGCGCTTTGCCCAGCTGATAAACGGCATGCCTGCGGGGGCCGTGCGTATCGTTGGCACCAACGCCTTGCGCGAGGCGCGCAACCGCAACGAATTCATCCAGCGTGCCGAAGCGATCCTCGGCCACCCCGTGGAAGTGATCTCCGGCCGCGAAGAAGCGCGCCTGATCTACCTGGGCGTGTCCCATACCCTGGCCGATACCCCCGGCAAACGCCTGGTCGCCGATATCGGCGGCGGCAGCACCGAGTTCATCATCGGCCAGCGCTTTGAGCCGCTGCTGCGTGAAAGCCTGCAGATGGGCTGCGTCAGCTTCACCCAGCGCTATTTCCGCGATGGCAAGATCACCCCGGCCCGCTACGCCCAGGCCTACACCGCCGCGCGCCTGGAGCTGATGAGCATCGAGAATGCCCTGCACCGCCTGACCTGGGATGAAGCGATTGGCTCCTCCGGGACCATCCGCGCCATCGGCGCCGCCATCAAGGCCGCTGGCCTGGGCAATGGCGAGGTCAACGCCGAGGGGCTGGCGTGGGTTAAACGCAAGCTGTTCAAGCTGGGCGAGGCCGACAAGATCGACTTCGACGGGGTAAAACCCGACCGCCGCGCCATCTTCCCGGCCGGCATGGCGATTCTCGAGGCGATCTTCGACGCGCTGGAACTGCAACGCATGGACCATTGCGATGGCGCGCTGCGTGAAGGTGTGCTGTTCGACCTGCTTGGCCGCCACCACCACGAGGACGTGCGCGAACGCACGTTGAACTCGCTGATGGAGCGCTACCACGTCGACCAGGGCCAGGCTGCGCGCGTCGAGCGCAAAGCGCTGCACGCCTTTGACCAAGTGGCCAAGGCATGGGGCCTTGAAGAGGGTAACTGGCGCGATCTACTGGGTTGGGCAGCCAAAATTCACGAAATTGGCTTGGACATTGCCCACTACCACTACCACAAGCACGGTGCCTACCTGATCGAGCACTCCGACCTGTCGGGCTTCTCGCGTGAAGACCAGCAGATGATGGCGCTGCTGGTACGTGGCCACCGCCGCAACATCCCCAAGGACAAGTTCGCCGAACTGGGCGATGAAGGCGTGAAACTGCTGCGTCTGTGCGTACTGCTGCGCTTCGCCATTCTGTTCCACCACATCCGTGGCACCCAACAGATGCCGAAGGTGCAACTGCAGGCCTCAGACAATAGCCTCGACGTGGCCTTCCCGGCCGGCTGGCTGGAGCAGAATCAGCTGACCCAGGCCGACTTCGCCAATGAGGCGGAGTGGCTGGCCCGGGTCAACTTCGTCCTCAGCGTACGTTAAGTACCGGGTTGCTCAGGCGCTCCAGCAGGGTCGCCTGGGCACTGCGCGGGTTCTGGTTGCCCGTCGGGCTGCTGCGCACATAGCGCCCGTCGGGCTGCAGCGTCCAGGCATGGGTGTTGTCGGTCAGGTAGCCTTCCAGCTCCTTCTTCACCCGCAGCAACAGCTTCTTGCCTTCCACCGGGAAGCAGGTCTCGACACGCTTGTCGAGGTTACGCTCCATCCAGTCGGCGCTGGACAGGTAGATCTGCTCTTCGCCGCCGTTGAGGAAGTAGAAAACCCGGGTATGCTCCAGGAAGCGGCCGATGATCGAGCGCACCTGAATATTGTGCGAAACCCCCGGGATGCCTGGGCGCAAGCAGCACATGCCACGCACCACCAGGTCGATCTTCACGCCCGACTGGCTGGCCTTGTACAGGGCCTTGATAACCTTGGCATCGGTCAGCGAGTTGAACTTGGCGATGATGTGCGCAGGTTTGCCTTCGAGGGCGAACTGGGTTTCCCGGGCAATCATGTCGAGCATGCCCTTTTTCAGGGTGAACGGCGCGTGCAGCAGTTTTTTCATGCGCAAGGTCTTGCCCATGCCGATCAACTGGCTGAACAGCTTGCCGACGTCCTCGGTGAGGGCATCGTCGGAGGTCAGCAGGCTGTAGTCGGTGTACAGGCGAGCATTACCGGCGTGGTAGTTACCGGTGCCCAGGTGGGCGTAGCGGACGATCTCACCCTGCTCGCGGCGCAGGATCAGCATCATCTTGGCATGGGTCTTGAAGCCCACCACGCCGTAGATCACCACGGCGCCGGCGGCCTGCAGGCGGCTGGCCATCTGCAGGTTGGACTCTTCGTCAAAGCGCGCACGCAACTCGATCACCGCGGTGACCTCCTTGCCGTTTCGTGCGGCATCCACCAGCGCATCGACAATTTCCGAGTTGGCGCCGGAGCGGTACAGCGTCTGACGAACGGCGAGCACGTGCGGGTCCTTGGCTGCCTGGCGCAGCAGGTCGACCACGGGTGTGAAGGACTCGAACGGGTGCATCAGCAGGATGTCCTGCTTGCTGATGACACTGAAGATGTTGTCGGCATTGACCAACAGCTTGGGGATCGCCGGGGTGAACGGTGTGTACTGCAGCTCCGGGTGGCTGTCCAGGCCGGTGATGCTGAACAGGCGGGTCAGGTTGACCGGGCCGTTGACCTGGTACAACTCGCTCTCGCTCAGGCTGAATTGCTTGAGCAGGTAGTCGGACAGGTGCTTGGGGCAGGTGTCGGCCACTTCCAGGCGCACGGCATCACCGTATCGGCGCGAGAACAGCTCACCGCGCAGGGCGCGCGCCAGGTCGTCGACTTCTTCCGAATCCAGCGCCAGGTCGGCGTTACGGGTCAGGCGGAACTGATAGCACCCCTTGACCTTCATGCCCTGGAACAGGTCGTCGGCATGGGCGTGGATCATCGAGGACAGGAACACGTAGTTGTCCCCAGGGCCACCGACCTCTTCCGGTACACGGATGACCCGCGGCAGCAGACGCGGTGCCGGGATGATCGCCAGGCCCGAATCACGACCGAAGGCATCGACCCCTTCGAGTTCTACGATGAAGTTAAGGCTCTTGTTCACCAGCAACGGGAACGGGTGCGTCGGGTCAAGGCCGATCGGGGTGATGATCGGCGCAATCTCGTCACGGAAGTAGCGGCGCACCCAGGTCTTGAGCTTGGGCGTCCAGTAACGGCGGCGGATGAAGCGGATCGCGTGCTTTTCCAGTTCCGGCAGCAACACATCATTGAGGATCGCGTACTGGCGATCAACTTCGGTGTGCACCAGCTCGCTGATGCGCGCCAGCGCCTGATGCGGCTGCAGGCCGTCGGCACCGGCCTGTTCACGAGCAAAGTTGATCTGCTTCTTCAGGCCCGCCACGCGGATCTCGAAGAACTCATCGAGGTTGCTGGAGAAGATCAGCAGGAACTTCAGGCGCTCGAGCAGCGGGTAGGACTCATCCAGCGCCTGCTCCAGCACGCGGATGTTGAACTGCAGCTGCGACAGCTCGCGATGAATGTACAGGCTGCTGTCGTCCAGGCTCGGGATGGCGATGGCCGGCGCGGGGGCAGCATGCACGGGCGCGGGGGGTGCGGCCTCTACTGCAGGCTCCGGGGCCTCTGGCAGATCCGGCGGGGTCTGCACCATCTCTTCGGGGACCGCCTGAGCGTCCTTGATCGCGACAGGGGTTAGCACTTCATTATTCATCTGGCGTTCCTGGAGGACGTTAACGCCCTATCATCAATTGAGCGGGACGATAAGCGGCCATTATGACGTCTGTGTTACATCTATAGGCAAGCCCGCGACTTGTGGCTGAAGCCATTGTCCTTGTACGAATTGTTCACGTCGAGACACATCTGGACACTTTCACGAACGCGCGTGAAGGGGTAGGCTGCGCGTTCATTTCGCCAGCACCTCAGAAAATGCTTCAACAATTCCTGCAGGATTTCGGCTATTTTGCCCTTTTTCTAGGCACCTTCTTTGAAGGCGAGACCATCCTGGTGCTTGCAGGATTCCTTGCGTTCCGCGGGTACATGGACATCAGCCTGGTGGTGATCGTGGCATTCTTCGGCAGCTATGCCGGCGACCAGCTGTGGTACTTCATGGGCCGCCGCCACGGGCGCAAGATCCTGGCGCGCAAGCCGCGCTGGCAGGCCATGGGCGACCGGGCGCTGGAACATATCCGCCGCCACCCCGACATCTGGGTACTGAGCTTCCGCTTCGTCTATGGCCTGCGCACGGTCATGCCCGTGGCTATCGGCCTGTCCGGCTACCCACCCCGCCGTTATCTGCTGCTCAACGGCATCGGCGCAGCCGTCTGGGCCTTGGCCCTGGGCGCAGCCGCGTACCACTTCGGCGCCATTCTCGAAGGCATGCTGGGCAACGTGAAGAAGTACGAGCTATGGGTGCTCGGTGGCCTGCTGCTGCTCGGCGCCCTGCTGTGGCTGCGGCGGCGTTTTCGCACCTTGCGCGCCGAGCGCAAGGCCGCGGCACAGGCCCAGGCCGCCGAGGCTGAGCAGGCTGTAAAGCGCGAGCAGGGCCCAGACCAAGGGCGTGACAACCCCTAAGCCCAGAGCGCCAGCCAGATACAGCGCAGGCACATTCAACAACAGGCGCGCCAGCTCCAGGCGCCCTGCCCACGGCCGATTTTCCAGGGCCGCGCCCAAGGCAAACAACCCCAGCGCCATCACCGACCAGCCCAGCACCAGGGCCGCCGTCGGCACCTGCTCTGCGACACCCATCAGGTAGCTGCCCAATGCCACGTAAACGGCGAACTGCAGCACCACATAAACCTGCTGCGCCCGCCCCAGGGCAACCTCGAACTTACGGAACAGCGCCAGGTTCTGCTTGGCCTGTGGATAACGGGCGGCCACATCCGCCGGCCGCCAGCCAGTGGGCATGAACCAGATACGCAGTTTGTCCCACAGGCTATCGGTGCGGCGGGCATCGTCCCAGAGCTGGGCATAGAACTGCAGGTTGGCCCACAACGGGTTCCAGCTGGCCAGCGGCGTGGTTACGCCAAACACCACGGGCTCGGCCGGGTATTCTTCCTTGAAGGTGCCAAACAGACGGTCCCAAAGAATGAACACACCGCCGTAGTTGCGATCCAAGTAAACAGGATTTTGCGCATGGTGGACGCGATGGTTGGACGGTGTAATCAGTATCCATTCGAGCCAGCCCAACTTGGGAATGTGCCGGGTGTGCACCCAGAACTGGTACAGCAGGTTGAGCGACGCCACTGTAATGAACACCCATGGCGACACGCCGATCAGCGCCAGCGGCAGGTAGAACATCCACGAAAAGAGGAAGCCGCTACTGGTCTGGCGCAACGCGGTGGTGAGGTTGTACTCCTCGCTCTGGTGATGCACCGAATGGGCTGCCCACAGCACATTGCGCTCATGCCCCAAGCGGTGCAGCCAGTAATAGCAGAAGTCGTACAGCACGAACGCCAGCAACCAGACCCAGACGGCGTGGTCCGGCAGGTGCAGCAGCGCCAAATGTTCCCACGCCAGTGCATAGGTCACCAGCCCTACCCCCTTGGTCAGCAACCCGGTACTGGTGGACAGCACGCCGGTGCTCAGGCTGTTGATCGAATCGGCCACCGTGAAATTACGCTGGCCGCGCACACGGTCGGCGACCAGTTCAACCGCGATCAGCACGAAAAAGAACGGTACGGCCAGCAGAATCAGGTCCATGGACAGCTGCCTCGAAGGGTATCCACACAGATTAGGATGCACCCATGGCAACCCCTATGGCCACATCTGCCAAACTAGAGGACATTTAGCGCCTCGACACTGGAGTAATGAGCATGACGAAAAAAGTAGCGGTGATTCTTTCCGGCTGTGGCGTCTACGATGGCGCCGAAATCCATGAAAGCGTGATCACCCTGCTGCGCCTCGACCAGCGCGGCGCACAGGTGCAGTGCTTCGCGCCGAACATCGCGCAGATGCATGTGATCAACCACCTCACCGGTGAGCAGATGCCTGAGTCGCGCAATGTACTGGTGGAATCGGCGCGCATCGCCCGCGGCGAGGTCAAGGACATCAGCGAGGCCAGGGCCGAGGACTTCGACGCGCTGATCGTGCCGGGTGGTTTCGGGGCAGCGAAGAACCTGTCCGACTTTGCCATCGAAGGTAGCGAGTGCACGGTCAACCCGCAGGTACTGGCCTTGGCCGAGGCCTTTGCCGAAGCTTGCAAGCCGGTTGGCCTGATGTGCATTTCACCGGCACTGGCGGCCAAGATCTATGGCCCTGGCGTGGTTTGCACCATCGGGAACGATGCCGATACTGCTGCTGCGGTGACCAAGATGGGTGGCACCCATGAAGAGTGCGATGTGCATGACATCGTTGAGGACACCCAGCGCAAGCTGGTGACCACGCCGGCGTACATGGTGGCCAAGTCGATCAGCGAGGCGGCTGGCGGCATTTACAAGCTGGTGGATCGCGTGCTGGAAATGACCCACGAGGCTGACTGATCAGCCCTTGGCCAAGCGGGCCAGAATACGGTCCAGCGCATTGGCGAACGCCTGCTTTTCGCGTTCGCCATAAGGCCCCTGCCCTCCGCCGGCCTGGCCCTGCTCGCGCAACTCGGTAAACAGGTTGCGCACTGCCAGCCGGTCGCCCATGTTGCGCTCGTCGAATTCACGGCCACGCGGGTCCAGCGCCGCTACCCCCTTCTTGATCAGGCGGTCGGCCAGCGGCACGTCGCTGCAGATGACCAGCTCACCTGGCACGGCGTGCTCGACCAGGTAATCATCGGCGGCATCCATGCCGCTGGGTACCACGATCAGCCGCACAACGGCGAAGCCCGGTTTGGCCACGGCCTGCCCGGCCACCATTACCACCTCGAGCTTGCGCTTGAGGGCGAATTTGACGATCAGGTCCTTGGCTGCCTTGGGGCAGGCGTCGGCGTCGATCCATATGCGCATTGCGTTTTTCCTCTTGAAGCAGGAAGGGCTTTGCCCGATGCCGTTCAGTTGAGCGATTTGGGGCCGCTTTGCGGCCCCGAAACGGCCATGTTACTCGTCCCGGCGAAAGAAACACGCAATGGCACATCTATTTCAATGGCCACGTGGAGTGCGCAGAGCAAGCAGCAGTAACGCCGCTCGCTACCTGCCATGACCTGCAAGGCCTCAGTGAACCTTGTTCATCCCCCGCTCCAGATCATCGATCAATGCCTTGGCCATCTCGCTGAGAATCCGCGCCGCGCTGCCAGCGATGCGGTCGTTTTCCATTTCCGCTTCGGTGGTGAGGTGGCGGATGCAGCCGAGCAGTACGGAAAGCTGCGAGAACGCATGATCGAACGGGACATCAGGCCTGAGGCTGAACAGGTCGAAGGTTTCTACGCCTGCCGTTGATGCTTGGTTAAGGCCCTTGCTCATTGTGACGCTCCTAGCGGGCTGTCGAGAAGAAGCAGGGCGGATGGAGGTGGGTCTGGGACGAGCTTTTTCATGGCGGATCTCCGTATGTTGGGCTGACCTGCCTTCCTCCTCGTCTCACGGATTTGGGTGGCAGTCGTGCACGGGGTGAGACCCGGGACATACGGTAACCCCGGCCAGACCGAAGCCTGCCCGCGCACGACCGCCATGGAGCGGCGCTACCGAATGTGAACCGGGTGTCTCACGCCCGATCGCCTTGTGAAGCGACCCGAGGACATTATTCCCGGAGCGCTTGCCAGCCAAGACGGCACCTTCCGATAGGCGTCGTAGGATAAGTCGCCAGAGTGAAAGAACTGAAGCATTTGGTTTCAGGTTCGGAAATGTCTTACGGCTTTGCGACTGCTGCGAGGGCTTCGCCATCGATCGCCGGCAAGCCGACTCCCACAATTACCCCGCTGCTCTCAAGCTCAGCGCAAACCCAGTGGCAGCCGGCTTGCTGGCGATTGGCCGCCCCGCGGAAACAGCAGGTACCAATTGCGTCCAACCTGATAAAACCGTCGCTACTAGCCTCATAGGCAAACCATAGGAGGCAGGGAACATGGATCGTCCCCATTCAAATCAGCTAAGGCTTGGCCGGTTCTCCGAAAGGAAGCGGTTGTACCTTCTCACCAGCACCACATTGCACAGGGCCCCTGTACTGGGTGAGTTTCACTCGGCCCGCTTGTTGGTCAGCCAGCTGCGCGAGGCCGAGGCAGAAGGTGCGGCGCGGTCTCTAGCCTGGGTTGTAATGCCTGATCATTTCCACTGGTTGATCGAGCTGGGGCCGGTGAGCCTGAAAACGTTGATGCGCCGAGTGAAGTCGCGCAGCACCTGTGCCATCAACCGCCATCTCGGGCGATATGGGCGGCTTTGGCAGAAGAGCTTTCATGACAGGGCGTTGCGGCGAGAAGAGGATTTGCAGGCTGTGGCGCGGTATATCGTCTTGAATCCTAAGCGGGCAGGGTTGGTTGAGCGGGCGGGGGATTATCCGCATTGGGATGCAATTTGGGTTTGACTGGCAGGGCCCTATCGCCGGCAAGCCGGCTCCCACACCAACCGCGTCAACTTTTAGAAATTGGGTAAGACAGTTGCACCTACAGGTACAGCGCAGCGCTCAAGAGCTGCGCGGTACCTGTGGGTCCCGGCTTGCCGGCGATTGGGCCTCAAGGCTTGGCGGTGTCCTTCCACCCGCCGCCCAACGCCAGGAACACACCGATCTGCCCCATCGCCACCTGGCTATTGGCCGCCGCCAGCTGCGCGCGCATGTCCGTGTAGGTCCGCGTCGCCTGCAAGTCCGCCAGGAATGACTCACGCCCCGCCTGGTAATAGCGGTGCGTCTGGTCCGCCGCTTCTTTCGCCGATTTCTCCGCCTCGGCCAGCGCATCACGCCGGTCGAGCAAGGCGCTGTACTGGGCCAGGCGGGTCTGGGTTTCGCGAATGGCGTTGAGCACCACGCCGTCGAAATGCGCCAGCGCCGCCTGGGTCGAAGCCTCAGCCATGCGAATGCGGGCACGGGTGCCGTTGGTGGGGATGCTCCAGCTGATCTGCGGGCCGAAGCCCCAGCGGTTGGTCGCAGGCTCCCCCAGGTTCTCGAGAATACCGATGGTACCGACCTGGGCACCGATGCTGATGTCGGGATACAGGGCGCCCGTGGCCACGCCGATATTCGCTGTAGACGCCGCCAACTGGCGTTCGGCCTGGCGCACGTCAGGGCGGCGCTTGAGCAGCGCGGCGCCATCACCGACCGGCAACAGCTGGTTCAGATGTGGCAGCTCGGCACAATCGGCAGTGCCGGCAGGCAGTTGCTCCACAGGTTTGGCCAGCAGCGCGGCCAAGGTATACAGGCCGGTTTCCCGCTCGGCCTTGAAGCGCGGCAACTCTGCGCGCAGCGATTTGAACTGGGTCTGCGAGCGAGTGACCTGGGTTTCGTCACCCCGGCCAGCATCACGCAGGCGCTGGTTGAGCTGCACGCTCTGCTGCTGCAAGCCGAGCGACTCGCGGGCGATGTGGTATTCCTCGTTGGCCGAACACACCTGGGTGTAGGCCTTGACTACATCGGCCACCAACGTGATGCGGGCGGTATCGGCAGCGGCCTGCACAGCGTCGGCATTGGCCTTGGCCGCTTCGGTGCCGCGCTTGAAGGTACCCCACAGGTCAAACTGGTAGGAAGCGCTGATGATCGCCTCGCCGATGTTGGCCACTGGCACCTTCTCGGTCAGCAGAAAAGCCTCGCCAGACTCCTGCAACCGCTGGGCTCCGGCTTTGATCCCACCATTGAATCCACCCTGGGACTGGGCTACCTCGACCTGCGCACGGGCCTTGGCAATGTTGGCCGCAGCCACGCGCAGTTCGGTGTTGGCACTCAACGCCTGGCGCACCAGCTCATTCAGGCGTTGATCCTGATACAGCTGCCACCAGTCCTCGGGTACCGGCGCCGACACGACGCTGGCGGCATCCTGGCGCAGCGGCCCATTGAGGTCGCTGCGCTGCACTGCCGCGTCCTTGGGCACTTCGTAGTCCGGGCCTACCATCATGCAGGCACCAAGAGACAGGCAAAAGCCAGCCAGGATCAGCTGTTTCATGGGCGCGGGCCCTCGATGATCGACACCGTGGCGGTACGCCCGGCGATCATGCGGAAGTCTTGCGGCACTTCATCGAAAGCGATGCGCACCGGGATCCGCTGGGCCAGGCGCACCCAGCTGAACGCCGGGTTGACGTTGGGCAGCAGATTGCTGCCGCTGCTGCGGTCGCGGTCCTCGATACCGGCGGCAAAGCTCTGCACATGGCCACGCAGGCGAGTGTTGTCGCCCATTACGCGGATGTCCACGGCATCGCCAATATGGATGCCGCCCAATTTGGTCTCTTCAAAGTAGCCGTCGACGTGATACGAAGCACTGTCGACGACCGAAAGCACGGGGCGGCCAGCCGTGACGAATTCGTGGTTACGCGGCGCGCGGTCGTTGAGGTAGCCGTCCACCGGGCTGCGCACCACCGAACGGTCCAGGTTCAGCTGGGCGGTGTCGACCGCCACTTGGGCCTCGCTCACCGCCGATCGGGCACGGGCCTCGCGGGACTGGCTTTCTTCCAGTTGCTCGGCCGCCACCAGGTTGCCCAGTTTGCGGTTGCGCTGCGCTTCGCGAGAGGCCTGGGCCAGGGTTTCCTGGCGTTCGCCAAGGGTCGCCTTGGCCTGGCGCAGCGCCAGGGTGAAGCGGTCCTGGTCGATGGTGAACAGCACGTCGCCGCGCTTGACGGTCTGGTTGTCACGCACTTCGACTTTCTGAATCAACCCGGAAACATCCGGGGCGATCTGGATCACGTCGGCGCGGATGTGGCCGTCGCGGGTCCAGGGGGCGAACATGTAGTACACCACCATCTGCCACACGAGCACGGCGGCGAAGGTCACTACCAGCAAGGTCAGGACCACACGGCCCAGGGTCAGCAAAGGTTTTTTCATGGCAGCATCAGGCTTCGGCAAAAATGGTCCACCGCGCCAAGCAGCACGGCATACAAAGCAACGTTGAACAACGCCCGGTGCCAGACCAGGCGGTAGAAGTGCAGGCGCACCAGCACCGCGTGCACCCCGAGAAACAGCAGGTAGGTGCAGACCATCATCACCAGCAGCGTGGGCAGGAACACCCCGCTGATATCCAGTTCACCGATCACAGGGGCGCTCCGTCGAGCCCGGGGGGCAGTTGCGGTTGTTCGGCAGGCTCGAGCATCACCTCGACACCCGGCAGCAATGCCAGGCGCAGGCCGCTCAGGGCATGCAGCAGGTGCGTGCGGGCATCGCCGCGCTCGTACAGTTCATCCAGGTTCAGCGCCAGGCGAGCCCGCTCCATGTTGCGCAGCAGCGCCGCAGGGGCATGCAGGCGCTGACCGGCGCGCAAGCAGGCAGCGTAGTGGCCGCCCACTTCCTCGATCACCGTTTGCAGGCGCTCGCGGGCCTGGGTGCCTGCACGCGGCAGATAGGCCAGCAGGTCGAGCAGGTTCAGGCCCACGCGCAGATCGCGCAGGGCTGCGCCACTGTCCTGGCCGGTCTGCGACAGGCGCGGCAGGTGCTGCATCAGGCGGTCGAGCATCTGCACGCCGAGTTGGCGACGTTCGGCCAGGGTCGCCGGTGCAGTCATCTCGACGATGTCCCGCCAGGCGAAGCGGGTCATGCGTTTGGCGGCCAGTTCCACACCGAACGGGCGCATCACCAGGGTCCAGATGAATGCGAACAGAAGCCCTGCAGGGCCTGCCAGGTTGGAGTTGAGGAAGGTGAAGAAATCGGCGTCGTAGGCGCCCTGGATACTAATGAAGGTCGAGGTGTTGACGATGGTCAGCAAGGTGCCCAAGTAGAAGCGTGGCTGCACGGTCAGGGTGCCGACGCAGATGAACGGCACCGCGAAGGCCAGCACCAGCATCGGGAAATCGTGCAGGTTGGGCAGCACCAGGAACAGGTACAGGCTGGAGAAGATGACCGACATCAGGGTCCAGAAAAAGAACCGGTAGATCTGCGGTGCCGGGTCGTCCATGGCGGCGAAGAAGCTGCACGACACGGCGGCGAGGATCACTGCGCTGGCGCCGTCGTTCCAGCCCAGGCCGATCCACAGGCCGCAGGCGACGATGATTGCCAGCACGGTGGAAACCACCGAATAGAGCATCAAGCCACGGTCGAAGAACGGCGTCAGGCGGCCCAGGCGCCAGTGGCGGTAGACCGCACGCCAGGGCTTGGCGTCATCCGTGCGCAAGGCGTGCTGCAAGGTACAGCAGTCCTGCCACAGGTCGGCCCATTCGGTCAGCCGGTAAAGCGCATTGGACAGCAACAATTCGGCGCGCTGGTCGAGCGCGGCGGCGCCGGGCTGCAGGCGGTCGATCTGTTCGTGCAGGGCAGTCCAGCGTGCTACCGAGGCGCTTTGTGCTGTACCCTCGAGCCATTCGCGGGCGGCGGCGAGCACTGGTTGCAGCTGGGCGAACTGCGCCGGGGCGCGGCCTTCGAGCGCCACCAGGGCGTCGTCAAGGGCGTCGATCACCGGCAGCAGATGGATCATTCGCCCGCGCAGCTCGCGGGCGTTCTTCAAGGTATGCGGGCCTGCACCCTCGTGGCCGAGCTGGCCAATCATCAACTCCAGCGAGTTGAAGGTGGCAACCATGGCACCACGCATGCCACCCACTTTGTCCGCAGCAACATCACGGGCGAGGTAGGTATCGCTGTAGCGGATCGCTTCACTGAACCAGCTTCCGGTCGCGCCAACCACCACGGGCGCCAGGCGTCGTGGCCAGAAAATCGCGCCGACCACGGCTGCGCAGACAATCCCCAGGCAGATCTCCTGGGCACGTGAAGAAGCAACGTCGAACACTGCCAACGGGTTGTCGACCACCGCCAAGGCGATCATTGGCAGCGTATAGCCGGCCAGCATCAGCACGTAGTTGTTCGCGGTGCGCAGGTTCAGCGAGAGGTACAGCAATGTGCCGGTCCACAGGGCGATCGCGACGGTCAGCAGCAAAGGCGACTGCACCAGCGGCGGCACCAGGAAAATTGCCCCGCCAGCGCCGAGCAGCGTGCCAAGGGCGCGATACAGGGCCTTGGAGCTGGTAGGCCCAACGAATGGGCTGGAAACGATGTAGACGGTTGCCATCGCCCAGTAGGGGCGCGGCAGCTGCATCAGCAGTGCGATGTACAGCGCGATCATCGACGCGGCAAAGGTACGCACACCATAGAACCAGTCGCGGGCCGGCGGTACCGAACTGAAGAAACCGTTCATGCCACCCCGCCAGTGCTTCCAAGGCCTGCTGCCTCGAAGGCGCGGAGCACGCGCAAGGCGGCATGCAGGTCGGCCTCATCGATGCCCTGCAGCACTTCGTGGCGGACGCGCACCAGTTCGGCTTCGATGGCTTCGGCCAAGGCACGGCCCTCGGCTGTCAGGCTCAGAGCCTTGGCGCGGCGGTCCAGCGGATCCTCGCTACGGCATACCAGCCCGGCCCTGCACAGCTGGTCAAGCAGGCGCACAAGCGACGGGCTTTCCAGGCCAGCGGCCTGAGCCACGGCTACCTGGTGCACGCCATCGCCCAGGCGCACGATCATCAGCAAGGGTGCGGCGCAGGCTTCGGAAATGCCGTAGCTGGTCAGGGCCGTATGGCAAATGCGCCGCCAATGGCGGGCGGCAACGACCATGCCGGTGCTGACTTGCAGGCGCAGTGAGTCAAGCGTCATGTAAAGAACCAAGGATATTCATAGTTTGCTAACTATCAATATACGCCTGGCCCTCCCCCTGTCGTCAACCGGGGGCGACGGGGGGAGTACATGAATTGTTGTTCATTGAGGCTGAACCTGGTCCTCCAACTTCATCGCCAGCGCCAACGTACTACCCATCTGCACTGCCCGATCCCGCCAATCCAGATAGCGCGCCGCATCGCAACGGCTGAAATGCACTGCCAGCTCCTCGGCCGCCTGCATGACCCCGGTCGCTGCCGCCAGCTCCAACCAGTACAGCCCGGCCTTGATATCAGCGTCCACACTCAGGCCATGCAACAAACGGTAGCCCACCTCGAAGCGGCAACGCACCTCGCCCCGTTCGGCACCACGAAGAAACCATTGGTAAGCCTGAGCCAGATCGACCTGCCAGCCCAGTTGCGCATCGCAGACTTCTTCCTCGTACAAATCGCCGAGTGCGGCAGCTGCATCGAGCATGCCCCGGTCAAAAGCATGGCGATAACACTCTGCGGCCTGGACGTAGGAAACCTCCACACCCTTGCCGAAGTAGTGCTGCTGCCCCAGGTTGAACCAGGCCGCGGCATTGCCCTGCATGGCCGCCATGCGCAGCAGGTGGCCGGCCAGCACGGTGTCGGCACGCCAGTACTTGCCATTGAGCCAGACCCAGCCCAGGTCATTGAGCGCCGCCACATGGCCGGCCAGCGCTTGATGGCGCAGGTCGGTATACACCGCTTGCAAGTCCGCCGCTTCGTCCAGGCGGTTGACCAGCAGCGCCCGCTGGCTGGGCAACCCAACCCCGGCGAACAGCCGCTGTCGCCTGCCAGCGGGGGTCGGCGCGGGAATGACCTGCTCAGGCAGAAGACGGGCGAGCAGCGAGTGGATATTGCTGACAGCTGACATGTTCATCCTCATTGAACGACCCACAGGCCTTACTGCGGCTGTGATGAGGCGTGATTCTGCGCGACGTCACGTCAAAACCTGTCGCGAACGATTCGGCGCCAGGCAACCAATTGGCGGTTCCTTGATCTGAACGGATCGTGGCTAATTGCCATGACCCACTAATGCCGCCATCCTGATGCGGCAAGCCTAGACAAGGACGTTACCTTTTGCCGTTCGCCACCACCCGCGCCACCCTCAGCCGTCAGTGGGCGCTGCTGCGCCAGCTACCCAGCCGTTCCCCGGGCATTACCAGCGCAGAACTGGTGTGGCGCCTGCGCGATGTGGGTTTCACCGTCAGCAAACGCACGGTGGAACGCGACCTCAATGAGCTGTCGTTGATCTTCCCGCTGGAGCGCAACGATAAGAGCATTCCGTTCGGCTGGCACTGGTCGGCGAATGCCTTGGGCGAGCTGCGCGGGAATTTCGACCTGCAGGGATATTTGCGCGGTGAGGCGCTGCAGCCGATCCAAGGTGAAGGGGTCGAGATGCAGGCCTGGGTCAGCGACTCATTGGCCCGGCAATTGCGCGAGGCCCCCTTAAGCGTGGACATGCAGTTGACGGCACTGGACCAGGGGCATCGACTGCGGGCCACGGTGGAAGATGGTGGGCCATTGCGCTGGTGGGTACTTAGTCAGGGAGCAGACATGGTAATCGAGCAGCCAAGCGAGTTGCGCGCAGAGATTGCCAAGACCCTGGTTGATGCCGCAGCACAGTATTCGAACTAGCTCCTCCACCTACTCTAGGCATAACCCCCTAGTGTTCAGCTAAAGTTTGCTGGAAAGCTGCGGCGCCAATAGGAAGTCAAAGAGACCAGCCAAAGAATCTCATCATGCCATTAAAAGCAAAAAACAAAGAAGTGGACAGTACAAGCCCGCCCCACGAAACCAACAACTTATATTTAATGCGCTTTGGAAAGTGGAGAATTTCCGAGGCGTCCGCCACACCCTTTACCACAAAAATCTTTGGAATCATCAGCATGTTCGCAGCCAAGCAGGTACGTAATACTTTTCCAATCAAGCCCGCAGACGAAAAGTTTGACCTGTTATCCTGTACATAGCTGCACCTTGATAAACTGGACTCGATGACATCTATGTAGCGGCGAGCCAAATAAGTCATAAGACCCACACTAATTATCATCCAGACTAACAGAAGTGTCGCTAGCAAGACCGCCATATCAGACTTCATTCATGTACCCGTTCATAGATTATCTCTCCAACCCTGCCTAACAGCTCTTTTCCAAAATCGCCTCCATACTTGCCACCTATTGCACCTCCGAACACAACACACGAAGCACCGGCAGCACCGGCAGTGGGGACACTAAGCGCCACGCATATAGTACCCGCAATAGCACCACCCACAAATCCTCCAGCCGCGCTTCCAGCTATAGTGCCCGCCAAACCACCTGTCTCTACATACTTGGCCTTTCTGCATTCTTCCTCGCGACCAGTGGTGCATGCCTTATGAATAGACATCCCTGTCCCAGCCACTTCCAGTGCAACACCGATATATGCCCCTTTCTTGATCAGATTCGCAGCTTTCGCCACGCCTGCTACCTTCTCGGCGTACCGAGAAATCTCCCCAGTACTCAGATAACTTTTGGTAGAAAGCTGCAGCATCCGCTTGATCGATCCCTGATTTCGTAGACCAGAACCATAGGCGGCGGTCTTTCCAAGCTGTTCATTTAACGTGCTGAACAGCGCCGCACGTTTTGCGTAGAACTCTTCCCGTGCCCTGAGCGCACCTCCACTCATATGCACGCGGTGCAGTTGCTCGATCTGTTCCAGCGTCTTCTTGATCGCCTCCAGATGCCTGGCCCAGCCATCGCTTGCTGCCCCTACCCCCATCGACGCATGGGCCAGCAGATTCTGCAGCATCTCGAAGTTATCCAGCATGAACCTATCGACACCACCGCCATTGAACACGATGTCATGGTGGATGCCTGCCGCCTTGCCCATGAGAAAGGCTTCATGGCTCGTGCAAGAGGGTGTACTGGGATCACCGACGATCACCAGTTCGCCGGCAAAGACGACCGAATTGAAGATATGAGCATTCAGCACATCGAACTTGGCCTGCTGGTTGGCGTTCATCGGCGTTCCGTTCTTCAGGGTCGCATAATTCTGCGCCTGGGGATTTATAAAGCTGAGTACCTCGGACATGATCGATCCTCACGAAAACTTCTTGTTGGCAATCCGGTCCCAGCCTCCGGTCAAATTGCCGCCGCCATGGCCGTCGGCGCGTTGCTGCCGGGTGTACGTGGCCTTGATACGGCCGTAGTCGAGCTGAATGATTTCAGTCGGTACGCCGCCGTGGGCGCTGTGTGCATAGTCGGCGATGATCACTTCTTCGAGCACCACTTCGTAGTATTTAAGCTTGTCACCACCGGCACGGCAGACCACCAGCCTGACCTCCTTCAGGTGCTGCCCGGCGCAACTGGCCTCCAGTAGTTTGCAGCTGGCGTTGTCGAGGTACTTGGTGAAGGTGAGGTTGCTCAGAGTGGTGCGCCCGGAAGTAGCGCCGCCTGCGGAACTTGCAGTGGCGGAGGCGCTTTGGCTGGTGCCGAACGTATAGCCGAGTATCTCGATCCAGTTGCGGTATTGCTCGTCCTTCGCTTCGCCAGCGATTTCAGCGATTTGAATGTAAGCATCGAAAGCCATGGATACTGTTCCTTGTAACCGAATGAGCGAAACAGGCTAGGCGCGCGGAAAGGCAGTCGCAACATTTCTCTGGAGATCGAGACCAAACACAGAAATTTCCTACAGTTTTCTGATAATTTTGTTTGCGAATGTATGAGGGCTTTTCAGGGTCATGACCGCACGCTAGCTGTCCGGCAATAGGGCCCCCACAGGCCATACCGTTAGCGCTGCATCCCCCAGCGCCGCACGGTCACCCGTTCCAGGGTATTGAACACCAACCCCTCGACCAGCAAACCGATCAGGATCACCACCGCCAACCCGGCAAACACTTTGTCGGTATACAGCTCGTTGCGGTTCTGGAAGATGTACCAACCCAGCCCGCCCTTGCCGCTGCTCGCGCCGAACACCAGCTCGGCGGCGATCAGCGTGCGCCAGGCAAATGCCCAGCCGATCTTCAGCCCCGACAGGATCGACGGCAGTGCCGCGGGTACCAGGATGTGCAGCACCAGCCGCAGCCCTTTGAGGCCATAGTTGCGCCCAGCCATGCGCAAGGTTTCAGAAACGCCAAGAAAACCCGCGTAGGTATTCAGCGCCAGCGCCCAAAGCACCGAGTGCACCAGCACGAAGATCAGGCTGTTGTCGCCCAGCCCGAACCACAGCAGGGCCAGCGGCAGCAGGGCAATCGCGGGCAGCGGGTTGAACATTGAGGTCAACGTACCCAACAAGTCGCGGCCCAGCTGGGTGGAAACCGCCAGGCTGGTCAGGCCGAAAGCCAGCACGATGCCCAGCACGTACCCCTTGAGCAGGATCACCAGCGACACGCCGACCTTGGCCGGCAGCTCACCGCTGCGCAGGCCGTCCCACAGCGCCGCGGCAGTCTGCAAAAAGCTCGGCAGCAGCAGATCATTGCCCTGGTAGCGGGCAATGGCCTCCCACAATGCTGCGATCACCACGAGGATCACCGCCTTGCGTAACCAGCCTTGCTGCCACAGGCGCTGGGCCAGCGGCAGGTTGCGTTCCAGAGGCACACTGAGCAGCGGCTCCAGCTGCACCTCGTATTCCTGACGTACAGGGGTAGTGGTCATGGCTCAAGCTCCTGTCAGTAGGCAATGCGGATGTCGTTGAAGCCCAGGTATTCTGCCTGCTCGGGGGTATCGACCTCGTCGAACAACAGCCGATGGATGCGCCGGGCGCTGGCCTGGAAGTCACTGGCGCCGAGGCTGCCGAGGTCGTACTGATGGCTGTGCACCTCGGCCCGTACCCGCCCCGGATGGGGTGACAGCAACAGGATGCGGTTACCCACTACCAGCGCCTCCTCGATGGAATGGGTGACGAACAGCAAGGTGAAGCGCACCTCCTCCCACAGCAGCAGCAACTCTTCCTGCATCTTGCGCCGGGTAAGCGCATCGAGTGCGGCGAACGGCTCGTCCATCAACAGGATCTTCGGTTGCGTGGCCAGTGCACGAGCAATTGCCACGCGCGCTTTCATGCCACCCGACAGGGTATGCGGATAAGCGTCGGCAAAAGCCGCCAGGCCAACCTTGTCCAGGTAATGCAACGCTCGGTCTTCGGCCTCGGCGCGCTTGAGCTGGCCAGAAACGAGCAGCGGGAACATGACGTTCTGCTTCACCGTCTTCCACGGCGGCAGCTGGTCAAACTCCTGGAACACCACGATGCGATCGGGGCCAGGGCCGTTGACCGGCTGGCCCTGCAGCAGGATCTGCCCTTGCTGTGGGCTGATGAACCCGGCTACGGCCTTGAGCAGCGTGGACTTGCCACACCCCGAGGGGCCCAGCAAGACAAAACGGTCGGCACGATCGACTTCGAAGCTGACCTGATGGGTGGCCCGCACCACGCGCTGCGCGGTACGGTATTCGAGGCTGAGGTTATCCACCTTGAGCAACGGCGGTGTAGCCACACGGCTAAGGTTGCTGGCCGTGTGGCCTGGCAATGGGGCGGTCATGGTCGGTCAGCTCCCCTGCAGTGGGCGTTCATCCTGGAAGAAGTAGTCCTTCCACGACTCAGGCTTGTGCTTGATGGCGCCTACCCGGTAGAGGAATTCGGCCAGCTTGTAGGTGTTCTTCGGCGTTACGGTGAACTCGTATTGGGGGTTGTCGATCAGCTTGATCAGCACATCGCGGTCAATCTTGGCCTTGGTGACGCGGATATAGGTATCGGCAGCCGCCGCCTTGTCCTTCTGGGCAAAGTCCGCAGCCTCAGCCAGGGCATCGACGAACGCCTTGTAGGTCTTGGGGTTGTCGTTGCGGAATTTCTCGGTGGCAAACAGCAGGGTCGGCGAGTTGGGGCCGAGCAGGTCATAGCTGTTGAGCACCACGTGCACGTCCTTGTTGGCCAGTGCCTGGTCCTGGAACGGCGGGTTGGAGAAGTGCCCGTTGAGCTCGGTGCCGCCAGCCAGCAACGCGGCGGTGGCATCTGGGTGCGGTACGGCCAGGGTGTACTTGTCGAGGCGGCTGTATTCCTTCTCGCCCCACTGCTGGGCAGCGGCGTACTGGAGGAAGCGCGATTGCACCGAGACGCCCACGGCCGGCACGGCAATGCGGTCCTTTTCGGAAATGTCGGCGATGGTCTTCACGTTCGGGTTGCTGCTGACCAGGTAGTACGGGAAGTTGCCCAGCGAAGCCACCGCCTTGACGTTCTGCCGGCCTTTGGTGCGGTCCCATACAGTCAGCAACGGCCCAACGCCAGCACCGGCGATGTCCACCGAGCCGGACAACAGCGCGTCGTTGATCGCAGCACCCCCGGATAGCTGGGCCCAGTCGACGTCGATGTCGATACCCTGCTCCTTGCCGTGCTTTTCAATCAGTTGCTGATCACGCACCACATTGAGCAGCAGATAGACAATGCCGAACTGCTCGGCAATGCGGATCTTGCCTTCGGCATGGGCCACCGTGGGGGCCGCAAGGCTGCCCACGACCAAGCTTGCACCCAGGCTGATACTTGCCGCCAGGCGGCTGATGGATTTGCGCATGATGGTTTCCTCAGTCGTCAGAACGGGGCATCGCCCTGGATGGTGGTGCGGAAAAGTTTGCGTCGCAGGTGCGCCGGGCAGCCTGTGGCGAGGTGGATCAGCGAGCGGTTGTCCCAGAACACCAGGTCGTGTGGCTGCCATTGGTGGCGGTAGATGTTCTGTTCGAGCACGCTCAGGGCATAAAGCTGCTGCAGCACGTCGCGGCTTTCATCATCCGGCAGGCCGACAATCCGGGTAGTGAACCCTTCGCTGACGAACAGTGCCTTGCGGCCGTTTTCCGGGTGGGTTCGCACCACCGGATGGACCACTTCCTGCACCTGTGCAAGCTGCTCGGCGCTAAGGGTCGGGCGCCAGTTGCCTTCGAACTTGGTCTCGGCATAACGGGCGGTGTAGGAGTGAGCGGCACTGCGGCCCTCGACCTGCTTGCGCAGCGCTTGGGGTACCGCGTCCCAGGCCTTGTGCATGTCGGCGAACAGGGTGTCGCCACCTTCGCTGGGCAACTCTTGGGCGTGCAGCATGGAGCCCAGGCTTGGGAGTTCCTTGTATGACAGGTCCGAATGCCAGAACTTGCCGGCATCGCCCAAGCCGATGTTGTGGCCGTTCTCGATGATGTTGGAGACGATCAGGATCTCGGGGTGGCCTTTGAGCAGAAACTGCTTTAGCACATGGATCTGCAGTTGGCCGAAGCGGCGGCTGAAGGCGATCTGCTGTTCAGGGCTGATGCGCTGGTCGCGCAGCACCAGTACATGGTGCTCGAGGTGGGCGCGATGAATAAGGCTGAAGTCCTCGGCGTTGACCGGTTTTGCCAGGTCCAGGCCGATGATCTCGGCGCCAACGGCACCCGAGAACGGGCGTATTTCAAAGGTTTGCGGCTGAGCGCTGTGGTTGGACGACAAGGCGTTCGAGACGGCGGACATTTTTCACTCCCACGCAGTGCGCGACTTCGATGACGCGCAACGATCAGAAACGCACGGGGTTTAGCCGTGTGGGTTCAAGTCGTGCGGCGCATCGATTGGTCGACGGGTACGCAGTGGAGTGACTATAAGGTAATAAGAAAAATAATTTAAATATCGTTAATGAATAACGATATTAGGGTGGCAGCTGTATGCCGGGTAAGCAGGCAAGTACAGCGGATTAAATCAACCCGCCCTCCTCCTCGTCCTCGATCAGATTGTTCAAGCTGCCGAGCGCCTTGCGCGCAGTGGAGCGACTGAGCAGCTTGGCCTGGGCGCCAGGCGGCAGGTCGGTGATGCTGAACACGCCTTTGGCAGTCAGCACCTCGATCAAGTCTTCAAGCACCCGGATCATGTCCAAGTCGCTCTGCTTCAGCTGCTTCAGGCTGTTTTCGACGACATCGTCAGCAAACCACTCCTGTATCTCGGCATGATCTGCCGGGAGGATCTCCGTATGTTCGGCATAAGGTGCAGCTTCTACCCGCAGCAACTGGCCCTCGGCGTCGCGTTGCACGTAGAACATGGCGTCGTCCCTCGTCACGATGGTTCCTTGTTGGTAGTCAGCAGCATAGGCAAAGTTCATCGGGCATGACAGCCCGGCGCAGAAGTATGCGCTGCACGAAGATGCCAGAAAAGACCGCTCTGCGCGGTGGCCCGGGAGGCCACCGCGCAGACGGGATCAGGAGTTATCGATCTTGATGGTGGGGTCTGCTCCGCTGATCAACGAGTTGACCGTGGTATTGGACCAGTTGACCCCTTCCAGTTTGATAGACACATCGGCATTGGCCAGGCCACCCGCTGCGTTGAGCTTACCTTCGGTGCTGACCTGCAAGGTCGAGGAACCATCGACGGTGGTAATCTTCAGGAAGTTGTCGATAGTGCTGGCCTTCTCACCCTGCAGCAGGTCGCGCAGATCGAGACGGTCACCCTCGCTGACTTTGAAGTCCTTGATCACGTCACTGCCAATGTCACCGGACTTCCACACGAAGGTGTCGGCACCGCTGCCACCGATCAGCATGTCGTTGCCTTGGCCGCCGATCAGGGTGTCGTTGCCAGTACCGCCCAGCAGCATGTCATTACCTTTGCCGCCATCGAGGGTGTCATTACCCCCTTGGCCGAAGAGGATGTCATTGCCTGCGCCCCCCATCAGGGTGTCGGCGCCATCATTGCTGCCCGCAACATCGAACTCGGTGTAATGCTCGTTGATGTACTTGTGCATTGCCCGCGCATCGACATCACCCGCATCGACACCGAGTTTGTTGGCCACATAACCCTGGATTGCCTCTACACCAGTGCCGGCGACCGTAGAGAAGGTCAGCAAGTCGCCAAAGATAATGTCGTTGCCGTCACCACCGTTGACCGTGTCGTTGCCCGGCTGGGTGACTTCGGTGTGGCCGAGGATGGCGTCTGCCAGTTTGCTTGGGTCGATGTTGGCCTGTGGTTTGCCATCGGAGTCATAGGGCTTCAGGTCGTCCTTGTTCACGCCACTGTTCAGGCCTATTGCCTCCACATCGGACAAGCCAGAGAGGATCTTGAAGCTATCAGTCGAGTTGTTGGTGGTTGCCCGGTCTGTCGAGTTGCCCGTGCCGTCTCGGGTCGACAGCTCGTATCCACCATTACCCTCGGCATGGATAGTGGCTGTGCTCTGAGTAGACCATTTGTAGTAGTAGCCCGTGTTCCAGCTCCAGTCCAACTCGCGAACCTGCATGGTCAACTTGCCGCTGCTGTCGATCGAGAGACGATTGTTGGTATCCAACTGATAGTTGGTAACGGTATCGCCCATCTTGTAGTTGATCGACGACAGGAACGTGTCGAGCTTGACGTTGGTGTTGCCCAGGTTCGGGTTGGCCTGTTCACTCGTCTGGTAATAGGTCGGCTCACCGTCAGTGATGAAGAATGTCTGGTTACTACCAGTGCTACCTGCAGCCTTGAGGTTCGCGAACCAGTTGGCTGTCGTTTTGAAGGCATCCTCATAGTTGGTGCCGCCATTGGAGTTCAACGTGCCCAGCGCACTCAGCAGGGTTTTCAGGCCCGCATCGTTGAGGGTCACCGATACGCTGCTCTTGACCTGGGTTGCAAAGTCGACCAACAGAATATTCACCGTCCCGGACTGTGCGCCCTTGACGCTTGCAGCCAAGGTCTTGAATACCGACTCCAGCGATTTCTTCGCAGCATCGACGCCCGAAGAGCCCATGCTGCCCGAGGTGTCGACGATGAAGGCGATGTTGTAGTCCTGGCCTGGTACCACGTGCAGGCCGCTGACATCCGCGACCACGATGTCATTGCCATCGGTGCCAGTGATGCTGTCGCTGTCGGACGACAGGTTGCTGGTGGTGTACGACTGCGGGTAGACCGTGACCTTGATGCTGCCTTCGCTGGTCGCAGTGCTGCCGCCAACGCTTTCGGTGGCCGTCGAGGTGACTTTCACATCGAACTGGCCGGAGTAATAGGCCGGCGGCTTGATGGTCAGGCTGCCCAGATTCCAACCCGTGACATCTACCGCACTGGCACCAACGGTGAAGGTATGGCCTGCATTATCGGCAACCACGGAGCCTGCCGGTATGCCGTTTAGCTTGACGCTCAGGCTCTCGGAGCCGTCGGTGTCGGTCAGCGCGGTACTGATGCCTACCAGCTTGACCGGCGCACCATTCTCGCCGCCTTCGTTGAGCTTGTAGCCGTCGTAGTAACCCACGCCGTTGCTGCCATGCAGGTCGGACACCGTGACCCCGGCGTTGGCCAGCGCGGCGAGGTTCGGGTACATCGGGATGTTGGCGCTGCTAAGGTCAGTGATTGCACCGTTACCCACCTTGATGTTGACGTCGAGGCTGCCTGGCCCTGCCTGGTTGGCGTTGTAGATCTCCAGGGTGTAATAGCCGCTCGTGGTTGGGGTGTAGCTGCCGGAAATGCTGCCGCTGGCCGAGCCCCAGGTACCGCCGGCGACGTTCTTGCCGCCGATGACGATCTGCAGGCTGTCGTCGGCGGTGCCGCTGAAGGTGTAGGTCTTGCCGGCCTCCAGATAGATCAGGCCTGAGGTCTTCGAGCCCGACCCCGGGGTGACGGTGGCCGTGGTGTCGACAGTGGTCACCTGCTCGCTCTTGCCGGCGTTGCCGGAGTTGGCGAACACGTTCTTCAGTGCGTCGCCCGTGATGCCATTGCCGTTGGTGCCCAGGCCAGTGAGGCTGGTCCAGGTTTCCTTGGTCAGGCCCAGCGAGTTGACGTTGTTGCTGCCAATGCTCAGGTCCGGCTTGTCGGCCATCGGTGTGATATCGACCTTCAGCGTGGCTTCGCTGCCCGTGCCCTTGCCATCGGTAGGCGCGTACTTGATCTGCGCGTAGTCCGCCTGCTTGTTGCCCACACCGGTACCACCGTAGCCATCGACACCCGACTGGTTAGCCACGGGAACGAACTTGAGCTTGCCGGCGGCGATGTCGGCCTGGCTGATGGTCTGGCCTGCCTTCACATCGACCCAGCTGGTGCCGTTGTACAGCTTCACAGTACCGGCCCCCGGCAGCTGGGTGATGGTCACCCCGAGGCTGGTGAGCGAGGAATCGACATCGCTGATGTTGAAGTCGCTCCAACCCAGCACCAGGTCGGTGTCCTCGGTTCCGGTGACCGCTCCGCCAGTGGTGGTGGGCACGTCGTTGACCGCCACGACATTGACCGTGGTGGTCGCCGTATTCGATGTGTTCACACCGTCGGTCACCGTGACCGTGATGATCCGAGGGGCGGTGCTCGGGTCTTCACTGGTGTTGATGAAGGTGATGTTCTTGATCGCCTGGATGTAGTCAGCCAGCGAAGCGGTTCCGCTCAGGGTCAGGACCACCTTGCCATCGGTGCTGTTGGCATTGATCGAGATGCCATTGACGCTGTTGCCCAGGTTCAGGGCATCGCCTGGCTGGCGATTGGTCAGGGTCACCGTCGCGCCGGTCAGCATCGAGCTGTCGAAGTCGGTGATCGACACGTCGATATCGCCGATCGAAACACCGCTGCCTGGCTGGTTTTCGGTGAACGTGGTCTGGTAGTCGGCGCCGGTCTTTCCGCTCGAATCGTTGGCGTCCAGGTCCAGAACAGGCGCCGGCTCGAAGATCTGGGTGGTGACGCTACCAGCGCTACCGCTGACCGCCAGGTTTTCGAAGTTGCCGCCGGTGGCCGAGTCGATCTTGACGGTGAACTGCTCGGTACCTTCGGTGACATTGTCCTTGATTGTCGGGATGGTGAAGGTGGCTGAGTTGCTGCCGGCTTTGATCGTTACGATGGCCACACCGGTGTAGTCGGCACCATTGGCGGCGGTGCCGGAATACGAAAGCTTCACCGTCACATCGGTTTGCGCATTGTTGCTGAGGTTCAGCGTGTAAGTTGCGTTGCCGCCTTCGGCAACAGCGGTTGTACCACTGATGCTCAGGGTGGTCGTCTGGAGGGTGTCGGTCACGGCGGTTACCGCTGCCGTGTTACTGACGACAAGGTTCTCGAAGTTGCCACCGGAAGTCCCGGTAATTTTCGCCGACACGTCACCTGCATCGATGTACACATCCTCACCGGGCGCGGCGACAATTACCGAACCTGATGTTTTGCCTGCTGCAATGTTGATGGTCTGGCCATTGCTCAGGGTGACCGTCATCGCCGTGCCTGCCGGGTTGCTCAACGTGGCGGTGTAGGTGATCTGGCCACCTTCGGCGACCGTGGGCGTGGCGCTGAGGGTCAGGCTGGTATTGTCGAGGGTGTCGGTGACCTTGGTCACCGCGTAAGCGCCGTCGACTGCCAGCAATTCGAAGTCGCCGCCGGTGCTTCCGTCGATCTTGACCTGTACCGAGCCGGCATCGATGTAGGGATCATCGCCGGGCGCGTTGAGGGTGATGCTGCCTTCGGTCTGACCTTTGGCGATGGAGATGGTCTCGCCATTGCTCAATTTGATGGTCATGTCAGAACCGGCCTTGTTGGACAAGGTTGCGGTATAGGTGATCTTGCCGCCTTCGGCGACCGTTGGCGTCGCGCTCAGGACAAGGCTCGTGGTGTCCTTGGTACCTGCCACATCCGTTACCGTCGTTGACGGGGAGCCGGCGGTGACCAACTTCTCGTAATTGCCGCCGTCAACCTTGGTGATGCTGTTGGTCAGCGCGGTGTTGGTGTTGTACACGTTGTTCGGTGCGGTGAAGTTGACCGAGCCGGACGACTCACCGACACCGATGGTGATGCTCTGACCGTTGGCCAGGGTGACCACGAGTGGGCTGCCGGTGACTGGGGCCGACACGGACGCGGTGTACACCACGGTGCCGCCCTCGACCACGCTTGGAGTGGCGGTCAGGGTCACCGTGCTGGTATCGAGGGTGTCGCTGACGTTGGTCACGGCCTCAGCCGGGTTGACTGCGAGGTTCTCGAAGTCACCACCGGTGGTACCAGTGACGGTCGCTTTGACCTGGCCGGCGTCTTTGTAGACGTCATCGGCGGGTGCAGCGACGGTCACTTGGCCAGTGGTCTGGCCGGCCGCGATGTTGATAGTTGCGCCGTTGCTCAGGGTCACGGTCATCGCCGTGCCGGCGGGATTGCTCAGCGTGGCGGTATAGACGATCTGACCGCCTTCAGCGACATCGCCGGTCGCGCTCAGCACCAGGCTGGTGGTCGCCTGGGTAGCGGGACTGTCGGTAACCGTCGTGGTTGGAGTACCTGCGGTATCCAGCTTCTCGTAATTACCGCCGTCGACCTTGGTGATGCTGTTGGTCAGCGGTGCATTGGTGTTGTAGACGTTGTTTGGTGCGGTGAAGTTGACCGAGCCGGACGACTCACCGACACCGATGGTGATGCTTTGACCATTGGCCAGGGTGACCACGAGTGGGCTGCCAGTGACCGGAGCGCTAACCGACGCCGTGTAGGTGACCACGCCACCTTCAACCACTGAAGCATTCGCCGTCAGGGTCACGGTCGACGTGTCGAGGGTATCGCTGACATTGGTCACGGCCTCATCCGGGTTGACTGCGAGGTTCTCGAAGTCACCACCGGTGGTACCAGTGACGGTCGCTTTGACCTGGCCTGCGTCTTTGTAAACGTCATCAGCCGGGGCGGCGACGCTTACTTGGCCAGAGGTTTGGCCGGCCGCGATATTGATGGTAGCGCCATTGCTCAGCGTTACGGTCATCGCCGTGCCCGCTGGGTTGCTCAGCGTGGCGGTGTAAACGATCTGACCGCCTTCAGCGACATCGCCAGTCGCGCTCAGCACCAGGTTGGTGGTCGCCTGGGTAGCCGGGCTGTCGGTGACCGTCGTAGTTGGAGTACCGGCGGTGTCGAGCTGTTCGTAATTACCGCCGTCGACCTTAGTGATGCTGTTGGTCAGCGGGGTATTGGTGTTGTAGACGTTGTTTGGCGCGGTGAAGTCGACCGAGCCGGACGACTCGCCGACGCCGATGGTGATGGTTTGGCCGTTAGCTAGGGTCACGACCAGCGGCGAACCAGTAACAGGTGCGCTAACCGAGGCGGTGTAGGTCACCACGCCACCTTCAATTACCGAAGCATTAGCGGTCAGGGTCACCGTGCTGGTATCAAGGGTGTCGCTGACATTGGTCACGGCCTCAGCCGGATTGATCGCGAGGTTCTCGAAGTCACCACCGGTGGTGCCGGTGATGGTCGCTTTGACCTGGCCGGCGTCTTTGTACACGTCATCAGCCGGGGCTGGAACAGAGACCGTGCCAGTGGTCTGGCCGGCCGCGATGTTGATAGTTGCGCCGTTGCTCAGGGTCACGGTCATCGCCGTGCCGGCGGGATTGCTCAGCGTGGCGGTATAGACGATCTGACCGCCTTCGGCGACATCGTCGGTGGCGCTCAGCACCAGGTTGGTGGTGGCCTGGGTAGCCGGGCTGTCGGTGACCGTCGTAGTTGGAGTACCGGCGGTGTC